>JABDRL010000365.1 GCA_013041765.1 Dactylosporangium sp. | reverse complement strand
GGCCCGGGCTGGGGCGGCACCTTGGGCACCGCCCGGCGCAGCAGCCGCTCGACGGCCGCCGGGGACAGCCGCGCCGCCGGGTCCCGGCGCAGCAGGGCGTCCAGCACCGGTTGCAGCCGCCCGGCGTTCGGTGCCGGATCGAGGTCCTCCGTCACCAGGGCCGTCAGGGTGGCCAGGGCGTTCGCTCTGGCGTACGGAGCGCGTCCCTCCACGGCGGCGTACAGCGTCGCGCCGAACGACCACAGGTCCGATTCGGGCAGGGATGTGCCCTCGGTGGCGCGCTCCGGCGAGATGTACTGCGGCGAGCCGAGAATCAGCCCGGTCCGGGTCACCTGGGGATCGCCGTCGAAGGTGGCCAGCCCGAAGTCGGTGAGGACCACCCGGCCGTCGTCGGCCAGCAGCACATTGCCCGGCTTGACGTCGCGGTGCAGCACTCCCGCCTTGTGTGCGGTACGCAGGGCCGCGAGAACGGCCATGCCGATCTCCGCGACCCGCACCGACGGTAGTGGGCCGTCCGTGTCGATCACCTCTTGCAGGGACCGGGACGGCACGTACTCCATGACGATCCATGGCTGGTCGTCAATATTCATCGTGTCGAACACGCGTACCACGTTGGGGTGACTGAGACTGGCCGCGGTTCTCGCCTCCCGCAACGTCCGCAGCTGGATCTCGGTACGCTCGCGTTCGGTCAGACCCTTGGGCGGGATAATCTCCTTGACCGCGACCTGCCGGTCGAGCTTCACATCCTGCGCCAGCCAGACCCGGCCCATCCCGCCGCTGCCGAGTTGCCGTATCAGCCGATACCGTTGGGCGATCAAGGTCGAAGAACTGGACATCGACGGCAGCATACCCGCTCAGGGGCATAGTCCCCCATTCGACAAAACAGCCGCCATGGCTGACCGGCGATCCCGGCCCGGCGCTGGGACCACGGCTACGGGTGCTGGACGGACGCCGCGTGCGTGGGATCCGCGCAGCCCGCAGATCGCCCGGCCTCGGCGGACTCGCACAGGCAGGGTACCGGCGCCGGGGGGCGGAGACTCCGGCTGAACTCCGCCGAGGTCATCGGCCGGGCGAACAGGAAACCCTGGCCGAAATCGCAGCCCAGCATGCGGAGCGCGCACAACTGCTCCTCGGTCTCGATGCCCTCCCCGACCGCGGTCATCGACAGGGTGTCCGCCAGCCGGACGATGGTGTGCAGGAAGGCCCGGCCCTGCCAGCCGGCGGCGATCCCCTCGACGAAGGACCGATCGATCTTGATGGTGTCCACCGGGAAGCGTCGCAGATACGACAGTGACGAGTAGCCCGTGCCGAAGTCGTCGATGGCCAGCCGGACCCCGATGTCCTTGATCTGCCGAAGCCGATCGACGACGCTGGCCGCGTCGCTGATCAGAGTGCTCTCCGTGATCTCCAGCAGGAGCCGGGCCGGATCGAGCCCGGTGGCGCTCAGCGTGTGCCGGACGTCGGCCACCAGATACGGATCGTACAGCTGCTGCGCCGACAGGTTGACCGAGACGCCGAGCGGCGCCGTGCCGTCGGTAGGGACCGGCCAGGTGACCGCTTGCTCGCAGGCGTTACGCAGGATCTGCCGCCCGATCGGGACGATCAGCCCGGTCTCCTCGGCCAGGGGCACGAACTCGCCCGGACCGATCATGCCCCGGGTCGGGTGCCGCCAGCGCACGAGGGCCTCCGCGGCGGCGACCGTGCCGTCCTGCAGCTCGCAGATCGGCTGGAACAGCGGGAACAGCTCACCTCGCTCGATCGCGTGGCGCAGGTCGGTCTCCAGGCTG
The DNA here is from genome assembly GCA_013041765.1 of Dactylosporangium sp. Lineage (GTDB taxonomy): Bacteria > Actinomycetota > Actinomycetes > Mycobacteriales > Micromonosporaceae > JABDRL01. The sequence continues at coordinate 14,231 of JABDRL010000365.1, read as the reverse complement.
GCCCGCTGGACCAGGACGGTGTGCATGCGTTGCTCGAAGACCACCAGCCGGTCGCCGCCGGCGTGCTTGGCCCGGTACATCGCGGTGTCGGCGTCGCGCAGCACGTCCCCGGCCGCGGAGCCCTTCTGGGAGACGGCGATGCCGATGCTGGCGCCGACGTTGACCTGGTTGCCGTCGAGCAGGTAGGGCGCCTGGGCCGCGATGAGCAGCCTGCTCCCGAGCTTCAGCAGATCGAGGTACTCGCCGTCCTCAACGAGCACGGCGAACTCGTCGCCGCCGAACCGGGCGAGGCAGTCACCGCTGTGCAGGCATTCGCGCAGCCGCCGCCCGACCTGCCGCAGCAGGTCGTCTCCTGCCATGTGGCCCAGGGTGTCGTTGACGTACTTGAACCGGTCGAGGTCGAGAAACAGCACGTACGCCCGCAGGCCCCGGGCGATGGCCTGTTCCAGCCGGTCGAGGAAGAAGACCCGGTTGGGCAGCCCGGTGACCGAGTCCCGAATCGCGTGCTGGGCGGTGGCCAGGGTCTTGGCGTCCGACAGGGCGGTGCTGATCTGGTCGGCGAAGGTCAGCATGGTCTGCTCTTGGACGTCGGTGAACGGGCACCCCGGCCGGAACACCATGGTGACCAGGCAGCCGACGACGGCGCCGTTCTCCCGCACGGGCGCGGCCATGGCCGCCTCGCAGCCCAGCGAGACCAGGTGGGGGTTGGCGAAGGTCGAGCGGGGGTAGTCGTCGGTGCGCACCAGCCGGCTCTGGGAGTAGGCGGCTCGGCCGATGCTGGACCGCAGTTGCACCGGCCATTCCGGCGGCCGGTACTTGGGGTCGACCACGCTGACCGAGGCCAGCATCAGGATGCCCTGCTCGGCGAGGTACAGCATGGCGAGTTCGCAACCGAACAGGCCCAGGGCGCCCTCGGTGACGGCGTCGAACACCTCCGGCAGGGGGGCGCGGTTGGCGATGGCCCGCTGCACCCGGGAGACCCGTTCCAGCACCCCCTGCTGCTCGTTGAGGGACACCAGCATCCGCAACGGCCGCAGGGCCAGGTGCAGCACCCACGCCATGCCCCGCAGCAGCAGCATCTCGTCGGGCACGAACTCGTCAAACCCGGCGCGGACGACGAACAGCCGCAGCGTCTCGTGGCCGAGGTCGAGCATGACCACCGCGGCCCGGCAGACACCGAGCCCCGGGAGGGTCAGCACGCTGTTGTCCCGCTTCGCCGCCTCGACGACGGTCTCGATCTGCGGGTCTCCTGGTTGCAGCCCCACGACCGTCGGCACCGGCCTGCGGCTGAGCAGGACACCGACCTCGGCGTCCAGCGATTCCAGCACCCGTTCGACTGCGGCCCGCAGGGTATTGGCCTCATCGTCCTGGTCCGAGAGCACAGCCAGAAACTCGACGAGTTGCGACGTGCTCCACGAGCTGGATGCCATCTCCGCCGTCATAGGTCAGCTCAGGGCGAGTGCAACGATTGTCTGGTTATGAAATGCATGGACGCCTCTCGTCCGAGCGATCTCACCGTAGGTATAGAACCCTGCCAACGGAGCAGCACCCGCTCGGTGGCACATGACCTGCCGTTCGGCGACTACCCCCGCATCGCCCAGCACGGCCCGCCTGCCGGCGCAGTCAAACACTAGCAGCGCCAGCGTCGGTATTTCCAACAGCTGCCGGGTGGCGTCGGCGCAGGCCGCGTCTGCGGCGGCGATGGTCGAGGCCACGTCGCCGGTCGCCAGCCAGACGGTCGCCCCATTGGGCACGCCTCCGGCGCAGCTCAGTGTGCGGCGTACCGGGTCGGCGCCCAGCACGTGGCGAACGGCGACGTCACCGCGCCGGGCGACCGCGAGCGGGCGGGTGATGGCGAAGGCCGCGAAGGCCGCAGGGTCGGCGTCGACGCCGGGGGGTGCGTCGTGCCGGCGGAGATAGAGGTCCAGCGCCGGATGGTCGTCGAGTGTGTACACGCGAGAGCCGGAACTCGAGGTGACCACCATGGCCTCTCCCTGGCGGTGCCAACCGTGCCGGATGGACAGACCGACGGGGCTGTTGGTGCCGACCGCCGCCGCGATCACGGCGTTCTGCATGATCTGTCCGTTGTAGATCTGGTATGAGGTCTCCATGCGCATGTTGTCGCCGGCGCCGCCACCGAGGATCGGGACGGTGGCTCCGAGCAGCCCGTAGGCACCCCGGATCATCTCCTGCTGATCGCCGGCCAGCGCGTCGGTGAGCATCAGCACGAACCGGTACCTGGCCGGTGGCAGCGGCAGCAGCCCGGAGGCGACGGCCTCGCCGACGCCGCGCGGCTGGGTCCGCAGGCCGGAGGCGCAGGAGGTGGTGATCGAAAAGTCACCGCCGAGGCACACCACGACCACGCCGCTGCCCGCGATCGGCCCGGGGCCGATCTCACCGGCGGTCGAGCAGCCGATGACCGGAACGTCCCCGGCGACCTCGCCCAGGCCGGCCAGCAGCTCCGGCAGGTTGTAGCGAAAGGATGCGAACACCATCAGGAGTTTCGGCTCCGGCACCGCCAGCGCCTGCTGGGTCGCCGCGATCCCGGCCACCCTGGCGTCCAGATTCCACGAGTGACCGATGCGCACCCATCGGCTGCCGGTCGGGTCCGACAGCCCGGCCCCAGCAGCCTCCCCTCGTCGAGAAACACTCGCGTCCGTAACCGCCATTACCACCGGCTCAGCCTAGCCCCGCGAACCGCGTCCGGGCACACCGGCGACCGTTCGGACGAACGCCCAGAGTGTCAACCCGGGCCCGCGTTCCGTGGTGGTGTCGGGTAGTTGTCGCTTCCGCGATGGACACCCCGACGAGCCGGAGGCCCCGCCGCGGGTCGCCGCTACAGTGGCGCCGGTGCCGCAGCCATCGGCCGCGACGTCCACCGTGTTCGGTACACCCCCAGCGGAGGCCACCAATGATCAATCAGTACGCCGGAACCTGCGCCTCGTGCCATGCCCGGGTGCCGGCCCAGAGCGGCCAGCGGGTCAACGACGCCGGAACCTGGAAGACCTACCACAACGACTGCGTGCCGGTACGGGTCGCGCCGCCGGCGGGCACCCACGACGGCTGGCACAACGGCCCACTGGTGGCGTTCGATGTGGAGACCACGCTGCCGGAGCCCCAGGACGCCCGGATCATCTCCGCGGCGCTGTGCGGCGGCGACGGGACCCGGCGGACCTGGATGATCGATCCCGGCGTGCCGATCCCGCCGGACGCCACGGCCCGCCACCACATCACCGATGCCGAGGTGCAGCGCGACGGCCGCCAGCCCGCCGAGGCCCTCGGCGAACTCGGCGCGGCGGTGAGCGACCACGTGCGGGCCGGCGTGCCGCTGGTGGCGTTCTTCGCCTCCTACGACATGACCGTGCTGCGGACGGAACTCGCCCGCCACGCGCTGCCCGCCGTCGACTGGTCGCGGGTCCTGGTGATCGACCCCTTCGTGCTGCACAAGCAGGTCGAGCCCGCCTGGTGGGGCAAGAAGACGCTGACCGACCTGTGTGCCTACTACCAGGTGCCCCTCGGGCAGGCCCACGATGCCGTCGAGGACGCCACCGCCACGCTGGGGCTGGCTCGGGCCATCGCGGCCAGGCATCCCCGCATCGCCGGCATGAGCCTGCCCGACCTGCACCTCGCGCAGGTCGAGTGGTTCGCCGAGGACGCCAGGGGGCTACAGCGGTACTACGACCGCAAGGGCATCGCCAAGAACGTCGGCACCGAGTGGCCGTTGGAGCACCATCGCCGGTCCTGAGCCGTCCGGGTGGAGAGGGGCACGGCGGTTGCGGCCAACCGGTGGGTACCCGGTACGGTGGTGCAACCATGCGGCTGACGGTTGGGCACCTCCCCCCGATGGTCTACTGGCGGCGTCGCGCCCTTGTCCTGGGCGTCCTGCTCGCCCTCACGCTTCCCCTTGTCGTCCGGTGTGCCGCGTCCGCTGACCCTCCGACCGGGGCCGGCCAAGCCACGCCCGCTGCCAGCGGCGGGTCCGGTGGGTCCGGGGTGTCCCCGTCGCCGTCTCCCAGCACCGGCGCCCCGGGCGAGACGCCCCTGCCACCGTCGGCCGACATCACCGATAGTGACGTCACCGGCGGTGACGAACCGGGCCCGGCGACCCTGCCCCGGCAGCCATCGGCCTCGCCCTGCTCCGACGACGACCTGGCGGTGACCGCCGGGGTCGACCCCTCCCCCGGCTTCTACGGTGGCACCTTCTCCCTGAGCCTGGTCATCGTCAACGTCTCCGGGCGGGCGTGCTCCCGGGACATCGGGTCCGGGCCGCAGGAGCTGCGGGTGCAGCAGGATGCGGCGATCGTGTGGTCATCGGACGACTGCGACGCCCCGCAGGCCAGTGATGTGCGCACCTTCGGGGCCGGCGTCGGCGTGCGGTTCACCGTGCCGTGGAGCAGCCATCGCATCGCTCCGGACACCTGCCAGGTGTCCTCGACGCCGGCGCCGCCCGGCACCTACCAGGCCCTCGCCCGGCTGGGCAGCAAACTGAGCGAGCCGGTGTCGTTCGAGATCCGCAAGTAGGCGGCCGGGACGGTTGGCGACCGCTCAGGCCGGCGACCGCTCAGGCCGGTTTGCGGCCACGACGCGCGGAGCCGCGGCGGCCACCACCGAAAATGATGATGGCACCGAGCAGGAACCCGAAGTTGTACCAGCCACCGTTGTTGTGCACGTCGTAGACGCCGATCTCGTCGTTGAACAGGGACACGACGAACGTGATCGGCATGATGAGACCGTGCCAGAGCCCCGGCCAGAAGCCAGAGATGTGGCCGGTGCCGATCTCCGCGACGTTGTTGGGGCCCGGAGCACCCGCGCAGGCACCGAGCAGGACCAGCACCGCGGCCCCGGTCAGGGTCACAGCGAGCACCCGAGCGGGCAAGCGTTTCGGAGTCATCGCACACCTCGGAAGTGGGAGGTTGGCCTGGTGACCCGAGCGTATCCCGCGGGGGCACGCGCCGCCGGCCAGGTCAAGGTCGCCCAGTCGACGACGGCTATTCGCCGGCACCGTCGGGGTCGGTCGGCGCGGTCCCGTCCCCCTCGACCCCGACGTCGGCCGGGAGGTCCGAGGCGACGAACGCCTGCAACGTCACCGTCAGGGTCACGGTGTCGGTGAATGACCCAGCCTGCCCCTGGGGAATGGCGTTGATGCTGGTGATCAGGACGGCTCTGGGCCGTACCAGCTGAAGCTCGTCGAGGAACCCGGTCAGGCCGTCGGTGCGGCCGTCCACGGTCAGCGTGATCGGGAGGGAGAACACCTGGTTCCCCGCGGCGGTCAGCGTGCTGGGGGCACCGACGATGAGGCCGCTGACCGTCACGCTCGTGGCGCTCCCCGCCGCCTGCAACTGGCGCAGGAAGTCCGCCAGGGCCGGGGTGGTCGGCAGGGCCTGCCGGTCGGTGGTCAGCCGCTCCTGGTACTGCTGGAGGTCACGGTTCTGCTGGCGCAGTTCCACGAGGCGGCGTTCCAGGACACCCACCTGGGTCTCGGCCACCGATGCCTGGTCGTGGACGTCCACGGCCTCCTCGTACTTCGGTCCGATCAGGACGAACCAGCCCAGGGCAAGCAGCAGCAGGGCCGCGGCGGCACCCGCGATGGCCCAGAGCCGGTCCGGACGGAGCCTGCCCATTCAGCCACCTCCTGAGGGTTCGGCACTGCTGGGGGCGTACCGCCCGCCGAGGGCCGCGCTGGTGATGTCCAGCCGGACGGTGAACTGCACCCGCCCGTCCTGCCGGGTGGCATCGCCGAGGAAGGGGTTCGCCAGTCCCGGTACCCCGCCGAGGGCGTCGACGTAGGCGGCGGAGGCGTTCTCGTCGCCGCCGGAGGCCGTGACGGTCAGGGTCCCGATCTGCCGGTCCTGGCCGGCACTGGGCAGCTGGCCGGTCGGGCCACCGGCGCTGGTCTCGGTGGAGGACAGCAGGGTGCCGAAGGCCCCGGTGACCAGTACCCCGTCCGGTGCGGCGGCCTGGAGTGCCCGCACCAGGCCGGACCAGGGCAGGTCGTCGGCGAGGACCTCGGCCAGCTGTCTGGTGATCATTTGGGATTCGGACTGGGCCTCGATGACGTCGGAGAACGCCCGCTGCTGCTCGGTCAACCGCTGGGTGATCTCCTGCGCCTGGTCGAAGTGGTCGCGGGCGACGGCCGTGCTGTAGCGGGCGTGGCCGTACCAGGCCGCGACCAGGACGATCACTCCGGCCAGGACGGCGAGCACCGTCCGGCGCACCGCGCGCTGGCGGCGCAGGTCGAGCACCTCGGTGGGGAGCAGGTTGGCGACGACCGCGGGAATCCGCAGTGCCGGATCGGCCCCGGCCTTGGTCTCCGCCGGCTCGGCCGTCACCGCTGGCGCGCTCACCGCGTCGCGCCCAGGGCCAGGCCGATCGACACCCCGGCGACCGCTCGGGATCGTTCGAGGGCTTCGAGGGCCGGCCGGGGTGTTGTGCCCCGGACGCGGGCGATCGGGTCGGCCAGCACGACCTCGACCCCCAGATGGTCGGTGAGCAGCTCGGTCAGGCCGGACAGCAGGGAGCCTCCGCCGGAGAGCACCAGCCGCGCGACCCCGGTCCGCTGTCCCGCGGCGGTCAGGTAGGCGAAGGAGCTGCGGATCTCGTTGACCAGGGGACGGACCGCGTCACCGATCGCGGCGGCGGCCGGCGCCGGGGAGCCGGTGCCCAGGCCGACATCGCACTTGGCGGTCTCGGCATCCTCGGGGCTGATCTCCAGGCGCTTGGCAACGCTCTCGGTGATCTCTCGCCCGCCCCGGGGAATGGTCCGCACGATCAGCGGCTCGCCGTCGACATGGACCACGACGGTGGTGCTGGCCGCGCCGATGTCCACCAGGGCCTCGACCGTCGCGTCCAGCCGGGAGGTCGAGCGCAGCAGGGCGAAGGAGGCCAGATCGACGCCGGCCACGTGCAGCCCGGCCCGCTCGACCGTGTGGACCATCGTCAGCACCGCGTCCTTGGGGGCGGCGATCACCAGGCCGCGGACGGTGGATCCGCTGCCGTGCTCGGCCAGCCGGTGGAAGTCGAGCAGCGTCTGTTCCACGGGCAGCGGCAGTGTCTGGCGCACCTGGAACGGCAGCGAGGCGCGCAGTTCCTTGTCCGGCAGGTTCGACACCGACAGGTCCCGGACGACGACCTGACGGTGGTTGAAGCCAATGATCACCTGACGGCTGCGGAACTTCGTCGTTGACCACAGGTGCTTGAGGGCTCCGACCACGGCCTGGTCGTCCTGGATCGTGCCGGCCTGGACGGCCCCCGGGGGCAGCGCCGCCCACGCGAAGCTGGCGAGGCCCGGGCCGTGCTTGCCGCGCTGGGTCTCCGAGGCCCGTACCGCGGTCGATCCGATGTCGAGGCCGATCACCGTCTTGACGGCCATCGCCGGCTCCCCTCAGAACGTGGGGTTGATCATGGATATGTACCAGGTGGCGATCGGCCCGCTGGCGAAGAGCGCCAGCAGCGCCCCGGCCAGCATGTACGGGCCGAACGCTATGGCGGTTCGCCGGCCGGCGCGGCCGGTGGCCATCATGGCCACGCCGGCCCCGGCCCCGAGCAGGAAGCCGGCGAACGTGCCGATGAGCACCGCGTTCCAGCCCAGCCAGCCGAGGTAGAGCCCGAGCAGTCCGGCGAGCTTGACGTCGCCGAACCCGATGCCGCCCGGGTAGCTCACGGCCAGCGCCAGGTAGCCCGCGAGCAGGGCCGCCATGGCCACGAACCCGCGGACCGCCGGCCACCAGTCGGCCTGGCCGACGCCCGCCGCCACCAGCAGCGTCGCGGCGACCAGGTAGGACGGCAACACGATCGCATCGGGCAGGCGCCGCACCTCGGCGTCGATGACGGCGAGGGCCACGGTGATGGCCCCGAGATACAGGAACGCCGGCAGGGCCGCCGTCGCCCCGATGCGGGCGGCGACGGCCACCAGCAGCCCCGCCGTCGCCGCTTCGACCAGTGGGTACCGCACGCTGATGGGCGCGCGGCACCGGTGGCACCGCCCCCGCAGCACGATCCAGCTCACGATGGGCACGTTGTGGTACGCCGGGATGGCGACTCGGCACGACCGGCAGTGCGAGCCCGGTCTGACCACGGATTCCCCGGCCGGGACCCGGGCAATCACGACGTTGAGAAAGGAGCCGACGACGAGACCGAGGACGCCGACGGCCACCAGCACCGCGGTAGTCATGGTCGCCTCGCTTCCTCAGGGGCCGGATCGGGACACCACCCGGATACTCAGTTGCCGTTCGCCGCGCAGGTGGCCAGGGTCGCCTGGGTGGACTTGCTCACCGGGCTGCCGGTCGAGCTGTTGTAGACGTAGATCGTCCGGGCGTCGGTGTTCCACCCGCAGATGACGTAGTAGGTGCCGCGGTTGCGGTAGTACAGCTGGTTGCCGGGGGAAACGGTGGCGGTCTGGTTGGTGCCACCGGCGGCGAGAGCGAGGGTGAGGTTCGTGCTGACGGTGCCGTTGAGGTTGACCGGGTACACGTTGCCGTTCTCCGTGAAGAACTGCTCGACGGCGCTGATGGCCCCGCGCACGTCGGATTCCGACGACTTGTTCTCCGCGCCCCGACGGTAGTTCATGTACAGCGGAATCGCGATCCCGGCGAGAATGCCGATGATCACTACGACCACCAGCATCTCGATCAGGGTGAAGCCGCGGTCGCCGCCTGCTGCTTCCTGGCGCATTCTGCGGAATCTGGCCTGCATCGTGAGCCTCCCGAGACTCGTTGGGGGTTGGGTGATGCTCCGAGAGAATGTCCTCATTGGGCACCCTCGACGTTCTGGTAGATGGTGAACAGCGGCAGGTACAGACAAATGACCATCGACCCGACGACGACGCCCATGAGCAGCACCATGATTGGTTCGATGGAGGCGGTCAGCGAGTCGGCCGCGGCGTCCACCTCCCGGTCGAAAAAGTCGGCGACCTTGTCGAGCATCTGGCTCAACTGGCCGCTCTCCTCACCGACCTGCGTCATCTGGATCACCATCTGGGGGAAGATGTCGTGCTGGCTGAAGCCGGAGGACATCGGTTGGCCATCGCGCACGGCGACCTGGAGATCCCGCATGGCCCGCGCCACGACGGCGTTGCCGGTGGTGGCGCCGACCACGTCCAGGGCTGCCATCACCGGAACCCCGACCCCCAGCAGGGTGCCCAGGTTGCGGGCGAAGCGACCGACAGCGATCTTGGCAAACAGCTTCCCGAAGACCGGCAGCCGCAGCTTGAACCGGTCGACGGCCAGGCGAAGGGCCGGGCTGGTGCGCAGGCCCTTGCGCAGCAGGCTGGTGCCGACGACCCCGCCGATGAGGAGTGCCGGGCCCGACCAGACCAGGCTGTTGCTGGCGCTGACCAGGATCCGCGTCGGCAGCGGCAGCTCGCCACCGAGCTGGTGGAACATCCGCTCAAAGATCGGAACGATGAAGACCAGCACGGCGCCGATGAGGATGCCGGTGAAGCCGAGCACCACCACGGGATAGGTCAACGCACCCTTGATCTTGGAACGGAGCGTGGCGTCCTTCTCGAAGGTCGTGGCAATGCGTTCCAGGGCCTCGTCGAGGAACCCGCCGGTCTCCCCCGCATGGATCATCGCGACCATCAGCTGCGGAAAGATCCGGTCGTGTTTGGCCAGGGCCGCCGACAGCGCGACGCCACCCTCGATCTCGGTGCGGGTGTCGTGGATCGCCCGTTTCAGGGAGGACTTGGTCGTCTGGTCCTCCAGCACCGCCAGCGCCCGCATGAGGGACATGCCCGACGCGGTCATCGTCGCGAACTGCCGCGCGAAGATGGCCAGGTCCTTGAGGGTCGTCCGGCCGGTGAGCCCCGGGATCCGGATCTCCTTGCGGAGCAGGCTGCCGGATTCGACGATCGACAGCGGCACGATGCCCTGCTGGCGCAACTGGTGGACCGCGGCGGCCTCGGTGGGAGCCTCGATGGTGCCCTTGGTGCGCTTGCCACCGCTGTCAACGCTGCGGTAGTCGAACGTGCGGGTCGCGGGCATCGCGATCACGCCCGGCCCACGAGATGGCCGAAGTCATCGGCGGAGTGGCACAGCCCGTGCGCCTGCTCGACGGTGATGAGCTGGTCCCGGACCCGTGCCGCGAGGTGCTGGTCGAAGGTGAGCATGCCCTCGCCGCCCCCGGACTGCATGAACGAGGGGATCTGGTGGGTCTTGCCCTCCCGGATGAGGTTGCGGATGGCATTGGTGGCGAGCATGGTCTCGACCACGGCGATGCGCCCCTGGCCATCGGCCCGCCGGCACAGGCCCTGAGCGATGACCCCCTGCAGGGCGACCGACAGTTGCGTGCGGACCTGGTGCTGCTGGTGGGGCGGATAGATGTCAATGATCCGGTCGATGGTCTGCGCCGCGCTGGGGGTGTGCAGGGTCGCGAACACCAGGTGGCCGGTCTCGGCCGCGGTGATCGCGGTGGAGACGGTCTCCAGGTCGCGCATCTCGCCGACGAGGATGATGTCCGGGTCCTGCCGCAGGGCGTGTTTGAGGGCCACCGCGAACGAGGTGGTGTCCGCGCCCACCTCGCGCTGGTTGACCAGGCACCGCTGGTGGGTGTGGAGGAACTCGATCGGATCCTCGATGGTGACGATGTGTCCGCTGCGGGTGCGGTTGGCCAGGTCGATCAGGGCCGCGAGGGTGGTGGTCTTGCCCGACCCGGTCGGCCCCGTCACCAGCACCAGGCCTCGGGGCAGCGCGGCGAAGTTCCCGATGGTCTCGGGCACCCCGAGTTCGTGCAGGCTCCGGATACCGTGCGGGATCGCCCGCAGCGCCGCCCCGCAGGCGCCGCGCTGCCGGTAGAGGTTCACCCGGAACCGGGAGACGCCCGGGAGGTCGTAGGCGAGATCCAGCTCGTGGTCCCGGGCGAACTCCGCCCACTGCTGGTCGTTGACCAGGGACCGGGCGTATGCCTCGGTGTCGGCCGGCTCCAGCCGGGGAGCACCCGGCGCGCACCGCAGTTGCCCGTCCACGCGTACCGTCGGCGGCGCCCCGACGGTGAGGTGCAGGTCGGAGCCGCCCGCCGCGACCAGGGCCGCCAGCATGGTGTCCAGCGGCGACCGGGTCGGGGGGCACTCGCCGGTGGCCCCGGCCGACTCAGCGATCCTCGTCAGTTCCACCGTGGCCCCCTCACACCGCGACCCGCAGGACTTCCTGCACCGACGTCAGCCCCTCTGCGGCCTTGACCAGCCCGTCCACCCGCAACGGCGGCATGCCCTCGCGCTGGGCGGCCCGCTGGATGTCGTGGGCCGCAGCACGGTTGACGGTGAGTTTCTCGATCTCCTCGGAGACCGGCATCACCTCGTGCAGCGCCAGGCGTCCCCGGTAGCCGGTGCCGGCGCAGGACCGGCAGCCGGTCGGCTTCCACAGCGTGTCCGGCGTACCCAGTTCCGCGGTGGGCCAGCGGGCGGCGGCCAGTTCCGCGGGGGTCGGGGCGTATTCCTTGCGGCACCAGTCGCACAGCCGCCGGGCCAGACGCTGGGCCAGCACGCAGTCGACGGAGGACCCGACGAGGAACGGCTCGATGCCCATCTCGATCAGTCGGGTCACCGCGCTGGGCGCGTCGTTGGTGTGCAGGGTCGACAGCACGAGGTGGCCGGTCAGGGCCGCCTCGACGGCGAGCTGGGCGGTCACCCGGTCACGGATCTCTCCGATGAGCACGATGTCCGGGTCCGACCGCAGGATGGCCGGCAGCACCGCGGCGAAGGTCAGGCCGGCCTTGTGGTCGACCTGCATCTGGTTGATGCCGGGCAGCCGGTACTCCACCGGGTCCTCGACGGTGATGATGTTGGTCGTGGGCTGGTTGATCTCGGCAAGGGTCGCGTAGAGCGTCGTCGACTTGCCGGAGCCGGTCGGGCCGGTGACCAGCACCATGCCGTGGGGTTTGCGGAAGGAACCGGCGAACCGGTCGTAGTTGTTGTCGGTGAACCCGAGCTTGTGCAGGTCCAGGTCGATGCCCCCGGTGTCGAGCACCCGCAGCACCACCTTCTCGCCCCAGACGGTGGGCAGGGTGGCGGTCCGCAGGTCGACCGAGCGCTGGTTGATGTGCACGGTGATGCGGCCGTTCTGCGGCACCCGGCGTTCGGTGATGTCGACGTTCGACATGATCTTCAGACGTGAGATGAGTGCGGCCTGCACCGCCTTGGGGACCGTGTCCAGCTCGTGCAGCACGCCATCGATGCGGTAGCGCACCCGCATGTCGTGCTCGGTCGGCTCCAGGTGCAGGTCCGAGGCCCGGTTCTGGATGGCCTGGGCCAGCAGCGAGTTGACGTAGCGCACGATCGGCACGTCCTCGCCGACGGCGGTGAGGTTGGACACCTCGGGGTTGTCCTCGGGCTGCGACCGCTCGGCGACCTCGCCCAGGCCGTGCTGCTCCCGTTGCAGCCGCTCGATGATCTTCCAGAGTTCGCTACGCGGCACGACCACCGGCCGGACGGTCAGCCCCGTGGCCGCCCGCACGTCGTCGAGGGCCACGATGTCGCCGGGGTCGGTCAACCCGACCATGATCTCGTCGCCGTCGATGGCCAGGCCGAGTACCCGGTGGCGGAGCACGAGCGGCAGCGGGATCTTCGCGACGGCGACCGGATCGAGCTGGAACCCGACCAGGTCGATGCTGGTGAACCCGTGGACCTCCGCGGAGGCCGCGGTCAGGTCCGCCTCGGTCACGATATGGTCGTTGATCAGGATGGCCCGGATCGACTTGCCGGTACGCTCGGCTTCCTCGGCGGCGTCGTCGATGGCCTGCGCGTTGCTTCCCCGCCGCTTGAGCGCATCGAGCAGCGGGCGGATGGTCTGATCCACGCTCACCCCCACAGCGACGGTGCGTCCCGGATGCATCATCGGATGCCGGCCCCGGCACCTGAGCCTCTTCGAAATCGCGGGGGTCGCGCCGCCGCTGGCCGCTACACCACGGCCGGTCGGTGCCGATAGGGCAGGAGCCCACCTGGTACGGCCGTGTTGGGGCGAGGAATGATGGATCACGCCGCTGGGGACCATGCCTCCCCGGGCCTCGGAGCCGCCGACCGCGGCGCCAGCCTGGTGGAGGTCGTTGTCGCGATCGCGCTCATCGGCACGATGATGACCGCGCTGACGGCCTTCTTCGTCACCACCGCCACCATCACCGCCCGGCAGGGCGGCACCCAGGTCGCCGGGCAGCTGGCCCAGGACGCCGTGGACCGCGTCCACGCCATCCACGGGTCGTCCGTGGTCACCGGACGGGACCGGGCCAGCAGCGACAGCCAGTGGAACAGCCCGGTCCCCGGGGTCGCGGCGTACCTGGCCGGGATGCGCCAGGCCTGGGACCCGACCGCGGCCTTCCCCTCCGGGGCCTCCGCTCCCCTGCCGACCACGACCCGGTCCGTGCCGGTCGGCGACCTGACCTACAACCAGTACTGGTACGTCGGTCGCTGCTGGCAGCCGCCGGCCGGCGGGGACTGCGGCCCGGTCCAGGTGTCCGGGCAGGTGGAGTTCTTCCGCATCGTGGTCGCCGTGACCTGGCGGGACCGGCACTGCGCCGCCGGCCTCTGCTCGTACCTGACCGCGACCCTGGCCAGCGACGACGGGGACCCGGTCTTCGACACCGGTCCGGCCACCCGACCGGTGGTGACCAGCCCCACCGACCAGGTCAGCGAGGTGTCGGTCCCGGTGAACCTGGTGCTGTCGGCCACCGCGGGCGCCCCGCCGCTGACCTGGTCGGCATTCGGCCTGCCCACCGGGGTGGCGGTGGACTCCAGCGGCCAGGTCTCCGGAACCCCGACCGTCCCCGGCAGGTACCCGGTGACCGTGCGGGCCGTCGATGCCGCGCGCCTGGTGGGCACGGGTTCCTTCACCTGGACCGTCAACGATCTGCCCCGGCTGGTCAATCCGGGGGCGCAGACGAGCATCCGGACCGAGGCGGTGGTCCTGCGCCTCCAGGTGACGGGCGGCACGGCCCCCATGGCCTGGGCGGTGCGGGACACCGGGAGCCCGGGGCTGAGCGGGCTGCCCCCGGGGTTGTCGATCGACCCGGCCACCGGGGTGATCACGGGTACGCCGAGAAACGCCAGGCCGCCCGTTGCGGTGACCATCACCGTCACCGACGTGTTCGGACGCTCGGCCGAGACCACGTTCACCTGGAACGTGCTGGCCCAGGGCAACGGCCACGTCGGCACGCCCCCGCAGGGCCGGGGCGGCCAGGGCAACGGCGGGCAGGGCAACGGCGGGCAGGGCCGCCACGGCTGGCTCGGCGGTCGGGGCGGTCGGGGC
>JABDRL010000364.1 GCA_013041765.1 Dactylosporangium sp. | reverse complement strand
CCGCAGGCGAGGCCAGTCGATCGTTGTCGCCGTCATCGCGCTAACCGCCTCCTCGCTGGTACGGAACGCCGTCCGCGGCCGGAGGACGCAGGCGCTGCGCGGCGAGGGCCAGCACGACCAGTGTTGTCAGATGAGGTGCGAACTGGACAAACGGCACTGGCACGGTTGTTGTCGCGAAGAACCACACCAGGGACAGTACGGCGAGCGCGAGCCCGAGCCCCGCCGGGCGATACCTCCGGCGCGTCGCCTGCCACAGCGCGACAGCGAGTAACAACACCGCGACAACGAGCAGCAGGGCGTGCACGGACTCGCTGCCCCGCCGCAGCTGAAGGGCGTCGGTGTAGCCGAACAGCAGGGCCCCGCCCGCCAGTCCTCCCGGTCGCCAGTTTCCAAAAATCATGGCTGCCAGCCCGATGAAGCCCCGACCGTTGGTCTGACCCTCCCGGTATATGTTCGACGCGACGATTGAGAGGAATCCACCACCAAGTCCAGCCAAAGCGCCAGAAATAACAACCCCGTAGTATTTGAAGCGGTAGACGGCAACCCCGAGGGATTCCGCCGCCCGGGGGTTCTCCCCGACCGACCGCAGTCGCAGCCCGAAGCCGGTCCGCCACAGCAGCCAGAAGGCCAGTGGCACGATCGCCACGGCGATCACGGTCAGGGCCGAGACCTCGGTCAGGGCACCCCGCAGGATGCCGGTGAGGTCGCTGACGAGAAACCAGTGCCGGTCTTCGAGGCCGTCGAGGGCGCTGAGCCCGGGAACGCTCAGGCGGGGCAGCTCGTCGCCCGGTGGAGACTGGTTGACCCCGCCGCCGTCCATCTCCGCGAAGGTCAGGCTGGAGAGGTAGCGGGTCGCACCTCCGGCCAGAATGGTGATCGCGACCCCGGAGACGATGTGGTCGACGCCGAACGTCACGGTCGCCAGCGCGTGCAGCAACCCCCCGAGTCCCCCGCCGACGATCGCCGCGACGACCCCGGCCCAGGGTCCCCAGTGCACACTGGCAAAGGCCCCGAACCAGGTCCCGAGGATCAGCTGCCCCTCCAGACCGATGTTGACCACACCGGCCCGCTCGGCGAACAGCCCGCCGAGCCCGGCCAGCCCGATCGGCACGGCGGCCTGGATCGCGGCCCGCACCGCACCATTGGACGTCAGGTCGTCGGCGCCGGTGACGGCCCGCACGGCGGCGAGCACCACCAGCCCCCCGGCGATGGCGAGCAGGACCCTCGGCAGGCGGCCGACCCGCCCCGGCCGGCCCGGAGCCGCTGGCGTCCGCGCCGGGACCGGCGCCGTCTCGGTACTCATGCCGGCTGCTCCTTCTGCGACGTTTCCACCAGGCCCCCGACCCTGCGCCGCTGCATCCGGCGGCTGAGGCGCTTGGCGAGTTCATAGGCCACGACCACGGCCAGCACGGTCGACCCCTGCATGATCACGACGATCTCGCGCGGAATGTCGGCGAGATCGAGGATGAGCGATGAGCGGTCGAGGAACGCCCACAGCAGCGCGCCGAGCGCCATACCCACCGGGCGGCTGCGCCCGAGCAGCGCGATGGCGATGCCGGTGAAGCCGATACCGCCGACGCTGTCGGTGAAGGCATGGCTCTCGCCGAACAGTTGGGGCAGCCCGACCAGCCCGGCGATCGCCCCGGAGATCACCATGGTCCAGACCACCATGCGTTTGGCGTCCACACCGCTGGCGGCGGCCACGGTCGGGCTGTAGCCCGTTGCCCGCAGATCGAAACCGAAACGGGTGCGCTCCAGGAGGAACCAGTACCCGACCCCGACGATGACGGCGACGACGCTGAAGGCGAAGACTCCGGCCTCCGTCCCGCCGATCAGTGGAAGGTTGGGCAGCCAGGAATCCTTCGGCAGCAGCGGGGTGGAAACGGCGTTGCTGCCCTCGGGCCGGGTTCCCCAGTGGTCGGTGGTGTTCAGGAAGGCGACCAGCCCTCCGGCCACGGCGTTGAGCATGATGGTGGAGATGACCTCGCTGACGCCCCGGGTCGCCCGGAGCAGACCGGCGATCGCCGCCCAGGCCGCCCCGACCACCATGGCCACGATGACCATGAGGATGATCCGGAGTACCCCCGGCAGCCAACCGATGAACGACGCGCTGCCCAGGGCCGCGGCCATCAGCGTTGCCAGCCGGTACTGCCCGTCGACCCCGATGTTGAACAGGCCCATCCGGAAGCCGAAGGCCACGGCCACGGCCGCGAGGTAGTAGAAGGTCGCCCGGTTGAGAATGTCGACCTGGGAATCGGGCAGCGCGGCGTACTCGAACATCTGGCTGAAGGCGTCGGTGGCGTTGGTGCCTTCCACGCCGAGCACGGCCGCGAAGATGCCGAAGGCGAACAGCAGCGCGACCACCGGCGCGAGCAGTCGCGTGCCGGCCCCGACGAGGTCTATGCGTCCAGCGAGTCTCACGAGGGCTCCTCCAGGGCACCGGTCATGGCCAGACCGAGGTGTTCGGGGGTGGTGCTCGCCGGGTCGGTGGTCGCGACCAGGCGGCCCCGGTGGATGACCTTGATCGTGTCGGAGAGGCCGATCAGCTCGTCAAGATCAGCAGAGACGAGCAGTACCCCCATGCCGTTCCCGCGGGCCTGGCGGATCTGACCCCAGATGGCCGCCTGCGCTCCGACGTCAACGCCCCGCGTCGGGTGGGCCGCGACGAGCAGCTTGGGGGCCGAGCTCAGCTCCCGCCCGACGATGAGCTTCTGCTGGTTGCCCCCGGACAGGGCTCCGGCGGCCACCTCGATGCCCGGGGTACGCACGTCGTAGGCCGCGAGGATCCGCTGGGTGTCCGTCCGGGCCGCCCCCGGCAGCAGCAGCCCTCTGGCGGCGTTGGGACGCTCGGTCTGGTGGCCGAGCATCCGGTTTTCCCACAGCGGAGCGTCCAGCAGCAGCCCGTGCCGGTGCCGGTCCGCGGGGATGTATCCCATGCCCGCCTCCCGCCTGGCCCGCGTCGATTGCCCGGCCAGCGACCGCCCGGCCAGGGTGAGGGTCCCCTCCGCCGGGTGCAGGCCGAGGATGGCCTCGACCAGTTCGGCCTGGCCGTTGCCCTCGACGCCGGCGATGCCGAGCACCTCGCCCCGGTGGATGGTGAACCCGACGTCCGCGACGACCGGTCGTCCCGCCGGGCCCCGGACGGTCAGTCCGGCGACCGCCAGCACCGGCTCGTCGGTCACCAGGGACTCCGGTGCCGCGGGACTCGGCAGCTCGCTGCCGACCATCAGGGTCGCCAGCTGCCGGGCCGTCACCGCAGCCGGGGTCACGGTCGTGATGGTCGTGCCCTGGCGGATGACCGTGATCTCGTCGGCGACCGCGAGCACCTCGTCGAGCTTGTGCGAGATGAAGATGATGGTCAGGCCCTCGCCGGTCAGCTCCCGCAGATTGCCGAACAGCTCGTCGACCTCCTGGGGAACCAGCACGGTGGTCGGCTCGTCGAGAATGAGAATCCGGGCACCCCGGTAGAGCACCTTGAGGATCTCCACCCGCTGGCGGTCGCCGACGCCCAGATTCTCGGTCAGCTCATCGGGTTCGATGTCCAGGCCGTAGCGGGCGGCCAGCTCCCGGATCCGGGTGGCCGCCCGGGCCCCGATGCCGTGCCGGCGTTCGGCCCCCAGGGTGATGTTCTCGCCGACGGTGAAATTGTCCGCCAGCATGAAGTGCTGGTGCACCATGCCGATACCGGCCGCGATGGCCTGCTGGGGCGAGCCGAAGGCCACCGGAGTTCCATCGACGAGGACGCTTCCCCCGTCCGGCCGCTGCATGCCATACAAGATCTTCATCAGGGTGGACTTGCCAGCGCCGTTCTCCCCGACCACCGCGTGGATCGTCCCGCGGCGCACCGCCAGGCTGACGTCGCGGTTGGCCACGACGCCGGGGAAGCGCTTGGTGATACCTCGCAGCTCGACGGCTGGCGGACCGTGTTCCGCCGCTCGGTCCTCGTCGCGGGACGAATCGGTCGGCTTCGACTTGCTCACGTGCGCTCCCAGTCGTGCTGAGGCTGGACAGACGCCGGGCGTGCCGTCGGTTGGCGGCACGCCCGGTTCATGGAACAGGTGTCAGCTCGTGGCCGGCTCGGTCGGAACCGTGATCTCCCCGTCGATGATCTTCTGCTGATACTCGTCCAGCTTGGACTTGATGTCGTCGACCTTTCCACCGGAGGTGGAGTAGCCGACGCCCTCGGCCTTGAGGTCGAAGGTCGTGACGCCGTTCGTGAAGGTCCCATTGGCCTCGTCGGTGACAAAGTCGTACACCGCGACGTCCACACGCTTGAGCATCGACGTGATGATGACCTCCTTGAGGTCGTCACTGACGGTGTTGTACTGGTCGGAGTCGACACCGATGGCAAGCTTGCCCTTGGCCTTGACCGCCTTGAAGACGCCCGTGCCCGAGCCCCCGGCGGCCTGGTAGACCACGTCGGCCCCAGCGTCGATCAAACCGCCGGTAGAGGTCTCCCCCTTGGCCGCGTCGTTGAAGCCAGAGCACTTGTCCGCAGGCGTCGACAGGTAGTTGACCAGCACCGTGATGTCCGGGTTGACGGCCTTCGCCCCGGCGACGTAGCCAGCCTCGAACTTCTTGATCAGCGGCACCTCGCAGCCCCCGATGAAGCCGACCGTCGCGGTCTTGCTCTTGAGCGCCGCGGCGGCACCTACCAGGAAGGAGCCCTGCTCCTCCGCGAACACCAGGCTCGCGACGTTGTCGGCCGTGACGCTGGAGTCGTCGATAATGGCGAAGTGGCTGTTGGGACAGTCCTTGGCGGCCTTGGCCAGCGGCCCGTTGGCCGGGTCGTTGCCGGCGTAGGCAAACCCCACCGCGATGATCGGGTTGTAGCCGCCCTGGCAGAGCAGCTTCAGCCGGGTGTACTTGTCGTTCTCCGTCTCGTTCGGAGCGGCTTCCAGCTCCTTCTTGTCGACGTCGAGGTCCTTGGCGACCTTGTCGAGGCCGGCCGCGGCCGCATCGTTGAAGGACTTGTCGCCCCGCCCGCCGATGTCGTAGGCGAGGCCGACTTTGATGGTCCTCTTCGCCGACGTGCTATCGCCTGAGGAAGGCTCCTTGTCATCATTTCCACCACAGGCGGCAACACCCAGCGCGACGACGACGACACCGGCAGCCGCCAGCAGCTTCATCCCATGCAATCGGCGCAAGAGGATCTCCTTCCCCGTGTCACCGCCATTCACGGTGAGCCCACGGGCGGCAGCATAAGCCCTCAGGCAGCCTGTTCAGAGAATCGGTGCAGGGTTGGATGACCGACGTTATGTCACCGTGACGTCGGACTCTCTCATCGCACTCGTGCCGCCATCTCGCGGGCGGCTTTGGTAACCGTCGACTGAACTTCCGCTCCCCCGACCACCGCAGCCTCCGCCCTGGCCAGCGGCTCCAGCACGGCCCCGAGGTTCGGCACGGCCGGCAGAATGACACCGTCGCTGCCGGCGTCCAGCAGCTTACGCATGTCCTCGTCCTCGGGCGCGACCTGGTTGAAGGCCGCGGTGAGCACCGGAGGCGCCGGTTGCGCCTCGTAGAGCGCGACGGGCAGATCCGTCTGGGTCAGAAAGCACTCCAGGAACTGCTGCGCCAGGTCCCTGTTCCGGCCCTCCCGGGCAAGAAAGAATGCCGGAACACTGACGAAGGACAATGCCGGATCGCCGTCGTAAAATCCCGGAACTGGAGAAATGTCATACCCGAGACCAGCACGCCGGATTTCCGGTAGTGCCTCCGGCCCGGAAATCAGGAATGGGGCCTGACTGGTCGTGAACAGTGAAACGGCATTGTCCGGACCAATCGACCGCTTCAACCCGCCAGAACCCCGCTCCCCGAGCGAAGCGATCTTGGTAAAGGCCGTAATGGCCTCGGGCTTGGCCAAGCCAAGATCCTTCAGGTCCAGATTGGCGCTTTTGTCGCCCGTGGCCCGCTCCTTCGGGCCGAACAGGTACGCGCCGCCCGAGGTGTACAGGGGCAGCAGGTGGATCGCGTCGCCGTGCTCGCCCACCGGCATCGACAGCGCCTCCCGCACCCGGCCGGCCTCCCGCAGCTCGTTGCCGATCGCCACGGCTTCCTCAATCGTCTCAGGCGCCTCGGGCACGAGTTCCGTGTTGCGGTAGAGGGCGAGATTCTCGATGGCGAACGGCATCCCGTACAGCTGCTTGTTGTGGGTAACCGCCTTCATCGCGATCGAGGTGAAGCGGCGGCGGTCGGCGGACGCCAGGCGGATCGGGGCGATCGCCTTGGCCTGGAGCAGGTTGCCGGTCCAGTTGTGCACGCCGACGACGATGTCCGGCGATTCCCCGGCCTTGGTCGCGGCGATGAACTCGTCCTGGAGGTCCGTGGTCACGGCGCGCACCTGCACCACAACGTCCTTTTCGGACTCCAGCTGGGCGACGAAGGGGCGGATCGCCTCGGCCCGCCGCGCGTCGGCCCAGATCACCAGCACCCCGCCGCCCTTCGGCGGATGAAAGCATCTGTCCTTGTCCCGGCCACCCCCGTCGCAGGCGCCAGCGCCCCCGCCGAGGGCGAGGACAGCGGCAAGCAGGATCCCGAAGGTGGGCACACGCATCAAGCGTCTCCTGTCTGGATCGAGTGCACTTGTGGTGCACGGAAGTTGCAAGCCATTTCTGCTGACAGAAAAAACTTGCAGTACTCTTTCGCAAGGAGCTATCTCGTCATCTAGAGTACGGCCATGTCCAGCAACACCGGCGGCTCTGGGCGCGCCCGCCTTGCCGATATCGCCAAGCAGGCCGGCGTCAGCGAAGCCACGGTCTCCCGAGCACTCAACGACAAGCCCGGAGTCAGCGAGGCCGCCCGCGGCCTGGTGCTGACGGCCCTGGACGTGCTGGGGTTCGAGCGGCCGGAGCGGTTGCGCAAGCGCAGCGTCGGGCTCGTCGGGCTGGTCATCCCGGAACTGGAAAACCCGATCTTCCCCACATTCGCTCAAATGATCGAGACCTCCCTATCGCAGCACGGCTTCACCCCGGTGCTCTGCACCCAGACGCCGGGAGGCACGACTGAGGACGAATACGTTGAAATGCTACTGACTCAGCACGTTTCAGGCATCATCTTCGTCTCCAGCCGCAATTCCGACACGACGGCGGATCCGACCCGCTACCGCAAGCTCGTCGATGGCCGGCTTCCGATCGTCGGCATCAACGGATACGTCAAGGGTGTCGAAGCACCGTTCTTCTCCTGCGATGACCGTATCGCTGGAGAACATGCGGTGCGGCACCTTGCGGACCTTGGCCATTGCAGGATCGGATTCATCTCCGGGCCGCGCCGGTTCGCCCCCGTGCAACGCCGGTTCGACGGCTACACCCGAACGATGCGGGAACTGTTCGATCTGGACGGGCCGGAGCTGGTCGAATTGACCGAGTACTCCCCGTTCGGAGTCGAGGGAGGTCATGCGTCCGCCGACCGCCTGCTCGACCGGGGCGTCACCGGCCTGGTCTGCGGATCCGACCTCATGGCGCTCGGTGCGATCCGCGCGGCCCGCAACCGGGGGCTGGCGGTGCCCACCGACTTCTCGGTCGTCGGCCACGATGACTCGCCGCTGATGCCGTTCACCGACCCGCCCATGACGACGCTGCGCCAGCCCGTACGGGAAATCGCCCTGGCCGCAGTCACCGCCGTTGTGGACGAGATCGGCGGCCACCCGGCCCCCCACTCGGAATATCTGTTCCGACCCGAACTCGTGGTGCGTGGCACCACGGGTCCGTGCCCCTGCTGAGCCCGTGGAGGACCACGTGGAATCTGGTGACATCGCCCCCGTCCCGACGGCCGCCTGGTGGCAAGCGGCTGTGATCTATCAGGTGTATCCGCAGAGTTTCGCCGACAGCAATGCCGACGGCATCGGCGACCTGCCCGGGATCACCAGCCGCCTCGGCCACCTCGCGACGCTCGGCGTCGACGCGGTCTGGCTCTCGCCCTTCTACCGGTCGCCGATGCGGGACGGGGGCTACGACGTCGCCGACTACCGCGACGTCGACCCGATGTTCGGCACGCTGGCCGACTTCGACGCGTTGCTGGCCGAGGCGCACCGGCTCGGCCTGCGGGTGATCGTCGACATCGTGCCGAACCACACGTCGAGCGAGCACCGCTGGTTCGTCGAGGCGCTGGCCGCCCCGAGCGGATCGGCGGCCCGCGATCGGTACATCTTCCGCCAGGGATCGGGGCCGGACGGGGACGAGCCGCCCAACGACTGGCAGTCGGTCTTCGGCGGACTGGCCTGGACCCGGGTGGCCGACGGCGAGTGGTACCTGCACCTGTTCGATTCCAGCCAGCCGGATCTGGACTGGCTCAACCGGGAGGTGCACGCGGAGTTCGAGTCGACCCTGCGGTTCTGGCTGGACCGGGGCGTGGACGGTTTCCGGGTCGACGTCGCCCACGGCCTGATCAAGGCGGACGGCCTGCCGGATGTGGGGCACACCAACCAGGGCGGAATCATCGGGCGGGATCCCCTGCCGTACTTCGACCAGGACGGTGTCCACGAGATCTACCGGGAGTGGCGCAAGATCATCGATAGCTATCCCGGAGAGCGCATCGCCGTCGCCGAGGCCTGGACCTCCACCGTGGAGCGCGCCGCCCGGTACGTCGCCCCGGACGAGCTGCACCAGGCGTTCAACTTCGAGTACCTGTTCACCCCCTGGTCCGCGACGGACCTGCGGGCGTCCATCGACGGGTCCATCGCCGCCTGCGGGGCCATCGGGGCACCCCCGACCTGGGTGCTGTCCAATCATGACGTGCAGCGGCACACCACCCGCTACGGGGCGCTGGGAGCGGCCGGCCTGCGGCGCGCCCGCGCGGCAACGCTGCTGACGATGGCCCTGCCGGGATCCTGCTACCTGTACCAGGGCGAGGAACTCGGGCTGCCGGAGGTGACCGATCTGCCGCCGGACGCCCGCCGGGACCCCCAGTGGTTCCGCACGAACGGGGCCGAGCCGGGTCGGGACGGCTGCCGGGTGCCGATGCCCTGGTCGGGGACGACTCCCCCGTTCGACTTCAGCCCCGGCGAATCGGCGGCCCCCTGGCTGCCGGTCCCGGCCAGCTGGGCGTCGATGACCGCCGAACGCCAGGCCGCAAATCCCGGCTCGACGCTATCGCTCTACCGCACGGCGCTCCGGATCCGCAAGGAGCACCCGGCGCTGGGCTACGGACCTCCGCTGCGGTGGCTGGACACACCAACGGGTGTGCTGGCCTTCGTCCGGGAACCGGAGCGGGACACCGCGGCCGGTGGTGCCCCCCTCACCTGTGTGGTCAACCTGACCGAGGCGCCGGTCAGCCTCCGGGACGTCCTGGAGCGCGCGGACCTCGGCCCGCCGCTGCTGGCCAGCGACCGGCTCTCCGGCGACCAGCTCCCCCCGGACACGGCAGCATGGTGGTGATGGGGAGCTTGAGGTTTCGGCGACGAAGCGGCGGCGCGGCTCAGGCGTCGGCCAGCCGCTTGGCCACCCGGATGAAGCCGCCACGCACCTGGTCGGCCGTTGGCAGCTCTTCCGGGGCCGCCGCGACGTCCGCCGCGCTCGCCGCTGGTTTCCCGTCAGAGAGTGCGGCGGCCATCGCCGCTTCGGGCGTCTCGCCGAAAATCAGATCCAGCCGCTCGGCGTCGGCCTCCG
>JABDRL010000358.1 GCA_013041765.1 Dactylosporangium sp. | reverse complement strand
CCGCAGGCGAGGCGATGAAACGGGCGTATGCGCCGTACTCCGACTTCCCGGTCGGCGCCGCCGGCCTGGTCGACGATGGTCGGATCGTGGTCGGCTGCAACGTCGAGAATGCCTCCTACGGCCTCGGGCTGTGCGCCGAGTGCGGCATGATCTCCTCGCTGCACGTCGGCGGCGGCGGGCGCCTGGTCGCGGTCTCCTGCGTGGACGGCCGGGGCAATCCGCTGATGCCCTGCGGGCGCTGCCGGCAGCTGCTGTGGGAGCACGGTGGCGCCGACTGCCTGTTCGACAGCCCGGCCGGCCCGACCCCGATGGCGGACGTCCTGCCCTTCGCCTTCGACGCCCATGACCTGATCAACGCGGCCCGCTCGCCGGACACCGCCTCGGCCGTGCCGGCCCGGCTCGCCGGTTACGCGGGCCGGGGAACGGTGTTCGTGCATCCGGACATCCTCGGCGGCAACCAGGTGTGGACGGCCTACTGGGAACGGTCCTCCGGTGCCCCGGGCGAGCAGACCGGCATCCTGGAAGAGGCTCCGACCTGGACGGACGTGGCCACCGCCGTGCGCTGGGGCCGGGCCCGCACCCCCCGGGTCGTCGTGGTGGACGGCAGCGGGAGCACGGCCTGGGCCGGCGCTGGCGAACGCCCGGCCGACGTGGACCGGGTCTGGGCGCCATGAGCCGCCGATCCGGCGAGCCGTTCGCCGCCGTTGACGTCATCCGGGTCAAGCGGGACGGGAACGTGTTGTCCGACCAGCAGATCGACTGGGTCGTCGACGCGTACACCCGGGGCGCGGTCGCGGACGAGCAGATGGCGGCGCTGGCCATGGCCATCCTGCTGCGCGGGATGACACCGGGGGAGACCGCTCGCTGGACTAGGGCGATGGTCGCGTCGGGCACCCGCCTCGACCTGTCGGACATCGGCCGGCCGACGGTGGACAAGCACTCCACCGGGGGCGTCGGTGACAAGATCACGCTTCCGTTGACGCCGCTGGTCGCGGCCTGCGGCGCGGGGGTACCCCAGCTGTCGGGCCGGGGCCTCGGCCACACCGGCGGGACGCTGGACAAGCTGGAGACGATCCCGGGCTTCCGGGCCGGCCTGTCCGGGGCCGAATTCGCCAGCCAGCTGCGCTCGGTCGGTGCGGTCATCTGCGCGGCCGGCGACGATCTCGCCCCGGCGGACCGGAAGCTCTACGCCCTGCGCGACGTGACGGCCACGGTGGAGTCCATTCCGCTCATCGCCAGCTCCATCATCAGCAAGAAGATCGCCGAAGGCACATCGGCGCTGGTCCTGGATGTCAAGTTCGGCTCGGGTGCGTTCCTGCGGCAGTTCGCCGACGCGCGCGACCTGGCCTCGGTCATGGTCGAACTGGGCACGGCGCACGGGGTGGCGACCGTTGCCCTCCTGACGGACATGAATACCCCTCTGGGGCACGCCGTTGGCAACAGCATCGAGGTCACCGAGTCGATTGAGGTGCTGGCCGGTGGGGGGCCGGCCGACGTCGTCGCCCTCACCCTCGCGCTCGCCCGGCAGATGCTGGACCTGGCCGGGCTCGGAGACGTCGATCCGGCGGACGCGCTGCGCGATGGTCGCGCGATGGACCGCTGGCGGGCACTGGTTCGTGGCCAGGGGGGCGACCCCGCCGCGCCCCTGCCGGTCGCGGCGGAGACAGAGGTGGTGCGGGCGGACCGCGACGGAGTCGTCACCGCAGTCGATGCCTACCGGGTGGGGGTGGCCGCCTGGCAGCTGGGGGCCGGCCGGGCCCGCAAGGAGGACCCGGTGAGTGCGGCCGCCGGTGTCCGACTGCGTCGCCGTCCCGGCGACCCGGTCCGCGCCGGGGACGTCCTGCTGGAGTTGCTGGCGGACGATGCGGCGAGAATCCCGGCGGCCCAGGAAACGATCAGGGGCGCTGCCACGATAGGGGACTCGCTCCAAGAGACATTGCCGCTGGTCCGTGAACGGATCGCCTAATCTCTTGGGACCGCGCTTTTCGGTTCTGACAGAAGATCGCTAGAGTGCTGGCGGCGAACCAATCCCCGATTGGAGCGAGCCGTCCGTGACCGCCCCCCTGCCAGACCCGCTCCGCGTTCGTGAGCACAACCTTGGTGTGCTCGAAAAGCTGGGTCTTCCCCTGCCTCCGTCCGGTTTTCCGCTGGTGTGGGAGGCCGAGGACGAGGTTTCCCTACGTCCCCGGGACGAAATCGAGGCCAGAATGGCGGTTCTCAACGTCGTCCTGGCCTGCTGCTTCGGTATGCCACAGGAAGTAGCGATCGCCTGGCTGCTGGACGCGCGCCTGCTGGACCGGCTGACCAAGGCCGAGACGCGGTTCGTCGTCAGCGGCGAGGGGGACCAGCGGATCTTCGCCCTACAGTACGAGGCGGTGTTCGCGCTGGCCTGGCTGCTCGGCATCGCCATGGACATCGACCCGATGCTGCCGGCGGCCGAGGGACTGACCGAGCGGCTGCCCAACCTCCCCGCGAGCGAGTCGTACGCCCAGTGGCGAGGACGGACGCTCGCGGCGCCACGGCGGGCCGTCGACGCGGCCGTTCAGCTGGACCTGTACTACTGCCTGGACTGGGCCTACCTGGCGGCCGAGAAGGAAGGTCAGGCGCTGCCGGGCCTGGTCGACTCGAACACCATCGGCCAGCGCCGGTGGGCGCTGGAATGGGCCGTTCAGCTGTATGGCCCATTCCAGAACCCACCGACCGGATGGGAAGAGGTCGACCTGTCGGTCTAGGCGAGGTCGGGGCCGGTCTACACCAGCCGGGTATCCCGGCCCCGAATACCCGGCTGACGTAGACCGCATGGGCGAAGCGGATCTAGGCGTTGACGAGTGACCGCTCCGTTGACGCCTGCTTCGCCTCGTCGTCGGGCAGGACGTGCTCGCCCAGCCCGATCCGCTCGTGCAGGCGCGCCAGCGGCGCGGGTGCCCACCAGTTCCACCGGCCCAGCACCGTCATGGTCGCCGGCACCAGCAGGCAGCGCACCAGCGTGGCGTCGATGAGCACCGCAGCGGTCAGGCCGACCCCGATCTGCTCGATGTTGCCGATCTTCGCGGCGGCGAAGCAACTGAATACGATGATCATGAGTAGTGCCGCGGAGGTGATGATTTTTCCGGTGTGCTGGAGCCCGCGGCGAACCGCGGTGTCCGTGTCCCAGCCCCGCCCGACGTACTCCTTGATTCGGCTGAGCAGGAACACCTCGTAGTCCATGGACAGGCCGAACGCGAACGCGAAGACGATGACGATGACAAAGGGGTTGAACCCCCCGACCGTCAGGGTGTGCAGGAGTTGCTCCCCGTGGCCTTCCTGAAAGATCATGATCATGATCCCGAAGGAGGCGCCGAGCGAGACGACGTTGGCCAGGACCGCCTTGATCGGGATGACCAGCGATCCGGTCATCGCGAACAGCAGGACCAGCATGGCGAACAACGTCATCCCGATCGCCAGTGGAAGATCGTCCAGGATCTGATCGACAAGGTCGATGAGGATCGCGGCTTCGCCGGTGACCCAGGACTGGACGCCGTCCGGCCGATCGGCCCGGATGCGCTCGACCAGGTCCTGGGCCGCGGCGTCCTGCGAGCCGCCGGCCAGGACGAGTTCGATCGTTGCCGCGTGGCCGTTGCTGGTCTGCGCCGGAAGCACCTCGGCGACGGCGTCGTCGCCGGTCCACCTCGCGGCCCACGCGTCCAGTGCCGCCGTATCGGTGGTCTTCGCGACGACCATGACGGACGCGGCGTAGTCCTGCCCGTACTGCGCCGCCAAGTCGTTGGCGACGTCGGCGGACTCGATGCTGCGGGGGATGCTCTCCAGCTGGGGAAGCTTGACTACGGTCGACAGCAGCGGCGTGGCCGCCGCCAGCAGCAGCCCGATGACGGCCACCATCACCAGGACCGGTCGGCGCTGCACCATGCGTGACACCCGGGCGAAGAAGCCCGTCTCGGACTCGGCGTCCAGGGCGGCCTGCCGGCGGACGGCGCGCTTCGAGGGCTTGACCCAGCGTTTGGTCAAGCCGAGCATCGCCGCGGTGAAGGTGAGCGAGGTCAGCATCGCGACGACGGCGATGGAGACGCCGGCGGCGCCCATGGCCGAGATCGCCGAGATGGAGAACGCCAGCAGACCCGCGAGGGCCGCCGCGACGGTCAGAGCACTGAAGAGGATGGTGCGGCCAGCCGTCGCCCATGCTCTGGCGATTGCGAGGTCCGGAGCGAAGCCCCGGGCCAGTTCCTCCCGGTACCTGGCGACCAGCAACAGGCCATAGTCGACCGAGAGCCCGAGCCCCAGCAGGGTCACCACGGTCAGGGTGTTCTGGTCCAGGTCGGTGAAGTAGGAGAAGCCCAGCAGGACGAGCATGGCGGTGGCGACCGACACGATGGCCGCGAGCACGGGAAGCCCCGCGGCGACAAGACCACCGAAGATAATGATCAACACAATCAGTGTGATCGGGAGGGAGAGGATCTCGGCCTGGGTGAGATCCCGCTGGACCTGTTCGTTGATCTCCTGGTTGAGCACCGGGTTGCCGCCGACGCGCACCCTGGCGTCCGCTAGGCCGTTTGCGGCGAGTTCGCTGTCCACGGCGTGCAGCCGATCGGCGATCGGCTGCAAAACTGTAGCTCGGTCCTCCCGGTTCAGCGGGTTGAGCGTGACGACGATCAGCGCGCCCCGGCCGTCAGCGGCCAGCATCGCTTTCATCCGGGGGTCTTCGGCAGCCCCCGGAACGCACGGGCAGACCGCCGATTCGACGGCTGGCATCGCCGTAAGGTCCCGGGCCGCTGCCCCAAGAGTCGCAAGCGTCCGCTTATCGGTCGGGTCGATCCGGTCGACAAGGCCGATGACCGTTCCGCCTGTTATGTTCTCATCGGCGTCGTCCTCCCGGTTGAGGACCTCGTAGGCCTGGACGGACTCGACGTTCCGCGGATTGTTGTTGTCCACGAGCCGAGCGAACACGGGCCCCGCCGCGATTCCCCCGAGTACCACCGCGACGAGCCAGATTCCGAGAACCGTCCATCTGCGGCGAAAACACCAATGGCCGACTCGTGCGATCGTTCCCTGAGCCACTGCGTTCATCCTTTCTGACCGAACGTTGTCGCTGTTCCGGGCGGGCCTGATCTCCCCCCAGCACGCCAACGGAACCAGCATCGCGAGGCCGAGGGGGGCGGCCGCTATCGGGTTGTGCCCTGATTCAGCCCCCATGGCTCCCGAGAAATATCATGGGGGAGCGTTCATGAACGGTCCTCAGCCGGGGCCGTCCCCGCCGTCGTCCCCTCTCGGCAGCCAGATTCCGATGCTGACAGAGACAGTCACGTCAACCTGCCGGGGAAGCCTCGCCAGCCGCGTCGAGAGCGTCTCCGGGGCGAGATGCCGGGCGCTGGGACCCATCAGCACCAGTGTGCGGATCTCCTCGTGGGACAGCCGTACCACGGCGGTCCGTTCCCTGATTTCGGATGGCGCAAACAGCGGCGTAAGCGTCGAACTCAGACGTTGTTCTTTTTGCGGGTCTATCGCGATGAGCCCGAGTGGTTCGGCGATTTCCCGCAAGTGTGCCCGGGTCGGCGTCGCGACGATCAGCTGGCCGTCCGCCCGCAGTACCCGGTGAAACTCCCTGGGCGCGCGCGGGGCGAACACATCCAGGACGACCCGGGCGGACGCCGTGGCGATCGGGAGCGCCCGCCAGACGTCCGCGCGGACGGCGACCGCCCGCCGATGGGCTCGGGCCGCCTTCCGGAGCGCGGCCTGGGAGACGTCAACGGCCAGGCCGCAGAGGCCCGACCGGGCATCCAGGATCTTCGCGAGGTGATGGCCGGGGCCGGCGCCGACGTCGACCACCAGTCCCGCGGCGTCTCGGGCGACGGCGCCGGCCAGTGCATCGGAGACGCTGGCCAGATGGCCGGCGGCGAGCAGTACCGCGCGGGCGGTGACCATCTCCGCGGTGTCCCCCTGATGGGTGACCCGGCCGCGGCTGAGGTCGACATGGCCCTGCCTGGCGAGGTCGAAGCGATGCCCGACCGGGCAGCACAGGCTCCGCCGGTCGACGTCCAGCGGCTGGTGGCAGACCGGGCACCGAAGGGCCGCGATTGCCTCGGCGTCCAGCTGTGGATCACGAGCGTTCATACCGCATATCATCGGCCGCCCGCCGAATCGGGATGTCACCCCTGGCCTCGCTGTTTCCCCGGCGGGCCGGAGACACCGCCGGGTAGGCTCTGCGGGCATGGTCCGCCCATTGGACGACGAGATCCGTCGCGCCCCGAAAGTACTACTTCACGATCATCTGGATGGCGGTCTGCGCCCCGCGACAGTCCTGGAGCTGGCCGACGAGATCGGTCACCCGCTTCCCGCGTCCGAGCCGGAACCGCTGGGCCGCTGGTTCATCTCCGCGGCCAGCTCCGGTTCTCTGGAGCGGTACCTGGAAACGTTCGAACACACCGTCGCCGTGCTGCAACGGGCCGAGGCCCTGCACCGGGTGGCGGCGGAGTGCGTCCTGGACCTCGCGGCGGACGGTGTCGTCTACGCCGAGGTGCGGTTTGCTCCGGAACGGCATCTCGGCGGCGGACTCACCCTGGACGGTGTCGTCGAGGCGGTTCTCGCGGGGTTCGCCGACGGGGTTGCCCAGGCAGCGGCCCAGGGGCACGCCGTCCGCGTCGGGACGCTCCTGACCGCCATGCGGCACGCCGCCCGCTCGATGGAGATCGCCGAACTGGCCGTTCGCTACCGCGACGAGGGCGTCGTCGGGTTCGACATCGCCGGTGCCGAAGCAGGATTCCCGCCCACCCGCCATCTCGACGCGTTCGAGTACCTCCAGCGGGAAAACTTCCACTTCACCATCCACGCTGGGGAGGGCTTCGGGCTGCCGTCCATCTGGCAGGCCATCCAGTGGTGCGGGGCGGACCGGCTCGGCCACGGAGTCCGGATCGTTGACGATATTGATCTTACCAATGGTCGTCTTGGGCGGCTTGCGGCATATGTTCGTGACAAGCGGATTCCGCTTGAATTGTGCCCTTCCTCGAATATTCAGACCGGTGTCGCCTCCTCGATCGAGACCCACCCCATCGGGCTGCTGCGCGAGTTGCGTTTCCGGGTGACCGTCAATACGGACAATCGCCTGATGAGCGGCACCTCGATGACCCGGGAGATGGGGCTTCTCGTCGCGGCGTTCGGCTACGACCTCGCCGAGTTGCGGTGGCTGACCGTCAACGCGATGAAGAGTGCGTTCATTCCGTTTGACCAGCGTCTGGCCATTATTGAGGACGTGATCAAGCCCTCGTACGCCAAGCTCTGCCCGTCTTGAGCGCGGGGCCGGGCATTATTGCACGGTTCGGCACCCAGCGAAAGCGCCAGTCATCCATATCAGTGTCGGTGTACCGCTGATTCTGGTAGCGGGGAGAATGGGCTTCAATGTGAACTGCATGATGACCTAGGAACGGCGTCGAATGGTCGTGACGTTGCATCTCGCCACATAAGCGATACTGACGGTAGCCGGGCTTTCTCTTTGGGTCCGAACGTGGTGGAATCTCGGGGGTCTGGCCTGTCCCCAAGGCTGGCTGGCTGTGGGTGCCTCCTGTTCATCAGGCGCCGGTTCGGAGGGCGGTGAAGTGAGCAAACAACCGGTAGTGAAGCCAACGCTCTCGCGTCCGCGCCTATCGGTGAGTCGGCTCCGTGATCTGCCGATCTGGTCAAAGCTTGGATTGATCATGATCGTGCCAACCATCGCGACTGTCGTAGTCGGGACGGTGGGTTTGGTCCGGAATATCGACTCCGCCAACAATGCCGATCGGACCAGCGCGTTGTCTGTGCTTGCCGCCGATGCGGCCGCACTGGTCCATGAGGTCCAGAACGAACGTGCCGCCGCCGTGCTTGTTCTCGGAGGTATCGGGGGAGAGTCCCGTACCGCCTTCGAAAACCAGGGCAAGGCGACGGACGGCTTCTCGGCGACCTACCTGGCTCAGCGCGAGAAACCGATCAGTGACATGCCGGAAAGCCTGCAGAAACGGCTGGAAAGCATCGACCGTGAGCTGGATGGTCTGCCAAAGATGCGTGAGCAGATCATGCAGGGTCCGGCCCTGGCCATGACCATCGCGGTCACCAGGTACACGACCCTCATCACCGACCTGCTCGGCATCCGCGAGGAAGCCGCAGAGCTCGCCGGTGTCGACAGTCTCGCCCGCGACATGAGAGCGGCGTCGGCGCTGTCGACGCTCAAGGAGAACTCGTCGGTCGAGCGACAGGTCATCCTGATCGTGCTGTCCAGGAACTCGCTGAGTTCCGTCATGCGCAGCGACTATCGGCTCTCGATCATCAAGCAGGACCAGTCCCGGCAGACGTTCATCAACACGGCGACCGCCTGGCAACGAGATCAGTACAACCAGTTCGTGATCGGTCCTGACCTGCGTGAGGCGTACAAGCTGCGGGGTGTCATCGATGCCCTCATCGAGAGCCAGACCGGGGACAACGACCAGTTGCCAGCGGACATCTTCACCGCAGAGCAATGGGACGGGCCCCTGGCCGGCAAATCCGACCTGCTTCGCAACGCAGAGGTCGAGATCGACCGCAGGGTGATCACCGATACCGCCGACGCTCGGACGTCGCTGTGGCGTCAGGTGCTCGTCGAGACCAGCGTCCTGCTCGGGATGCTGCTGCTGGCCATCCTGTTCGCCTGGATGGTCGCGAGATCGATGGCTCGGTCGCTGCGGGAGTTGCGTCACGGCGCGCTGACGCTGGCCCAGTTCGGCCTGCCTCAGGCCGTCGCCCGCCTGCGGGACCCGGCGGTGGCAACGCAGGGCTCTCCCCACCAGGTCGCCGAGCGGATCGCCGATCCCCTGCCGGTGCGCAGCCACGACGAGTTCGGCCAGGTCGCCGAGGCCTTCAACGCCGTCCACCTGGAGGCGGTCAGAACGGCCGCGGAACAGGCGGCGCTGCGATCGAGCGTCGCGACGATGTTCGTCAACCTGGCCCGTCGAAGCCAGATCCTTGTCGACCGGCTCATCGGCCACCTCGACCGGTTGGAACGTGGTGAGGAGGACCCAGATCGGCTCTCCGAACTGTTCCAACTCGACCACCTGGCCACTCGGATGCGCCGCAACGACGAGAACCTGCTGGTGCTCGCCGGAGCGGACTCCACCCGGGTGCAGCGCGACCCGGCGACCCTGCTGGACGTGCTGCGGGCCGCGCAATCCGAGGTCGAGCACTACACCCGGATCGAGTTCGGCTCCACCGACCGGGATATCGAGATCGCCTCGCACTCGGTCAATGACCTGGTGCACCTCGTTGCCGAGCTGCTCGACAACGCGACAGCGTTCTCCCCACCGGATTCTCCGGTCATCGTGGAGGCGAAGCGCGTTGGTGATCGGGCGGCGCTGCTCGTCGAGGACCGGGGCATCGGTATTCCCCCGGACCAGTTGGCGGAGCACAACGAGCGGCTGTCCAATCCACCCGTCGTTGACGTCGCGGTCTCCCGGATGATGGGCCTTGTCGTGGTGGCGCGGCTGGCGGCCCGGCACGGCGCTCGGGTCGAGCTGCGCAGCGGCCGGGAGCGTGGCATCGTCGCTGAGGTGACGCTGCCGGCCAACGTCCTGGTACCCCGGGCGCTCGGCGGTCGCGGTGAGGGCATGCCAGCCGGCGGTCAGTGGCCTTCGGTGTCGCCGCTCGCGCTGGAACGCGGGCCGATGGGACCCGGCGGACTGGGCCAGCGTCCGGACGCCGATCCGGCCGCCGGGCGGGGACCGGGCTCGCCGAGCTACTTCGCGGCGGAACCAGCCGCAGGACCGGCGAACGGGGCTTTCAGCACCGGCTCGGCATTCGGCCACCGGACGTCAACCAATGGCGCCCAGCAGCCTCCGCCTCCGCCCCCACCGCAACCCCCGGTGCAGCCCCCAGTGCCGCCGAGGAGAACATCAGGACTGATGGGGCAGCCTCCGGGCATGCCACCGGCGTCCGCACCGTTCTCCGCCCCGCAGCAGACCCCGCCGGCCGCCGCTGGCCCACCAGCGGCACCGACATCCTCCCGAGGCCTGCCTGCGTGGTCCGACCTGACCGGAGCCAGTCCGGTGTCCTCACCCCCACCAGTGGGGTTGGGAACGCCGACCGATTCGGTGGACCGGGCCGAGGAGCGGTGGCGGGACGGCGACATGGACGCGACTGCGGTCATTCCTCGCCAGCGATCGGGGCTGCCCCGGCGGCCGCCTGGAAGCACCGAGGGACCGTCGTCTGAGTTCCCGGCCGTTCCGGCCGCGGCACGGCCTCCGGCGTGGCCTCCGGCGGCGTCGCCCACCACACCCCAACAACCTCCGGCGCCAGCCGCCGGTTCGATACCGGAACCCCCAGTCCCGCCAGGGGCGGACATGACGGCAGAAATGCCAGCTGTCCGGCTCGACTGGGAACCGGCCTCGGAGGAGAACCAGGGCTCGGCAGTGTCCGAGCAGCGGTTCGTCGATGAGACGATGGAGCTGCCGATCTACCGGGAGCTTGAGTCCGCGTGGTTCAGCACCGTCCCGTCGACTCCGGCTCCGATGAGGACTCCGGCTCCGACGGAATCCCACCAGGCTTCGACGACTGTCGCGCCGTCGCCTGACTCCGCCGCACAGCAGCGAACTGCTGCGGCCCCTGCGCCCGTCTCAACTTCGCTGGGATCGATCCGTGGAGACGGAGCCGGTGGAGAGGCCAGCGGTGGCACAGAACAAATTGGAGCGGCTACGCAAGCTGCGGCCAGACGCCCGGCATGGCAGACTGCGGCAGACGAAGGATGGCAAGCCGCTGCGGCCCTCGCGGAGGAACGTGACTTCGTGAGGACCGAGACGGGTCTACCGAAACGAGTGCCTATGTCGCAGTTGGTTCCTGGCGGCGTCGAGCGTTCCCCGACAAGCTCATACCGGCGTACGCCGGAAGCTGTCAGGGGACTACTGTCGGCGTATCACCGAGGCGTCCAGCGGGGACGGACTCAGCACACAGGTAGCGCCGGAGACGCGACGAAAACCCCGGAACGTTCGACGGCCGGGCCTCAGACCTCTCAGGGTGGCAAGGAGTACGAGGCATGACCAACGCGCAGGACCTAGGTTGGCTGTTGGCGAACTTCGCCGATCGAGTGCCGGGAGTGGCGCACGCCGTTGCCGTCTCGGCTGATGGACTACTGCTCGCATCATCTCGGGATCTTCCCCGTGACCGCGCCGACCAGTTGGCCGCGATCGCGTCGGGCGTTGTGAGCCTGACTCAGGGTGCGAGTCGCTGCTTTGAGGGCGGTGCCGTTCTTCAGACAGTTGTTGAGATGGACAATGGATTCCTGTTTCTGATGTCGATCTCGGATGGCTCTTCCTTCGCTGTTCTCGCGGCGAGGGCGTGTGATGTGGGCCAAGTCGGGTACGAGATGGCGCTGCTGGTCGATCGAGTCGGTGATGCGTTGACGCCGGCGCCCCGTCCAGCGGCTTCGTTACTCGGTTGATAAGAATTCAGACACAAAATTTCTGTGACGGGACCGGACGAGCGAGGAGGTGAACGGCGACGATGGCCGAACGTGATGAACCAACAGGAGCGCTGGTCAGGCCGTACGCCGTTACTCGTGGCCGGACCCGACCCAAACTCGAGATCGCTATCGAGGCGCTCGTCGAAACAACCGTCCGGGGCCGGCAAGCCGGCAACGGAGGGCTTGGCCAAGGACAGGAGCAGCAGTACATTGCGAGCCTCTGTGATGGCCGGCTTCAGTCACTTGCTGAGATCGCAGCACGTATGCAACTACCGCTCGGTGTAGCCCGGGTCATCATCGCCGATATGGCGTCGGACGGATTGGTGGCTGTATACGAGCCAACCTCTCTGGACGAGAATGACGCGGTGGGCACGGAACTGCTTGAGAGGGTGCTGAGTGGACTTCGGAGGCTCTGACATGACGCACCGCTCGTCCGGGCGGGTTACGTCAGCAAAGATCGTTATTGCTGGCGGGTTCGGTGTTGGAAAGACGACGCTGGTGGGCTCGGTTTCCGAGATCACACCGCTGACCACGGAAGCGATCATGACGTCTGCCGGCGTCGGGGTCGACGATACCCAGCAGGTGCCGGGTAAGACGACGACCACGGTGGCGATGGACTTCGGTCGTATTTCGATCGACCGTGACCTGATCCTCTACCTGTTCGGGACCCCGGGACAGACCCGGTTCTGGTTCATGTGGGACGAGCTGGTCAGAGGTGCGATCGGCGCTGTGGTTCTGGTGGACACCCGTCGCCTCGCCGATTGCTTCGCGGCGATCGACTTTTTCGAGCACCGGCATCTGCCCTACCTCATCGCCATCAACTGCTTCGACGGCGTGCAGCACCACAACGCCAACGATGTCAGGGATGCCTTGGCGATCTCGTCGGACGTGCCGGTCGTGTCCTGTGATGCGCGGACCCGGGAATCGACGAAGCAGGTGCTTATCTCGCTGGTGGAGTACGTCCTGTCGATGCGGCGTTCGCGTACCGCCGCGCACGCCTGATCCATCCGCTGGCCGCTATCCGCGTAAATGAGACCGCGAACTCCTGTTCGCGGTCTCATTGCTTGTCCGAAGGCCATGGGCGCGACCGGGCACGCCTGTCGCGTCGGGCAGACGACGACCGGTGGCGTCGTCGGTGGTAGGGGCGCGGGCAGCAGCCGGTATCCGGTCCCGCGCCCATCCGGACAGCGCCGTAGAACAACCCAGGGATGTTGATGTTCTACGGCGCTGTGGCGACCGCTGTGGCGTGTCTTGTGGATCAATATCGTTGGGTGAGGTCACGCGGTCAGACGTCAGGAGAGTCCCAACTCTCGATCCAGGAGACGCGCGCCCTATCGGCGGGCGGAACGGTACTCGTATTCGCGCTCGGTACTGTCTCGACCGGCGTCTCGGGTGAAGTCCCAACCCCGCACTGATTCGCGACCCGGACGTCCTCCGACGGAGTATCCGCCGGCTTCCTGCCCCCGTCGCCATCCCTGGAAATACCCGGTGGTATGGGCCGCGATCGCGGCAGCGTCACGGACGATCCGCAGCGGCCGCTCCTGCCCGCTGTAGGCGGAACCGGGCACCAGGTTCTGCTGGGGAACTCGGCGTGGCAGGCCGGACCGGGTATCGGCGCCGACCGCCGGCCGGGAAACGTGGGAGGCGGCCTCCCAGCCAGCGTCCGCTGGCGTCGCCCAGGCACTGGTGTCCTCTGGCTCGTCGGTGAACCAGGCGGAACGAGCGGCGGCGAAGATAAGCAGATCGCCATCGTCGTTGTCGCTGTTTTCCAGAACCAGCGGTTCCGGCCGGTCAGTGCGTCCGCGGCGGGAGTTTCCCCTGCCGGTGCGCTCGGCATCGCGTTCCGAATCCACCAGGCGCAGGGCCGGCGGCTCGGCGCGCCCGGGGTTCGGCTCGCTGATGACCGGAGGAGGCGGTGGCCCGTTCACGGACCCCGGATCGAGCGCCGGCTCGACGAGGCGCAGGGCCGGCGGCTCAGCCGGGAGATCGTTGGACTGCCAGGGCGGGACCACCCGCCCCTCTCGCTGCCTCGGTACGTCAGCGCCCTGCTGCGGGTCTGGGGCGACATCCGGTCTGGTGTCGGCCGACAACGGCCATTCCGAGCGGGAACCTGGCGCCGGGGTGGTGCTGTCGAGACGCGGCGCTGGGGGTGCCGGGTCGAAGCGTCGGGCGTACGCCGGCTCGTAGTCTCTGGGCTCCGTTCCGAAGTGCGGGGAATCGGGGAAGCTCGCCGTTGGAGAACCGGAGACCGGGGCCGGGGCCTGCTGCCGAGGGGGGGCCGCCGGGAACGGATCGTAGCCCTGGCCCTGGCCGGCCTGCTGGACCGGCGGGGCCTCCGAACGCCAGGGGCGCTGGTCGTACTGCGGTGCCTGCGGCGGTTGCGGCGGTTGTGCTGCCTGCTGCCGCGGTGCCGGAGGTATCCCAGGGTCGTAGTAGGACTGCTGCGGCTGGTACGCGTTGTAGGCCTGCTGGGCGTCGTAGGGGCCGCCTGGCTGCGCTGCCGGGGACATCGGCACCGGGGACATGGGTGCAGCCGGGGACATCGGCACCGGGGACATCGGCACCGGGGACATCGGTGCTGCCGGGGACATGGGTGCTGCCGGGGACGTCGGACGCCCACCCCGTCTGGGGAATCGCTCGGCCAGGCTCGGCTGCGACGTCCGCTCGGTGGGAGCCGGGGGCCCGGACACCATGTGCGCCGGGGGCGCGGAGACCACGCGGGACGGCGGTCCGGACACGACGTGGACGGCCGGGGGTGCGGAGACGACCTGTTGCGGGGGCGGAGGTGCGCTCAGGATGCGACCACGACGACCGTCGTCCGGGGCGACATCGGCCGCCGGCATCTCCGGATAGATCTCGCGCACCGTCTGCTGGGGCATGGACGTGTGCGGGGCACCGTTGACCCCGGGCGGGGCGATCCGCCTCCCGTCGCTCCGGCTGGACATGCGACTGCCGAGAACCTCGATCAGCGCCCCTGTGGCCTTGTCGCACGCCTGGAGGGACGCGACCGACTGCCGGATGGTCTCGGCGACGGCCGCGGTCAGCGCGCGGGTGACTCCGGTGCGGCGGGGCGTCTCGACAGTGGCGAGCCGGAGCGCGCCGATGGCCTCCGTCAGCGTCGCCGAGTCGGACAGACCGGTCGCCGTCAGGTCGGCGACGACCTGGGCATCGCGGCTGCGGGCAGCCTGACCGCCGCCCAGCAGGCCCGGCTCGGGCAGTGCGTCGAGAATCGCCAGTGGAATCGGCTCGGCCGGATCGGGATAGGCGCGGAGCGCCGCGGGATACAGCTCGCGCAGGACTTCGCGGAGAGTCGCGGCCGAGCCCTGACGGCCAGCGACGATGGCGGCGTGGGCCGACAGCAGTGGCTTGAGGGCGAGCATGTCGCGGGGCGGGCTCTGGGGCACGGCGGAGAGCACCCCGGCCTGCAATGCCCGGGCCAGCCCGATAGCCCGGCGCTGGACGGGGCTTGCCTGAGACTCATCTGCCGAGGAACCGTCCGCGAAGCGCTCCGCGTAGTCATCCGCCGAGTCCTCGTCCGTGTAGGCCAAGTGCCGGCCCGCAGCGGTCAGGAGCTGAATGACGATGTGGTCGTCGTTGTCGGTCGCGACCGCCGCGGCGGAGCCGCCCGCCCGGTGCGCGAGCAGCGCACTGAGCGCGGCGTAGCCGCCCGCTTCGTCGGTGACCTCACAGATATCGAGGAGCCGACCCGCGTCGTCCACGACGGCAACGGTCAGCCAAGCCTCTTGGCCGGGCTGCGCCTCCGCAGAATCTGTGGATGCGAGACCGCAGTACACCCGAACGAGCGTCACCGCGTCGTCCTCCTCCCGGAACACACCACCACCCAGGGATGCCGCCTGACGATCAAGCGACCTGAGCAATTCTTAACTATTCAGGGTGCTTGCCACCGACGCGATCCGCCGTTTCGGCCGGATCAGGTGCCGGCCGAGCGGTCGCGGTGGCATGTCATGCCACTCCTGACGCGCTCCTCGTCGGCAACCCATCGGCAACTTTCACCGAACTGATGGTCTCTGGTCGAGGGTCACTCGCGCCAGTCCACGACAGCAGAGATCTTGCCGATTATTGTTCGCCAGCCGAGTGTCGCCTGTTGTGTCCCGATTTTCCGGAGCCGCCTGCGTGCGAAATAGCCGCTGATCATCCCGGCATTTGTGGCACGAAGAGCCTCATCGAGATCATCCAAGGGCGAGCCCGAGGCCAGCGCCGTCATGATCGGCTCGACCCGTAGCGCATATCCAAGGTCACGCGCGATTTCCCCCGCTTGGACAAGAAGATCGGTATCCCAGACATCTTGCCCGCCGCGCAGGTTTTCCACCACGAGATCCAGCTCATAGCGGTCCGCATCGTCTGCGATGACGTCATCGGCCGTGATCTGTTCCCGCAATGTGGCCCAACCATCGACCTGCGTCAGGTCATGATTGGTATCGGAGCACACAAAATCAACGAGCGCCTCGGGGGTGGCGAAAAGATACAACTTTCCGGCATACCCGAGAAAAACCGGAATCTCTTCAGACTCCTCAGCCTCTGCTGACTCGTCCTCGGAATCCTTGTCCTCGTCGTCGGAGTCCTCTTCGGCCGAGTCGTCGTCGGCCGAGTCGTCGTCGGCGTCTCGCCGCTTCGGGGCGCCCTCGTCCGCTTCGTCGTCGGACTCGTCAAGGTCACGGTCGTCCGCAGAGTGCCGTTCGGACGCCTCGTCGTCGGAGTCGTCCTCATCGTCCTCGGACAGCGGATCTTCTTTCCGTTCCAGGGCGGTGAAGTCGTCCTCGTCCCGGTCCACATCGCTGAGGACCACCGCGTCGGACATGCGGTAGGCCCGCAGGGTGTACCCGAGGCCCTGCGGCAGCGCGATTTCGACCGGGTCAACACGGGCCTCGGACCACATCGCGTCGGCCTTTTCCGAGCGTGTCCGGCTAGTTTCCTCGGTCTCGTCGACCTCGCTGTCAACGTCGTTGACCTCGGCCACGGCGACCTCCGTATCGGATAACTCCAAGGCGACCCGACCAGTCCGAGCGAGCCACGCATCAACACCCTAGACGATTCGCTTCAGCCACGAACGGGCGCCAACGCTTCCGGCACGCCGGGCCTGGTCAGAAACCCCGGGAAGACCAGATGGTCTTGGTACGGAACAGCGCGGCCATGCGTTGGATACCAGGGTCGGCGGGTCGGCCGGGGGCGTCGGCCGGGTAGTGGAGCACCCGGGTGCCACCGGCGGAGGCCAGCGCTTCGAGCCTGATCACCGTTTCCTGATCGGAAACACCGGCCAGGTCGATCGCGTCCACGCCGGG
The DNA here is from genome assembly GCA_013041765.1 of Dactylosporangium sp. GTDB lineage: Bacteria > Actinomycetota > Actinomycetes > Mycobacteriales > Micromonosporaceae > JABDRL01. The sequence continues at coordinate 1,462 of JABDRL010000358.1, read as the reverse complement.
GTCGAGCGCGAGCCGCGGCCCCAATGTCTCCGGATTGCCTGATAGCAGGGTAGCGACGCCGACGGGGAGATCGGAGAGCGTGAGTATTTCGGTCAGCGTCGCCACCAGCCGGGAACGGTGTTGGGCGATGAGCACGATTGCGGTGCTACCCGTCACGATGATCGGGGCGACCGCGTTGACCAGTTCAAGCAGGGTCGAATCCCGCGGGGCGACGACCCCGACGACCCCGATCGGCGTGGGGGTCGAACAGCTGAAATGCGCTCCCTCGATGAGATTGAACGGGCCGCACATCTGGCCAATCTTGTCGGCCCAGCCGGTGTACCACACCCAACGGTCAAGCGCCGCGCTGGCATCGTCCGCCAGAGCTGCCGGCGAGCCCCCCGCGGGCTCGGTCCCCAGCCGCGCCAGTCGCTCTTCCAGGAGCCCGGCGACCTGGTAGAGCAGCTGCCCGCGACGGTAGCCGGGGATGGCGGACCAGGCGGATGCCGCTGCCGCTGCGGTGTGCGTCGCCGCGGCCACGTCCCGCTCGGAGGCTGGTTTCCGGGGCCGCCGGAGGGCGAGACGGGGGATCTCAGCTGGCAAGGTATGCCTCCAATCCGCCGGTGCCGCCCTCGCGGCCGAAATCTGCTCCTCCGTGCCAACCGAACGCCGTGGACGGGGTGTACCGGTTGAACGTATTGACCCAGACCACGTCGGCGCGGAGCCGGTCGGCTAGGGCCAGGGCGCGGGAACCCTTCTCCGTCCAGACCCCGGCCGACACCCCGTGCCCCGTGCCGTTGGCCAGCGCCAGTGCCTCTGCTGGGGTGCGGAAGCTGCGGATGGCCAGCACCGGGCCGACGGCCGCGGGCACCGCAGTGGTCACGAGGGTCGGGGGGAACCAGAATCCGCGCTCTGGCAGGTCGCACTCCAGCGACCAGGTCTCGCCCTCCGGGACGGCGGCCACCCCCGCTCGCGCGGATGCGAGGCGAGAAGCGCAGGGGAGCGGCCCGACGTCGGTGTTCTGGTCGAGCGGGTCGCCCACGCGCAGCGTGGCCATGCGTCGCTTGATCCGTGCGAGCAGGTCTTGGGCGACGGATTCCTGGACCAGTAGCAGCGACCCTCGGCGGGGCTCGAACGCCGCGCCAGCGAAGGCACTCTGGACGATCCCCTCGACCGCATCGTCGACCGGGGCGTCGTCGAAGACGAGGTGGACGGCCGTGCTGGGCAGGTCCAGCCGCACCCGCCGGCCGGTCCCGGCGAGCGCGGCGGCGGCGATCCCGCTGGCGGGGGTCGGCCCGACCTGGGCCACCGCGGCGATCCCGGGGTGCGCCAGGAGCGCGTCTCGGACCTCGTCCCCGCCCGGAACGAGGTTGAGCACCCCGGCGGGCAGCCGCGCGTCCCCAGCGAGCTCGGCGAGCGCCAGCGAGGTCAGCGGCGTCGTTTCCGACGGTCGCAGGATGACGGCGTTGCCGCAGGCCAGGGC
>JABDRL010000347.1 GCA_013041765.1 Dactylosporangium sp. | reverse complement strand
GGCCCGGGGGCCGCCGCGCCACAGGTGCGGTATTTCGGGTGTGCAGAGGTCAAGTCGCGCTGCAGGAGACCGTCGGCCAGGTCCAGACTCCGTTGTGCTGGATCGTCACCCCCCAGGTATTGCCGCTGCCGTTGGGTGTGGCCAGCAGGACCTGGCTGCTGGGCCAGGTGGCGTTGATGTTCCAGGTCGCGATGATCACTGCGGGAGACGGGACGTTCATGGTCACCGTCCAGCTCGTCGCGCCGGAGACGGCGACGCTGAGGTTGTACCGGTCACTCCACTGGCTGCCCGCCGAGAGCGTCGCCGTGCAGGAGCCGGTCGTGCCGGTGGGCTGGGTGGTCGGGTCGGTGGTGGGCTGCGTGGTGCTGCTGTCCACCGTTATGTTGGAATTCCCGCTGCTCTGATATCCCTCGGTTGCGAGGATCATGTAGTTGTGGCTGCCCAGGCTCATTCCATGGCTGGCCCATGCGTCGAAGTGGTTGCCACTGGTGATGGTTCCGCCCGTCTTCTTCGACTGCCGGACGCTCCAGTACTGATCAAACGTCGCGGTGCCGATGATGGAGGGCTGGTTGACTCGCTGCGTCTGGTAGATGTCGTACGTACCGCCGTCGCTGGTGACCGTGCCCTTGTACGTCCCCGTGGGCCGGTAGGTGCCCCAGTTGTCAACGACGTAGTACTCCACGAGAGGGCTTGTCGTCCACCCGTAGAGCGTCAGATATGCATTACCGGACGGATTGAAGCTGCCGGAGTAGTTCACGGTCCTGCGTCCGCCGGTACTCCAGCCCTTGCCGGCAACGAAATTCCCGGTGTTGCTCCATGAGGTGCTGTAATTGCCACCGGATCCCAGCTCCATGGAGACCGAGCCAGGACTATCGGTCCAGAATGAATAGAAGTAGCCGTTATTGGTGCCAGTTTGATTTGAGGTTATGGCCGCGCTGGCGGTGCCGGGCAGCAGAGCCGCGGCCACGACCAGCGCCGCGGCGCAGGCACCGCCGATGAGCAGCCGGGTACGGCCGCGTCTGCGGCTCGTCGGGTGGGCGGAGGCGTCGTCTATATGCATGCTTCCTCCTCGTGAAGGCTGGCGGGGAGGCCAGACAGCGTGATATGACCCGGCGGCGAGGCTGCCGGTGGCCAGAACGACGGCCACCGTGCGTCGGCGTCGTACCACGCGGCGGGAGTTAGCCGGCCGTCGTGGGGTCGACGGCCGGAGGACCAGGTCGCGACGAGTGACCAGGATCGACAGTGATTTAGGCCTGTCGATGGCGGCAGTATTCTCGGACTCCCCCAAACTGTCAACGGCTATCGGAAAAATTACGAAAGCTTAACGTTGATTGAGAATCTTCCGAGAACATGTTCGACCTGGTCGCCGACCCGACTCGACAGCTAACGCTCGGATCCGGTCGATGGAAGCTTCAGCCACGGGACCAAGGTCCAGGGCAATGTTACCGAAAGTTTCGACGATCTTCCGGTCGGGAATCGAGCCGGGGGCCGATCCGGAAGTCGAGCCGAACGCCGGTTCGAAAGAATCATCCGGCAGAAGCCCGGCCGCCGGCGGGCGGAGGAAGTCTGACCAGCCGGTGGAGCGGCGACCGTGGCCGCTGGGGGGCAGCGGCGCCCGCTCGGCATGCGGTTGGCGTTCCAGCGCGGTGATCTGATGGCGCGGGAGTGGCGTTGGCTTGCCGCATCGATCGGGGGAGAAGCATGAAGCGCAGCGCGTGGCGGGACGCGATGATCCGTTGTGTCGTCGTGACCGGGGCGATCGTGGCGACGACGGCGGTCGCGGTGACGGCCGTGCCCGCGGCGGGATCCGCGTCCCCCGGATCCGCGGCAGCGGCCGACCAACCACAACGGACCATCGCCTGGGCTCCGTGCCAGGAGGACCCGACCGCGGAGTGCGGCACGCTCGCCCTGCCCATCGACTGGGCGGAGCCGGACGGACCCACCTTCGACCTCGCGGTCGCCCGCCGGGCGGCCACCAACCAGTCGACCAGGATCGGGGCGTTGCTGCTCAACCCCGGCGGGCCCGGACTGTCGGGCATCGACAACTACATCTTCACGGGCGGGGACCGGCTCTCAGCGGAGATCCGCAGCCGGTTCGACCTCGTCGGCTTCGACCCGCGGGGCACCCAACGCAGCAACCCGATCATCTGCCCCGGCCGGACCTGGGTCTCCGGACCGTACCTGTACCCGGCCAGCCAGGCGGACTTCGAGACCGTCGTCGGGCACAACCAGCAGCTGGCGGCCGACTGCCGGGAGCGCACCGGGCCGCTGTTCGACCACGTCGACACCCTGAGCACCGTCCACGACCTCGACGCGCTTCGGGCGGCCCTCGGCGAGAGCACCCTGACCTTCTACGGAGCCTCGTACGGGACGTTGATCGGCCAGCAGTACGCCGAGGTCTACGGAGACCGGGTACGGGCGATGGTGCTTGACGGCACCATGGATCACAGCCTCGGGACCCGGGACTTCCTGGTGACCGAGAGCGCCAGCCTCCACGAAGCGTTGACCGGATTCGCCGCGTGGTGTGACCGGACCGACGCCTGCCCGTTGCGGACACGCGGGACCCAGGCCGTCTTCGCCGAACTCAAGGCCAGCGCGGAGCGGGGCGAGCTGATCTCCCGAACCGGCACCCTGATCAAGCCATATGACCTGGTCGTCCGAGTGCTGCGGGCCAGCGCGGGGCCGGCGGAGGACTGGGTGTCGGTGGCGGCATGGCTACACGACCTCACCGTGGCGCAGCCGACCGACCCGGTGGCGCAGCCGACCGACCCGGTGGCGATGCCGCCGACCGCTCTCGCCGCGGATGGCGACGACGACATCGCCCCGGCAGGGGTGGCCGCGCCGTTCTGCCAGGACTGGGATCTGCCGATCGACGACTACGACCAGTACTCCGACCTGCTCCGGCAGATGGCCGAGGCCTCGCCGGAGATGGGACCGTCCCGGCTGGCGCTGGGGCGGGCGATTGCCTGTCTCGGCTGGCCGGGCACGGTCAACAACCCGCAGCATCCGCTGCGGGTCACCAGCGGCCCCACCCTGCTGCTGGTGAACTCGCGGTACGACCCCGCGACCGGGTACAACTGGGCCACCAACGCTGCCAGCCAGCTGGCCGATCGTGCGGTGCTGCTGACCTACGAGGGGCCGGGCCACGTCCTGTACCCGAAAAGCGCGTGTATCGCGGATTCGATCGACGCCTACCTGATCGATCGGACCGTTCCGGCAAGCGGATCCCGGTGCCAGCTGGAGCTGCCGGCGACGGCCGGGTGACGAGCCAGCCCGGCCGTCCACCGTTCCCCGGCCCGGCCAGCTCCAAGCACGGTTCCTGGTCGACGGATCAGATCCGTTCCGGATCGGCCATCACGATGTTGTATGGGTACGGCAGTGGCCGCGTGCTCACGGCCGACAGCCGCTGCTCCTGGTCGGCGCTCAGCTCCCAGCCGACCGCGCCGAGATTCGTCGTGAGCTGTTCCAGCGTCCGTGCGCCGGTGATGGGAGCGGTCACCCCCGGCCGGTTGAGCACCCAGTTGATCGCTACCTGGGCGACCTCGCGCTCGGTCTCCTCGGCGACGGCGAACAACTCCTCGATCACCCGCCAGGTGTGGTCGTTGTGGTACGCGGTCCAGGACTCCCCCCAGCCGAGCCGCTCGGCCGTCTTCACCCGGGTACCGTCCGGCGGGGTCGTCATGCCCGGGCGCAACCTGCCGCCGAGCCATCCGCCACGCAGCGGACTCCACGAGACCACGCCGAGTCCTTCGCCGCGACACACCGGCAGCAGCTCCCACTCGGCCTCGCGGTCGAGGAGGTTGTACAGCGGTTGCAGGCTGGCGAACGGCTGCCAGCCGTGACGCTGGCACAGGTCAACGGCCTTCTGGAGCTGCCAGCCGCTGTAGTTGCTGGCGCCGACGTAGCGCACCATGCCGCTCCGGACCAGGGAGTCGAGCGTGCTCAGCGTCTCCTCCAGCGCCGTTGCGCCGTCCCAGGCGTGGACCTGGTACAGGTCGATGTAGTCGGTACCCAGCCGGCGCAGGCTCGCCGCGACGGCGTCGAGGATGTGTTTCCGGCTGAGTCCGGCGTCATTGGGTCGGTCGCTGGACGGCCACCGCACCTTGGTGGCTACGACGAAGTCCTGGCGAGGTTGGCCCCGCAACCAATGGCCAAGGATCTCCTCCGACGCACCGCCGGAGTATGCGTCGGCGGTATCGATGAAATTTCCTCCGGCCGCGGCGAATTTGTCAAGAATCTGAAAACTGGCCTGCTCATCGAGTTCACGACCAAACGTCATGGCACCCAGGCCGAGTTCACTGACCTTGAGCCCGGTTCGACCCAGAAAACGATACCGCATCCTTCTTCTCCTTCTCCTCGCATCGTGCAGTAAATGCGACCGGCCGCACTCGCGGTCAGCCGAGATCAGGTGAGCCCCGGAACAGGGCGGTCCAGGGCCGTTGGGCAAAAGGATATCCATCGACCAGGACAACCGCGACCCTACGGTCTAACCGTATTTGGCGAATGCCCGTTTGAGCACCCTTCGCCGGATGACGCCGCCGACCATCCGCGATGTGAGACATGGAATTACCACCCCCCAGGTCACGTTGACTCATTTAAATTGATCATGCTAGCCTTGCGTCACATCACAAATTCTTGATGTTGATACTGGGTGTTCATACACGGGGGAGGCGAGTAGTGGTTTGCGCTGTGTGACCATTTCCCAGAGTCAGAATGATGCGGTGGCGGAATGACCTAGGAATCTCACACCAATGTGACATCACCTGTCGCGGGAGTTCATAACTCACGTAGCGTTCCGTTGCGCTCCACCTCACCCCGAAAACGAGAACATTCGATTCTCGCCCGTGGAGAGTAATGGTTCGCGTGTCCAGGCACGGATGTGTCGTTCGATCAGTTGGAAACCCGATTGGAATGCCGGTGATTCTATGATTACGGTCTTCCCTCCCGGCCTGGAACACGAATCCACAGCAGAGCCATACACTCGTGCTGACAGAGTCGTAGCTCTGTTCCAAGCACTCCGCCCGAGACAATGGTCCAAGAATCTCATCGCCGTGCCGTTGTCCACCATCGGAACCGTCTCGTTGACCGGCTCGCTGATCAGCCGGCTGGCCTGGGCGGTAGCGCTCTTCATTCTCAGCTCGTCCCTGGTCTACATCCTCAATGACGTGCACGACCGGCACCGGGACCGGCTCCATCCGGCGAAACTGCACCGGCCGATCGCGTCCGGCCGGGTCTCGGTGCGCGCGGCGTGGCTGTTCGCGGCGCTGCTGGGCGTCGCCCTGATCGGGTTGACGGCCATCGGCCCATGGCGCACGGCCTGGGTCGTGGCCGGCTACCTGCTGCTCAACCTTGCCTATACCAGATGGTTCAAACATAAGGCGATCGTCGATGTCATAATCGTCGCGACCGGATTCGTGCTCCGGGTCATGTTCGGGGCTATCGCCGCCGGCGTTGCCGTCTCGAACTGGCTCATACTGGCAATCTTTTCCTTCTCCCTACTCATGTGTCTCGGCAAGCGCCGCCACGAATTGGGGCTCGGCACGGGCGATCCGACAAACCATCGACCGGCTCTCATGGCGTACTCGCCGGAGTTCGTCAACAGCCTGATGGTCCTGGCCTCCGGTCTCGGCTTCGGCTCGTACGCGTCGTATCTGTGTACGGATACGATCAGCCAGCCATTCGGGCAGATCCTCTTTCTGCTCTCCATGCCACTGACCATCTTCGGACTGTTCCGATACATCCAGATCCTGGTCATCGACGGCGGAGGCGGAGACCCGACGGAGACGCTGCTCCGCGACCGATCCATAGTGATCGCCGCACTGCTGGGTGCGTGTTGTGTCCCGCTGGCGGCGTTTCTGTCCACCACCGCCGCGTTCTCGTCGGCTTTCTTCTGACGTGTGGAACGACGATCGCCGCGGCCGGAAACCCGGCGGTACGTCAGGCGGAGATTCCGAGAGCGAAGAAAGGTCAGGTCGCCGCATGCCTGCGCCTGGTTCAGGTCAGATCACCGTCGTCATTCCCTGTTTCAACGCCGCGCGGACCCTCGACGCGTGCCTGCGCGCGGTATTCGACCAGACCCGACGGCCGGACGAGGTGGTCGTCGTCAACGACGCCAGCACCGATAGTTCGGCGACGATCGCCCGGTCCTTTCCGTGCACGCTGGTGGACATGCCGGTCAACCGCGGGGTCTCGGCGGCCCGGAATGCGGGTGTCGCGGCCAGCGACGGAACGTTTCTTTTCTTCGTCGACGCCGATGTCGCGCTGTACCCGGACGCGATCGCCAACGCGCTCGGGCCGCTCGCCGCCGACCCGACCCTTGGCGTCGTGCAGGGAATCTTCGCCAGGGAAGCCTTGGTCGAGGATGGTCCGGTCGAGGTCTATCGGGTGTTGCATGAACACCATTGGCGGGCCCGCAATGTCGGTCGAGTCGGCGCGACGCTGTTCAGCCTGACCGCGATACCGAGATCGGTCTTCGCCGCCGCCGGGCCGTTCGACGAGAGCCTCCGCGACGGCGAGGACGTCGAGTACGGCAGCCGGTTGCCGGCCGAGTGCGGCATTCTGATGACCGACACGGTGCAGGGCCGTCACGATGAGGTCGACCGGATGGGACCGCTGCTGCGCGAGCAGTTCCGGCGGGCCCAGATGCTGGTACCCATCGCCATGGCCCGGCGCTGGCCGGCCGGGGGGCTGCGGGCGCTGCACCGGCGCAGCCTGGTGACCTCGGCGCTCGCGGTCACGACCCTGCCCCTGGGGTGGCTCGCCCCGGCGGCCCTGACCCTTCCCCTGGCCATGGTGCTGGCCTTCGCCTGCGCCGATCCGGCACTGGCGAGCTTCGTCCGCCGGGAGCGGGGCGCCCGGTTCCTCGGCTACTTCCTCGCCGTGCACTTCGCGGTGCACGTCGTGGTTGGCGCGGGAGCGGTGTGGGGCGGGGTGCGCTGGCTGGCCGGGCGCCGTCTGGCCGGCACCGGCCAGCGCGTGGCCGGTCCCCCGGTCGGGGCCGTTCCGGGAGCGGACCGGTGACCGCGGTCGTCTCGCCCCCCGACCCGGATCTCCACGGGAGCGTCGCCACGCCGGGTTCCACCGCCGGGCGGCCGGAGGCCCGGCGTCCGATCGTCCGGTGGTGCCTGCGGCTGATCGCGCCGGTGTTCCTCGCGGCCGTGGCCGTGAGCGTCGCGGTCGCGGTGCGCAACCTGGACTTCAGCGTGCTGCGGGTGCTGGCGCGGCCGAGCGCGCTGCCCTATTTCGCTGCGGCGACCGCGGCCAACGTGGTCGGGGTGCTGCTGACGTGGGTCTCCTGGCGAGTGCTCCTCCGCGACGTCAGCACCACCCTCGGTTTCGACGCCGAGGTCCGGATCTTCTTCGTCAGTTTCCTCAGCAAGTACCTGCCGGGCCGGGTCTGGGCACCACTGGCCCAGATCCGGATGGGGAACCGGGCTGGGGCGGACATCGGGCCGATGGTCGCGGTGTACGCCGTGAGCCTGGTCGTCGGGGTGTTCACCGGCGGCACGGTGGGCCTGCTGGTCGCGCCGAGCCTGTTCGGCGGTCGGGCCGGCTGGTTGCTCGTCCCCGCCGGGCTGGTCCTTGTCGGTTATCTCCGGCCGGACCTGGCCTACCGGGTACTCGCCCGCGCCGCCAGCATGCTCCGCCGCCCCATCGCCTCCGGGCCGGCCTCCGGCGGGGGCATGCGCCGGTCCCTCACCGCAGGGCTCGCCGGCTGGGCCGCCGCCGGCTCGCACCTGTGGGTGCTGGCGGTGCTACTCGGCGCGGATCCCGTCCGCTCGTTGCCGGTGTGCGTTGGCGGGTTCGCCCTGGCCACCGTCGCCGGGGCACTGGTTGTCGTGGTCCCCGACGGCTGGGGCACCCGGGACGTGCTGCTCGGCCTGGCGCTGTCGACGGTGCTGCCGCTCCCGGCCGCCGGGGCCGCGGTGCTGGCCAGCCGCCTGGTGTGTGTCATCAGCGAGCTCTCCACCGCCGGCGGGATGTTCCTGCTCGTCTCGATCGCGCGCCGGCGCCGACCGGATGCGGACACCGCCACCGGGGACACCACCACCGGGGACACCGGCAACCCAGACATGACCGATCAGGAAGAGACGACGATGCCGGCCGGAGCGGCGCCGGCCGGAGCGCGGCCAGGAGAGGACGCATGATGCCCAGTCAACGACTTATCGGTATCGACGAGTGCGAGCAGATGGCGCTCAAGCAGGTCCAGGACCTGTACCAGAACTATGTCAGCCGGAGCCAGGTCTCGCTGACGACGACCTTCGGCTTCGGCCGGGTGCGGGTGGAGCGCGCCGAGGGGTGCTGGATCTACACCGCCGACGGGCGCAAGGTGCTGGACTTCACCGGCGGCGTCGGCGTGCTCAACCACGGCCACAACCACCCGCGCATCCTCGCGGCACGCCAGCGCTTCATGGACAGCCGGCGGATGGAGGTCCACAAGGCGTTCTTCTCGCCGTATCTGGCCGCGCTGAGCCACAACGTCGCGCAGGTACTGCCCGGCGACCTCAACATCTCGTACTTTCCGAACTCCGGCGCCGAGGCCAACGAGGGCGCCATCAAGATGGCATACAAGTACCACGACGGGCAGCGGCAGACGATCCTGCGCGCCGACATCAGTTTCCACGGCAAGACCCTGGGCTCGGGCAGCATCACCGGCTCGCTGGAGAACAACTTCCGGTTCCCCGGGCTGCCCAACATCCAGGTGTACCAGTACGGGGACATGGACTCGGTGCGCGCCGCCGTTGCCGCCGCCCGCACCTCGGCCGGCGGCTGCGATGTCTACGCCATCATGGTGGAGCCCTACAGCGCCTCCACGCTGCGGAGCTGGTCCGAGGAGGCGCTGCGGGACCTGCGGGAACTGTGCACCGCAGAGCGAATCATGCTCATCTTCGACGAGGTCTACACCGGCTGGGGCAAGACCGGCAGCCTGTTCTACTTCATGCGGTACCCGGGTCTGATCCCCGACGTCCTCACCTACTCCAAATCCTTCGGCGGCGGCAAGGCGTCGATCTCCGGATACACCGCCCGCGAATCGGTCTTCCGCCACGCCTACGACCGGCTCGCCGACGTCATCCTGCACAGCACGACCTACTACGGGTTCGGGGAGGAGACGGCCACCGCGATCGAAGCGGTGAACATCGTGGTGACCGAGGACTTTCCGGGAAAGGCCCGGGCCATCGAGCGGATGCTCGAACCTGGCCTGGAGCGGCTCCGCAAGCAGTACCCGGACGTCATCGCATCGGTCTCGGGGGTGGGCGCGCTGCACGGGGTGGAACTCGCCGACGGCCCGAAGATCCTGAACCTCGCGGCCAAGCTGGGACCGTCCGGCTTCTCCGGCGACCCGGACTTCGCGAAGAAGCTGATCACGCTCTCGGTGATCGCCGCGCTCTACCGGGAGCACGACATCCTCAGCTACTACAGCCCGAACACCGGCAATCCCCTGATGGTGGCGCCCCCGCTGGTGACCGGGCCGGATGAGGTCGAGTACTTCCTGAGCTGCCTGGAGAAGGTCCTCGCGAAGGGTCTGACCCGGTTGCTGACCGGATTCCTCAAGGAGAAGGCGACCTCGCTGTGGTGAGCGACGGGACCCGGGCGGGACAGCGCACCCGCCCGCACCGAGACGGAACCCCCGCCGGAGGGATGCTGACATGCGCATTGTGGTGACCGGGGCCGCCGGGATGCTGGGCTCGCACCTGGTGCGCCGGCTGGCCGACCGGGGACATGCGGTGCACGGCGTCGACCTGCGCCAGCCCGACGAGCCCGTGGCCGGGGTCGAGCAGACCATCGGCGACGTCCGGGACGTCACCCTGCTGACGAGGGCCGCCGCCGGGGCCGACGCGATGGTGCACTGCGCGGCGGCCCTGCCGAGCTACCCGGCGGACCAGATCCGCTCGATCAGCGTTGACGGCACCCGCAGCGCGCTGACCGCGGCCCGGACCGCCGACCTGTCCCGGGTGGTACACATCTCGTCCACCGCCGTCTACGGGCTGCCGACCGTCGTGCCGACCCGGGAGGACTACCCGAAGCAGCCGGTTGACACCTACAGCGCGGCCAAGGCCGCGGCGGAGGAGGTCGTGGCGGAGTTCCGGACCGGCGGGATGTGCGTTCCGGTGCTCCGGCCCAAGACGTTCCTCGGTCCGGGCCGGATGGGGCTGTTCGCGATGCTCTTCGAGTGGGCGGAGGAGGGCCGCAACTTCCCCGTCCTCGGCCGGGGCGACGTGCGGATCCAGATGCTCGACCTGACCGACCTGCTGAGCGCCATCGAGGTGGTGCTCGACGCGCCGGCGGAACGGGCCAACGACGCGTTCAACGTCGCGGCGGCCGAGTTCGCCACCCTGCGGGAAGACTTTCAAGCGGTGCTGGACGCCGCGGGTCACGGCAAGCGGGTGGTGTCCGTCCCGGCGCGGCCCGCGGTCGCGATGCTGCGGGGCCTGGGACGGCTCGGGCTGTCTCCGGTCTACGACAGGCTGATCCACAAGCTGCTGGACGACTCGTTCGTGAGCATCGAGCGGGTCCGGGACCGGCTGGGGTTCGTCCCGGAGCATTCCAACCGCGACGCCATCCTGCGTACCTACGAGTGGTGGCGGGCCAGTCGCCGCCAGCAGCCGGCCCGCTCGGGCGGTCGGACCAGCCGCGATCCGTGGCGGCAGGGGGCGCTGGCCGCGGCGAAGGTGTTCTTCTGATGACGGACGGAGGCAACATGCCAGGACCGGGCCTGCCGCTGGTGTCGGCGATCGTCCCGAACTACAACTACGAGCGCTCGCTGGCGAGGTGCCTGCGAGCGCTCCAGGCCCAGACCTACCCGTCGTTGGAGATCATCGTCGCCGACGATCGGAGTACCGACGGCTCGGTCGGCGTCGCCCGCGCGCTGGGGGTGGCGGTGCACCACACCCCGGTCAACCGGGGCGTCTCGGCCGCCCGCAACCTCGGCGCGGCGCACGCTCGCGGGGACGTGCTGTTCTTCGTCGACTCCGATGTGGCGCCCGCGCCGGACGCGGTCGCCAGCGCGGTCGCGCTGCTGGGAGCGGACCCGGCCCTCGGCGCGGTGTGCGGTGTCTACGAGCCGATCCCCATGATCCGCGACAGCCTGGTCAAGGAGTACCGCTGCCTGCACCACTCGTACTGGATGCGGGCCTCCGCCGGCCGGATCAACACGCTGCACACCGCGATGTGCGCCATGCCGGCGGCGGTGTTCGCCGAGATCGGTCCGTTCGAGGAGGCCCTCCGGCACAGCGAGGACGGCGAGTACGGGCTGCGGATCTGCCGCGCGTACCAGGTCCGCAGCACCACGGAGATCCACGGACGGCACGACCACGACGGGACCCTCGGGGTGGTACTCGACAAGGTCTTCAACCGGACCCGGCTGCATGTTCCGCTGTTCCTGCGGCAGCGGGGGCTCCCGGGGGAATTCGCCAACCCCACCCGCGCCTCCGGTAGCGTTGCGGCCCTGCTCGCGCTGCTGACCGTGCCGCTGCTGGCGGTGCATCCGCTACTGCTCGCCGTTCCCGGGATCCTGCTCGCCCTCGCGCTGGCCACCGATCTGGACATCTACCGCTACGTGCGGCGAGAACGCGGGGTCTGGTTTCTGGGCTACTTCCTCGCGATCCACACCCTGGCGAACGTGGCCATCGCGGCGGGCGCGGTCGTCGGCGTGCTCCAGTGCCTGGTTTCCCGGAAATTCCGGAACACCTACGCCGCGGCGACCGGGCGTCCGGCCCCGCGGGTGACCTCGGGGGCGGCATGAGCTCGGTCCCGGGCTCGGCCCCGGAACCGGCCGTGGACCCGGCTCCGGGGCCGGCCGAGGCGACCGTGGAGAAAGGGAAACCGGCCGAGGCCCCCGCTACCGGGC
>JABDRL010000239.1 GCA_013041765.1 Dactylosporangium sp. | reverse complement strand
CCGCCGGCTAGGCCCGTCGCTCAGGCGGCCCGCAGGGCCGTCGCGGTCGTGGTCCAGCGGCCCAGCAGGTCCGCCGCCGTGCCCCCGTCGATCGCCGCCGCCGCCGTGGCCAGGCCGGCGCGGAGGGCCTCGGTAAGATCACCCTGGAGGCCGCCGCGGGCCGCCAGGGCCGCGGCGGCGCTGGCGAGAACCGCGTCCCGGACCGGCCCGGGTTCCCCGGCGAAGACCCGCCGGGCGACGTCGGCGTTGAACGCCGCGTTCCCACCCCGCAGATCCCCGGGGGCCGACCTGGCGATCCCCAGATCCGCGACATCGATCACCGCCTCCCGGACGGTGCCCCCGCTGGCGATCCAGACCCGGGTCGGGGCGGCGGTGGTCACCTCGTCCAGCCCGTCCTCGCCCCGCACCAGCAGGACGCTGTCGCCGCGCCGGGCGAAGACCTCCGCCATGAGGGGCGCCATCCGCCGGTCGGCGCAGCCGACGAGCCCAGCGGTCGGCCGGGCGGGGTTGGTCAGCGGGCCGAGGAAGTTGAACGCCGTCGGCACGCCCAGCTCCCTGCGGGGGGCGCCGGCGTGGCGCGTCCCGGGGTGGAACGCCGGGGCGAAGCAGAATCCGATGCCGACCTCGGCGACGCAGCGCGCCACCGCGTCCGGGCCGAGTTCGAGCGGGATGCCGAGCTCTTCCAGGAGATCGGCGGCCCCGCAGGAGGACGAGGCCGCCCGGTTGCCGTGCTTGGCCACGGGGACCCCGCTGGCGGCGGCCACGATGGCCGCCATCGTCGAGATGTTGACCGTGTGTGCCTGGTCCCCGCCGGTTCCGACGACATCCACCGCGGTGGTCCGCAGGCTCTCCGGCAGTCGAACCTGGACGGCGTTGGTCAGCATCACCTCGACCAGGCCGGTGATCTCTTCAGCCGTCTCGCCCTTGGCCCGCAGCGCGACGATGAACCCGGCGACCTGTGCCGGGGTCGCGGCCCCAGACATGATCTCGCCCATCGCCCAGGCGGCGTCGGTCGCCGACAGCGGTTCGTTGCGCAGCAGGGCGCCCAGCAGCAACGGCCAGGTGCGCTCGCCCATGGTGGCCTCCGGTTTCTGGAAGAGGGTGGTGGAATTCAGCTCGCCGGACGTTCCTGGGACTGCCGCAGCAGCTCGACGACGGTGCGCGCGGTGCGGACCGGGTCGAGGGGACGGGTGAGGGTGGCGTCCGCCCCGGCGTAGGCCGCCAGCCACCGGTCGGCGGACCGGGCGATGGCCACCAGCGTCGGCGGGCAGCCCGGCACCTCGTCCTTGAGCTGGCGGGCGAGGCCGAGGCCGCCGGCCGGGGCCGCCTCGCCGTCGAGCACCACCAGGTCGATGCCGCCCTGCCCGGTGCGGGTCACCACCTCGCGGGCCGTCGCGGCCTCCACGAACGACACCTGGACGGCAGCGGCTGGCCGCTGCCCGATCACGAGTCGCGTGTGCTCCCGGACCTTCGGGTCGTCGCTGTAGACGAGGACGGTACGCGAGGCGATCTGCTCACTCATCGGACATGCGCTCCCTTGGCGTGCCGGCACTGCCGAAGCGATGGTACCTGTCCTCCGGCGGGGCGTTCCGGGCCTTGTCGCAGCGGTGGGCGGACCGGGTCGCGGAGACGCGCCCGGGGGAGACGGTGTCCTGGCGGCGCTCTCCGGGTTACCGTTCTCGGCGTGACTGGTGGTTACAGCGACGAAGCCCCCGAAACCGTCTACCTGGACGCGGCCACAGCGGCCCCGCTGCACCCGGTGGCGCGCCAGGCGCTGCTGGCCGCGCTGGAGGACGGGTGGGCCGACCCGGACCGGCTCTACGCCCAGTCCCGCCGCTCCCGCCAGCTCCTCGACGCGGCGACGGCGGCCATGGCCGAGGCCCTGGACGTCCGGGAGGACGAGGTGGCGTTCTGTGCCAGCGGCACCGAGGCCGCGCACCGGGCCATCGCCGGTGGCCTGTGCCGGGCGGACCGCACGGCGGCGACCTTCGTCCACTCGGCGATCGAGCACTCCGCCGTCCTCCAGGCCGCGGCCCGGCACGAGGCCGGGGGGCACGGCACCGCGGTGACCGTGCCCGTCGACCGGCTCGGCCGCATCGACCTCGATGCCTTCGCCGCGGCCGTGCAGGCCCCGGGGGTGGCCCTCGCCGCGCTGATGAGCGCCAGCCATGCGGTCGGCACGACGCAACCGGTCGCCACGGCCGCCGGGCTGTGCGCCGAGGCCGGCGTGCCGCTCTACGTCGACGCCGCCCAGTCCGTCGGGCGGGTGCCGGTGCCCGCCGGCTGGTCGATCCTGACGGCCAGCGCCCGGAAGTGGGGCGGTCCGCCCAACGTCGGGGTGCTCGTCGTGCGGGGGAACGCGCGGTTCGAACCGGCATGGGCCCAGGCGGACCCGGTCAACGTCCCCTCGGTGGTCGCCGCAGCGGCCTCCCTCCGGGCGGTGATGGCCGAGGCCGAGGAGGAGGCCGCCCGGCTGACGGCGCTGGTCGCGAAGGTCCGGAGCACGCTCGCGGCGACGGTTCCGGACATCGAGTTCGCCGGCGATCCGGACGACCGGCTGCCCCACATCGTGACGTTTTCGTGTCTCTACCTCGGTGGGGAGGCACTGTTGCAGGCCCTCGACCGGCGGGGGTTCGCGGTCGGGTCCGGCTCGGCCTGCGCGTCGCCGGCCCAGCGCCCCTCGCACGTCCTGGAGGCCATGGGGGCGCTGACGCACGGCAACGTGCGGCTGTCGCTGCACCGAGACATCCGGGAGACCGATATTGACCGGTTCCTGGGGGTTCTCCCGGAGGTCGTCCGGCGTCTGCGGGCCGAGGCGGGGGTGGACGATCGGTGAGCGATCGGCCCGGGGAACTCGGCGGGGACCCAGCCGGGATCCACGCCCCGCGCGGATTCAGCCGGCCGCCGAGTCGATGCCCCCGCCCGGCAGGTGGGCGAGCACCTCGCTGGCGACGTGGTCGCCGTAGGACTCGGCCAGCCGCTTGACGAAGTCCCCGCCCCGCACGGTGTACTCCTGGGTGCCCACGGTCTCCAGGACGATCGCGGCCAGCAGCGAGCCGACCTGCGCCGAGCGTTCCAGGGACAGGCCCCAGGCCCGGCCGGCGAAGAACCCCGCCCGGAAGCCGTCCCCCACCCCGGTCGGGTCGGCGATCTCGCCGACCCGGGCGACCGGCACGCGGACCTCGTCGAATCCCCGGCCGATGATCCGGACCCCGTCCGCGCCCAGCGTCGTGACCCAGATCCCGATCCGGTCGAGAACCTCGGTGTCGGACAGACCGGTCTTGGCCGTCAGCAGGTCCCGCTCGTAGTCGTTGGTCACCAGGTACGCGGCGCCCTCGACGAGGTCGCGCAGCTGGTCGCCGGTCATCCGGGCGATCTGCTGCGACGGATCGGCGACGAACCCGACCCCCAGCTGGCGGCACTCCGCGGTGTGTCGCAGCATCGCCGCGGGATCGTTGGCGCTGACGAGCACCAGGTCGAGCCCGCCGGTCCGCTCGGCGATCGGGGCCAGCTCGATCTGATCGGCTTCGGCCATGGCCCCGGCGTAGAACGAGGCGATCTGGCAGAGGTCGTTGTCGGTGGTGCAGACGAACCGGGCGGTGTGTGCGACGGTGCTGACGTGGACGGAGTCGCAGTCCACGCCGTGGCCTTCCAGCCACGCCCGGTACTCGGCGAAATCGGCGCCGACCGCACCGACCAGCACCGGGCGCAGGCCCAGCTGGGTCATGCCGTAGGCGATGTTGGGGGCGATCCCCCCACGGCGCACGACAAGGTCGTCCACGAGGAAGGACAGCGACACCTTGTGCAGTTGGTCGGGGAGCAGAGCCTCCACGAAGCGTCCGGGGAACCGCATCAGGTGATCGGTGGCGATCGAACCGGTCACGACAATTCTCATGGACTCTCCCAGCTGAGAGGACGAACGAACGGTCCTCAGCGTACGAGGATGGTCCCGGTCCCCTACCGGCGAGGTCGGAAGACTCGGAAGACTCCGACCCGCCCGACGCCTCAGTGGAAGGAATCGCCGCAGGCGCAGGAGCCCTTGGCGTTGGGGTTGTCGATGGTGAATCCCTGCGCGTCGATCCGGTCGGCGAAATCGACCGTCGCCCCGGTCAGGTAGGGAACGCTCATCCGGTCCACGACGACCTCGAACCCGTGGTAGGTACTGACCTTGTCACCGTCGGTCGAGTTGTCGTCGAAGAAGAGCTGGTAGCGCAGGCCGGAGCAGCCTCCGGGCTGGACGGCGATCCGCAACCTGAGATCGTCCGACTGGTCCTCCTGGGACAGCAGGAACTGGACCTTCTTGGCCGCCGCTTCGGAGAGCCGGATGCCGGCCGGGTTGTCGGCCTGCGCTGGCTCGGCGAACACCGTGGTGGTCACGTTCAGCACTCCTTGAGCTGTGGGGACTATGCCGGTCGACAACGCGGTCGACGCGGTCAGCATTCCCAATGTTGACACAGTCCAAAGAAGTCGGGTCGTCCCGATCCCTGCGCGAAACGTCACACCGTCCCCGTTCCCGCCCGGGTGCTGGCCCCGTGCGAGCATGGACACCGTGACCCGGGCCGAACCATCACCAACCGCCACGGCCCTGCTGCTGCTGGGCAGGGGGGCCGATCCCGACGCCGAGCGGGGCGTCACCTGTCCGGGGGTGCTGCCGGCGCCGAGTGACCCTGATCTCGTTGACCGGGCGGCCCGGGCCAAGGCGGCCCTCGGCGACCGGGTGTTCGTGCTGGGGCACCACTACCAGCATGACGAGATCATCGCGCTGGCGGATGTCACCGGGGATTCGTTCAAGCTGGCCCGGGACGCCGCGGCCCGGCCGGACGCCGAGTACATCGTCTGCTGCGGCGTGCACTTCATGGCCGAGAGTGCCGACATCCTCACCGGCGCCCACCAGCAGGTCGTGCTGCCCGATCGCACCGCCGGTTGTTCCATGGCGGACATGGCCTCCCTCGCCCAGGTCGAACGCTGCTGGCAGGACCTGGCCGAGGCCGGTGCGGGCAACGTCGTGCCGGTGACCTACATGAACTCCACCGCCGCGATCAAGGGGTTCGTCGGCCGGCATGGTGGGGTCGTCTGCACCTCGTCCAACGCGGAGCGTGCCCTGCGGTGGGCCTTCGAACGGGGCGAGCGGGTGCTGTTTCTGCCAGACGAGCATCTGGGCCGCAACACGGCCGTGCTCCAGCTGGGGCTGGACCTGACCGACTGTGTCCGGTACGACCCCGGCCGGACCGGTGGTGGGCTGGCCCGGCACCAGCTGGCCAGTGCGAAGCTGGTGCTGTGGCAGGGATACTGCTCGGTGCACGCCCGCTTCTCGCGCCCGTCGATCGACGCCGTGCGCGAGCTGGTCCCCGGGGTGCGGGTCATCGTGCATCCGGAGTGCCGCCACGAGGTCGTCGCCGCGGCGGACGCCGTCGGGTCGACCGAGGTCATCATCCAGGCCGTCGCGGCCTCCCCGGCCGGAACGGCCTGGGCCATCGGCACGGAACTCAACCTGGTGCGCCGGTTGGCCGAGGTCCACCGGGACAAACGGATCGTCTTCCTGGATCGTACGGTCTGCTACTGCTCGACCATGAACCGCGTCGACCTGCCGCACCTGGTGGTGGCACTGGAAGCGCTCGTGGCCGGGCGGGTGCCCAACCGGGTGACGGTGGACGAGGCCACCGCGGCGGACGCGCGCCTGGCCCTGGACCGGATGCTGGCACTGCCGTAATCCCGGTCCCACTGTTCGGATTCACCCGCAAGGGTGATGATTATGACCGCGACTTACTCCCGGTCGAGACCGTCCCCACGTCACGCGGTTGGTGCGGCCGTACAATCCGCCATCGGCAACCCGCATGGCCAAGCGGGGTATTGCCAGAAAGAGATGCATCGGTAGGGTTGCAGGCGCATCGGCGTTGGCCGTGGAGTTCTGGCCGACTGGTGCCTTTGGACTGTGCGTGTTTGGATGCAAGTTGGGGTAGAAACAGGACGACCGTGCGAGTCCAGGCGCGGGGCTGGATGGCTTGTTGCGCTTCCCCAAAGCGGCCAGGATCCTCGGAGCATCGTGAGTACGCAATCTGATTCCGACAACCTCCCCCAGCCAGCAGAATCAATTCGCCGTCGCGGTCAGCAGAAAACCATCAAGCGGCGCGTCATCAGGCTGGTACTCATCCCAAGTGTCGTCGCCCTGGTGCTGTGGCTCGTGGCGTCCGGCTACCTGGTCTTCACCGGTTTCTATGCCCGGGAGGTTGCCAGCGGGGTCCGGCAGGTATCGATTCCGGCGGTAACCGCACTGGCCTCGGTCCAGCAGGAGCGAAGATTAAGCATCGCCTATCTGGCTCAGCCTTCCAAAGCCCTGAAAGGGCTGATAGACCAACGTCGGCGGACCGATCGGTTGCTCGCCGACCTGCGCACCGTCGCCGATTCGACACTGGCCGACGCTCCACGGTCCATCGATCGGCGCTGGACGGCGGTGACCGATCATCTCGATCAGCTGCCGGGAATACGAAGTACGGTCGACTCGCGGTCAGCCGACCGGCAGCAGGTCTACGATTTCTACAATCGTCTGCTCGATTCCGCGACAGACCTGTTCGATACGCAGGCCAGGGTGGTCCCAGACGTCGCGGCCACCCAGGGCGGTATCGCGGCGACCGCGACCTTCCGCGCCAGCGACCTGATGTCCCGGGCCGGGTCAACCATTGCCGGGGCTTTCGGGTCTCGCGCGCTGAACGGCGAAAACTATCTTCAGTTCGCCGGCATGGTCGGTGCTTACCATGCCGAGCTGGCCAACACCGCCTCGGCCTTGCAGCCGAGCGCCCGGCAGCTGTACGAGGACATCGCGGCCAGCGACTCCTGGAAAAGCCTCGTGGCGGCCGAGAACGCGATTCTGGCGGGTGGTCCATGGACCAGCGGCGTCCCTCGCGGTCTCCCCGTCGACGCGGCCAGCTGGGAAGAGCTGACCACCCAGGTTTCCGATGAGCTGATCGGCCTGACCGTCGCCCAGGCCGACGACGTGTCGGCCCAGGCCATGCGCACCGGCAACACCCAGCTCCTGGCGGCGTCGCTGGGCAGCCTGGTCGCGTTGATCATCGCGGTCGCCGCGATCCTGTGGGCGATCCGTCAATCGCAGGTCCTCGTCGACCGGGCGCTGTCCGTTCGCCTCGCGCAACTGGGCAGGGACGCGGCGCTGGTGGTGGACCAGCGGCTACCGGACATGATGGAACGGCTGCGCCGGCGCGAGAAGGTCGATCCCGAGGTCGAACTCCCCAGCCAGGACTATGGATCGGATGAGATCGGTCAGGTCGCGGCAGTGCTCAACCGGTCGCTCCAGGCCGCGGTGGGCGCGGCGGTCGACGAAGCCAAGACCCGGGCAGCCGGGGTGGCGATGCTCATGGGCGTCGCGCGCCGTCCGCAGGGCCCGCTCCAGCGCGGCCTCCAGGTCGTCGACGACCTCCAGAACCGGATCGGTGACGAGAAGCTGCTGGCCGAGCTGTTCGACGTCAACCACCAGCTCACCCAGACCCGCCGCTTCATGGAGAACCTGATCACGCTGTCCGGCGGGCAGACCGGCCGGCGTTTCCACAAGCCGATCCCCATGCGCCGGATCCTGCTGGCGGCGATCTCGGAGACCCAGCAGTACCAGCGCATCACGCTGCGGAGCGCACCGGAGATGGCGCTGGTGGGTGCCGCGGTCGCGGGAACCACGCACCTCCTGGCCGAATTGCTGGACAACGCGCTGACGTTCTCCCCGCCGACGTCGGAGGTCTGGATCAATTGCAGCCGAGCCAAGCGCGGCGTCGTCGTCGAGATCGAGGACGCCGGCGTCGGCATGCGCCCGGAGGATCTGGAACGGGCCAACGAGCTGCTGGCCACCGCGCCGACGCCGGATGTGACGGCGCTGAAGGACGGGTCCCAGATCGGTCTGTGGGTCGTGGCGGAGCTGGCCAAGCGCGGCGGTATCCAGGTGACGCTCCGCACCTCGGCGTATGGCGGGCTGCTGGCCATCGTGCTTCTGCCCAACCGCGTGGTCGCCTTTGACCCCGACGTCCCGACCGAGCACCTGACGGATGCGGCACCCCCGACCCTCGCGGCCGGTGCGGATCCGCACACGATGCCACCTGGATCGGCAACGGGTGGGCCGGACCCGAGCGGCTCGGCTCGGCCGGTGCCGGCCCCCGACCCCGGCGAGAGTCCTCGCACCGGCCACACGACGACCAGTGACCACCAGCCGGCGGGCCATGCCGGCAGCCCCCGGCGGCCGGAATCCACCGTGCTGGCCGGCGGCACCAGCCCGCGTCCACAACGGCCCACCGCCCGCCCGCCCCTGCCCGAGCGCCAGCCCCAGGAGCACATCGCGCCCGAGTTGCGAGGCGATATCCTTCCCCGCACCGGTTCCGGGACGACAACGGCGGCCGAGCCCACCCGATCGCCCGAAGAATCGCGGGCCCGGTTCGCGCAGTACCAACGGGGGTGGCGTGCCGGTAGCACCGCGGGTGACGCCGAAACACCAACCAGGAACGCCCAAGACAGGAAAGCGTGATGGACCTGACGTCGCAGAGTGATCTGACCTGGATGCTGGATGAGCTTGTCGCGGTTCCCAATGTGCTCTACGCCGTCGTGCTGTCCACCGACGGGCTGATCGTCCAGAAATCCACGTCGTTGCCGCAGGACGCCGCGGAGTTGCTCGCCGCCGGCACGTCCTCGTTGTACAGCGTCGCCGCGGGCACCGGCAGACACTTCGACAGCGGGCCGGTTCAGCAGGTCATCGCCGAGTACCAGGGGCGGACCCTGTTCGTCGCCTCGGCCGGGCAGAACGCCCGCCTGGCCATACTCTGCGATCAGGCCGTTGACATGGGAACGGTCGCCTACGAGATGAGTCGTCTGGTGACCCGTATCGGCCAGTACCTCAGCGCCGAGGCGCGCGCCGTAGCCCCTGGTCCCAACGGCGGTCCAGGGCACAACCACCATGACTGATGACATGTGGTACGGCCACGATGATGGCGGGGGCGGGCGGTTTGTGCCGCTCTATGTCCTGGTCAATGGACGGACCTGCCCCAGGAACACCAGCTTGGACCTGGCAACGCAGGTCATCGCCCTGCCGACGGACACAAGGCCGCTGGAGCCAGAACACCGGGAGATCATCTACCAGTGCGAAAGCTGGATGTCCATCGCCGAGATAGCCGCCCATCTGGATCTCCCACTTGCCGTGGCCAAGGTGCTGGTCGACATTCTGCTGGAACGCGGATACCTCGCTATCGGTTCCCCGGCGGACAAGATGATTGCGGATCGCGGACTCCTGGAAACGATTCTCGCTGGTCTCCAGAGCCTCTAGACACAAGGGACTGATAGACGTGGATCGCAAGTCGGCCAAGGTCGTTGTGGCGGGCGGCTTCGGCACTGGAAAGACCACCCTGGTCGGATCGGTCAGCGAGATTCCCCCGTTGACGACGGAGGAAGTCCTGACCCAGGCCAGCATCGGTGTCGACGACTTGGCCGGGGTGGAAGACAAGACCAGCACAACGGTGGCCCTGGATTTCGGGCGTATCACCATCAACGCCGATATCGTGCTGTACCTCTTCGGCACGCCGGGGCAGGATCGCTTCTGGTTCATGTGGGACGAACTCGCGCTCGGTGCCGTCGGTGCGATCGTGCTGATTGACACGAGGCGGCTGGACGCCAGCTTTCCCGCCGTCGACTACTTCGAGCGACGCGGCATTCCCTTCGTGGCTGCCGTCAACCTGTTCTTTGGCGAGTGCTTGTACAGCGAAGAGGAAATCCGTTCGGCGTTGAAGCTGGATTCGACCGTCCCGCTCGTGTGGTGCGATGCCCGGGACCGGGCATCCAGCAAGCAGGCGCTGATTGCGATGGTTCGGCATGCGATGTCACGGCTACCGGCCAACGCCCAGCCCGCGGAGTAGGGCAAACACGCTCTGACGGTCGCTGGCCGGGCCCACTGGCGAGCGGCCGTCTCTCGACGTCGAGATCTATACCCCCGGGTACCCCGCCCCGCCATCCGGCCCCGCGCTCGTCCCGCAGCCTTCAAGCCTCCCCGGCCCCGTCGCGCCCACTGCCCCGGAGCGGCAAACATCTGGGCTGCTCAGATATTGGTCGCAGTGCGCGACCACGGCATCGGGGCAGCAGCCGGTCCAGTCAGGGCAGTCGAGACCAGAAGTGGACGACGGACTTCGATGCGGGCGTTAGTATGTCAGCCAAGTTTGGCTGAGTAGCAAACCGGGAGCGGAGAGTAATGTGCAGTCTGTCGCTTTTCGGACATCTGAGTAACCAATTGGAACGTTTATGTGAGCTTGTCGGGGCCGACTCGGCACCGGCAGTGGGCCTACTGGACAACCTCCTTGGTCCTGTCGGCTCACGACCACTATCCGAACGGCCAGACTGGCCTTCGAACGTGGCAGACGACAACACCCCGGTCGAGTTTTCGATTGCCTTCAATGCCGATGGGCATCCGATACTACGGATTCTGGGTGAGGCATTGGGACCACAGCCCAGCGCCGCGACCAACCTTTCGGCCGCGCGCAGGTTCCTCGACACACAAGCTGATCATTTTGATTTGTCAATGTACCGGTTCAATCTGGTGCAGGATCTGTTCACCACAGAAAACGTTCGGGGGGAATTTGGGATCTGGCACTCGATCGTGCTCCAAAAAGGCCGGCAGCCTGACTTCAAGGTGTATTTCAATCCGGAGGCCAGGGGCGTCGACCGATCCCCGGATCTCGTCGCCGAGGCACTGCGCCGGCTCGGGCTGGCCAGGTCGTACCAGACCATGCTCGATCACGGGGTCCGCCCGGGCGAGCTGGCCCGGCGAGATCGGTTGACGTTCTTCGCGCTGGACCTGCACGACCGGGCGCAGGCCCGGGTCAAGCTGTACCTGAGTCACCACGGCGCCGAGGCCCAGCACGTGGTTCGGGCCGCCAGCGCCGTCGACGGCATCGACGGCGCCGAACTGGCCGAGTTCTGCCAGGCGGTCGGTGGCGGCCCGGGGCCGTTCGACGACCGGCCGCTGGTGGGCAGCTACACCTTCACCGAGGAGGCCGACCGGCCGGTCGGATACAGCCTCTACGTGCCGATCCGCAGCTATGTCCACGACGACGAGGAGGCCCGGGACCGGGTGGCCGCGGTGCTGGAGCGGTATGGCTTCGACAGCACCGGACTCGATCGGGCCGTCAGCGCGGTGACCCGACGGCGGCTTCGCGCGGGGGTCGGCCTGATCGCCCACGCCTCGCTGCGGCTGGGGCTGCCCCGGCCAGGGGTGACCGTCTACTTCTCCGCCGAGGCCTACCGTACGTATCCACCGCGTCCGCGGCTGGTGCCAGCGTCGGCGCCACCACCCGCGATACAGCGGATCGGTCGGCCAGCCGACCGCTCTGCGGCCTGACACCTGTGACCTCGAGGGAGTGGGCTGTGTCCACCGATCTGCAGAAGACGCTACCGCCGTACCGGATCAAAGTCGTCGAGTCCATTCCCCTGCTCAGCCGCGAGGAGCGGCAGCGGGCCCTCGCCGAGGCGGGCTACAACCCGTTCAACCTGCGCGCCGACCAGATCACCATCGATCTGCTGTCCGACTCGGGCACCGGCGCCACCTCGGCCGCGCAGGAAGCCGGCGCGGCGCTCGGTGACGAATCCTACGCCGGCGCCCGGTCCTGGTTCCGGTTCCACGACGAGGTCCGCGATCTCACCGGGTATCCGCACATCCTGCCGGTGCACCAGGGCCGGGCCGGCGAGCGGATCCTGCTCTCCAGCCTCCTGGAGCCCGGCCAGATCTGCCTCAGCAACACCCATTTCGACACCACCCATGCCAACGTCGCACTGGTCGGCGCGGAGCCCCGGGATCTCCCCTGCCCCGAGGCCGCCGACCTCGACAGCGCGTACCCGTTCAAGGGCAACCTCGACCTCGACGCGGTGCAGCGCACCCTGGCCGGGCCGGACGGCGGCAGGGTCGGTCTGGTCCTGATGACCATCACCAACAACGGCCTCGGCGCCCAGCCGGTGTCCATGGCCAACCTGGAGGCCGCCAGCGCGCTGTGCCGTCGCCACGGGGTGCCGTTCTTCCTCGACGGGGCACGGTTCGCGGAGAACGCGTGGCTGGTCGGCCAGCGCGAGCCGGGGTACGGCGACTGGACGCCGAGGCAGATCGCCGCTCGCGCCTTCCAGCTCGCCGATGGGTGCGTGGTCAGCCTGAAGAAGGACGGGCTGTCGGCGATCGGAGGGTTCATCGGGCTGCGTGACGAGGAACTCCATGCCGTCTGCGAGGCGAATCTGATCGCCACTGAGGGGTTCTCCACCTACGGCGGGCTGGCCGGTCACGACCTCGAACGGCTGGCCCAGGGACTCCGCGAGGTCGTCGAGCCCAGGTACCTCCAGGCCCGCGCCGCGGCCACCGCGCGGATGGCCCGTTCGATCAACAAGGCCGGGGTGGACACCGTCCAGCCGCCGGGCATCCACGCCCTGTACCTCAACGCCGGCAGGCTGCTGTCCCACCTGCCACCCCACCAGTTCCCGGGGCATGCCCTGGGGTGCCAGCTGTATCTCGACGGCGCGATCCGCTGCGCCGAGCTGGGGTCGCTCTACCTGGGCGGCATGGACGACCAGCACCGGCTGGTGGCTCCCGCACCGTTCGAACTCGTGCGGCTGGCGATCCCGCGCCGGGTCTACACCGACACGCATCTGGGGTATGTGGCCGAGGTCCTGGCCGGCATCGCCAAGCACCCCGAGCGGGTCCGCGGGTACCGGATCGTCTCGGCGCCACGCCTGCTGCGTCACTTCAAGGTGCGACTGGAACCGGTGCCCGATCCGGGACCGGCGTCGGAGCGGTGACATGGACAGAACATCTGGTCTGCCGCCGGCGTCGCGCATCGACGCCGTGATCGGGTCCGTGACCCAGCCGACGAATCGGGAGCACGCCCTGGTGGTGACCGTTGATGAGGGCGGAGCCTCGCTCGGCACGTGCACCGTCGCCGAGGCCCACGCCGGTTCGGGGGTGCGGCACCGGGCCTTCTCCGTGCTGCTGCGCGACCCCCGGGGCCGGGTCCTGCTCCAGCGTCGGGCCTCGGTGAAGACCCGGTTCCCCGGGGCCTGGGCGAACACGTGCTGCGGCCACCCCGCACCGGAGGAGGACCTCGCCGTCTCGGCGGCCCGCCGGCTCACCGAGGAGATGGGCCTGCGTGGGATACGGCTCGTCGAGGCCGGCAGCTTCGCCTACCAGGCAACGGACCCCGCCACCGGCCGGGTCGAGCACGAGTTCGATCACGTCCTGGTGGGGCGGACCGACACCGATCCCATCCCCGATCCCGCGGAGGTCGCCGACTGGTGCTGGCTGGCCCCGTCGTCCCTTCCGGACCTCCCGCCCCGGCTCGCTGGCGCTTCCGCCCGGTACGCCCCGTGGCTGGCACCGGTCCTGCGCCTGGCCTGCGCGCACTGGGAGGCGTCCGGGCGGGGCTGAGGGGCCGGGCGCGCGGGCGGGGGTCAGGTTGGTCGGCGGTGCGACCGGTACGGCAGCCATACCGGAACCGCACCGACATGCGTCACCAGTCCGGCGGCCCGCAACTCCCCGACGATGGCCTGGTCCGGCCGGCGGCCCCCGCCCCGGCCCGCCAGGTCGCCGATGGCGGCCAGCCAGGTCGGACGGTCGATCACCCGCTGGTGTGGGCTTCCCGAACGCCGGTCACTGACTTGGATGAACCCTGGCCCTCTCCGGTAGCAGCACAGGCCGGGGGCGAAGCCCCGCTGCCACTCCGCGAGGCACCGGGTGGCCGCCGTCCCGTTGTCGGCCGGCAGGCACAGCTGATGTGGCGGAGCGAGGTGACTGAGCATCCTCCAGGATCCGAGTCCGACTCCGGCGCCGTTGCCGGCCAGCCGCAGGCGCCACTCGACGGCTATGCCATAGCTGGTCAGCTCACGCACCAGAACCAGGCGCCGGGCCACCTCGGCTGGATCAGCGCCCCGGCCCTCGATGTCAAGATCGACGAAATCGGAAAGCACGGCCCTGCGCACCCCGGCCCGGAACCAGCCGCCGGCAACGGCCGCTGGCGCTTCGACCTCGGCCTGCCCCATGGCCATGCCCGCCACCGTCGCGGTGGACGGGTCGGGGTCGCGGAACAACCGCACCCGGACGGTGCCGGCGGTGGTCACCTGGCCGACCCCGCCCGCTCGGATACGTTCGCCTTGAGCAGGTGCTGGTTCATCGCCCGGGGAACGACGTGCACGAACCGCTCGCCGTCGGTGAACACGATGCCCAGCCCGCGCCAGGTGCGCAGCAACGCCGCCACCGCTGACGACCCCACGGCCAGGTGGGCGGCCAGGGCCTTCGCGGTCACCGGTCGCTCCAGCCGGCGGAACGCACCGATCTCCATCGGCGTGGTCAACCGCATCCGGTCCCACTCGTCGTGCTTGCGCTGGTTCAGCAGCAGGACCTCGTTCCCGAGATCGTGATGGGTCAGATGGCTGGTGGGGTATGCCTCGCGCCAGGCCCCGACGGCCGCCCGGAGCCGCGCCATCATCGAAGGACTGATACCCAGGGTCGAGACACCGAAGAGATACGCCAGGTCGGCCAGCTCCGAGGCCGGAAGATCGTAGATCATTTCGTACTGTCTGGTGGGACGCAGCCCGGTGAAGCCCAGTTCCGACCGATCGAAATACGGGCTGAACCGCTCGATGACGATCTCACCGACGGTGCTGGGCGGGGGCAGGTGGTGCAGCGCCGGCATCTGGTCCACCACGGGCTGGTAGTCCGCGTCGCGCTCGCCGGGGAAACCGCAGAGATAACTCCATTTCATCGTGATGCCGCTGGTCTCCCCGTCGCGCAGGACCCGGACGTTCTGGCAGCCCGTCGCCCCCTTGCTCATCAGGCTGAGCACCCGGTCGCTGAGGTTCTCGATGCCCACCTGCACGGTGTCCAGCCCGGCATCGGCGAGTACCTGCACCTGGGGGCCGGTCAGGTTCGACTTGATCGCGTACTCCAGCCGCAGGTCGTAGCCGGATCCGGCGAGTCTGGGCAGCAGGGACGTCAGGTAGCCCAGGTCCAGGATGTTGTCGACGACGAAGACGTCCAGCACCCGGTGCCGGGCCGCGAGGGAGACCATCTCCTCGTAGAACACATCTGGATGTTTGCTGCGAAATTCCGCGGACACTCCATTCAGCCCGCAGAACAGGCAGTGGTGTTTCTCTCCCCACCAGCAGCCCCGGGATCCCTCCACAATGAGCCGGGGCGTGATCCGGTCAGCGGCCTTCGACGCGGCGAACCGTTCGAAGTAGCCGCTGAAATCCGGGGCGACCAGTTCCGACGGCGGCAGCGGCGCCTCGCCCATGGGGTTGGCGATGCTGCGCCCGTCGGCCGCCCGCCAGCACAGCCCGTCGATATCGGCAAGCCCGTCGCCGGTCGCCCCGGCGGCGATCAGTCGCGGAAACGCGATTTCGCCTTCGCCCCGGACCACGAAATCCAGGACCGGAAAGTTCCGGTGTATGACGGCCCCCTGCACCCCGTTGCAGTTCGCGCCCCCCATGACGGTACGGATGCCCCCGGCCAGCCGCTTGAGGTGCCCGGCCGTCGCCAGGGCCGCGGTATTCTGCTGAAATGCCGAGGTGAACCCGACGTAGTCCGGTTCGGCGGCGACGATACGCTCGGCGAGGTCCCGGATGAATCCGGGCACCAGCCGGTGCAGTTCTACGCTGGAGGCGATTTCCGCTTCGGTCATCTTGTCCCGGAAGTAGTCGTGGAACTCCCGCAGCCGCCATTCGGGATCGTTGTAGAGCGCCGCGGAGAAGACCCATTCCCCGCAGCCGGAAATATAGGTCCGACGAGCGAAGTACTGGTAGTCGTCAAGACTGAATCCGAGGTTGTCGGCCGCCCAGTCGAGAAATTCGAGATTCGCGTGGACGACCTCGACCTCGGCCTCCGGCATTCGCTTCCGCAGGCAGCTACGGAGGACCCCCAATGCCAGCGACGGCACCTCCACGGCGGCCCAGGGCAAGTTGACCAGCAGGATTCGCAACGCCACCACGAGCTTTCTGCGAACAATGGACGCATCGCGTCCGCGGAAACCTATCGAATGCCTCGCGCAACCGCGACCGTACCGCTTCCCCCGCGGCTCGTCGGCCGTATCGCCCCGAACGCCGCCATCCCGACTCCGGTGACCCGGTCCCGGGCAGGTCCCCGAAAACCGCCCGAACGAAATCAATCGGATGCGTACAGTGAGTTGAGCGCAACCGACTCTCTTCAGTCCAGGTGCTGACATGACCCCTGACAACACGTTCCTCACCGCGGTGAAGACGCTGGCCGCACGCGACGACCAGTTCGGAGCCCGGCTGCTCGACAGTCCGGCCGAGGCGATCGAGGCGGAGTTCGGCGTCCCCGTCCCACCTGACGTGACCGTCCTGGTCACCAGGGGCCAGCCCAGCCAGTACCACATCGACCTGCGACCCCGGGACGACCGCAGACCACGAACAAGCACGCAAGAGCCCGCGTTCGGAGCGTCATACGGGTGGACCTGAGGCCCATCCCCGCGAGCGATCCACCGGCAGAAGATTCTCGGAGCCGTCGTGTACACCATTGACAGCCTGCTCGACGCGGTCCCACCCGCGCTGATG
The DNA here is from genome assembly GCA_013041765.1 of Dactylosporangium sp. Taxonomy (GTDB): domain Bacteria; phylum Actinomycetota; class Actinomycetes; order Mycobacteriales; family Micromonosporaceae; genus JABDRL01. The sequence goes on along the minus strand of JABDRL010000239.1, from coordinate 9,128 downwards.
GACGACGCGGCGCACAAGCGACTACGGATCGCGGGCGACCAGCTGCCCGACGCCCTGGCGGGCACCATCTGCCTGGAGGCGAGGCTGCACCGGGATCCGCAGGTCGACCTGCTGGTACTGGCGGTCCGGGAGCGTCAGCTGGCGGTGCTGGCCGGCACGGACCGGACCATACGCCTGGCACGGGAGCTCACCGAGCGCCCGGCGTGGCAGGGCGCGGCCCGGATGGCCCGGCGCTGCCTGGGGCTGGCGGGTGCGGATGGCGGCCCACACCCCGGGGTGTGGCTGGAATTCGACCTGGATGCCGATGGCAAGCCTCTGACGCCCGGTTTCTTCGCGGCGACGACTCCGGACCCGGAGCGGCCAGAGATCACCGAACGGACGGTCCCGACCGTCGCGGACATCGTGACGACGGCCCTCGGCCGTCCGGGCACCGGCCCGGAACCGGTGGCCGACGTCGCGCGCCGGATCGTGGACAGCGGTCTCGGCATCGGCGGGGTCGGGGTGTTTCCCGGCCGGCCGGACTCGGGTGTGCGGCTGTGCTGCGCGCGGGATGCCCAGCCGGATGCCCTCGTCGACCGGCTGCGCGAAGCCGGCTGGCCGGGGCGGCAGGAGGAACTCAGACTGTGGCTGGGCACCTGCGCGCGGTGGGGTGACCGGATCTGCGTCGACCTGGACGCGACCGCCGAGGGACTGTCCGGCGCCATCGGGATCGAGGTGGCGTTCACGGGCCTGCCCCTGCCCAGCGAGGAGCCTCGCTGGAGCGGGTTGCTGGACGCGTTCCAGCGGGCCGGGGTGTGCACCGCCGCCAAGCGCCGCGCGGTGGAGGAACTGGGCGGGCGCTATCCCGTCGATCTGTTCACGCGCTGCTGGTACCAGCAGCGACCGCTGCATACGAAGATCACCATGACCGCCGACGGCCAGGTCTACGCCAAGATCTACTTCGTCAGTGTCGAGATCGCCTGAACCGGTCGCGGCGACGGTTCCCGCAGCCAGTCCCGCAGTTCCGCATGACGGAACTGGTAGGCGTTGCCGGCGATGCGGACGATGCCGGCCTGATGTGCCCAGCGCAGGAAACGGATGAATCGCAGGGGCAGGCGCCGCTGGCTGGCCAGCAGCCCAACGGCGATGGCGTACCGCAGCCAGGCATGGCCGACGAGCCCGAGCGCGAACGGGATCAGCAGACCCCCCGCGAGGCCCATCGCCCATTGCTCCGCCAGCGTCCCCGGTCCCGGGGACGCTGGGAACATCAGCCCGGAGGGCAGCCCGTAGCCCAGGCTCACCGCGAGCCCGACGGCCAGCCAGACCACCAGATCGTTGCGGAGCGGATCGGCCGGATCCACGGTGCCTTCCCCGATCGGTCTGAGCCCGCCCGTCAGCGCGAACATCAGCCCGAAGGCGAGCCCGAACGACAGCATGAACGCGATGGCCTCCGTGGCGTGGCCCCGGAAGGTGTAGGTCAGCGCGAACATCAGCCCCGGCGTCGCCCCGACCAGCAATCCAGCCCCCAGCCAGCGCAGGAACCGGCGCCGGCCGAGGGAGGTCCGCAGCTGCTGCGGGTTGGTCCGCGTGGGCACGACCCGCGCCCGTCGGGCCTGCCGGACCGCCAGGCCAGGGAACCCCACGACGAACAGGAGCGTCCACACGGCGGTGGCATAGTCCGACGGCTGGCGTGGCCGGTCGAGCAACCCGATGGTCTGCGCGACGATCTCGTCGCCGCTGCCGGAGACGACCGCGACCGCCTCCACGACCAGGACGAGCGCCACCGCGATGGCGCCAGCCGCCGCGGCGTGCCATCGCCGCACCCGGGCCGCGTCACCGACCGACCACCACTCGTGCAGCACGATGTCACACCGCCGGCCCAGGTGCTCCGCGATACCGCGGCACCACTCGACGACCTCGGTCGGCGAATAGCGGTGCGGCTCGTGCATCCTGGCCCTGGCCGGGATGAAGGACGACAGCAGCAGATCCTCGATACGCCGCAGGTACCGATCCTCATCCCCGGGACAGATTGGCCTGACCGGCAGATACTCCGCCGGGGAAGGCAGCAGGTCGTCCGGGTCGCCCCCGGCGCGGTGGTAGGTGACCGCCAGTGTCAGCCGCCACGGGGTGCCCAGGGCGATCAGCAGCCGAGGGTCCTCGGGGTCCTCCAGCCGGTCCAGCACCCCCGTCCACTGCCTGCGGCGCGACCAGTCCACCGAGGAGTCGTATTCGCGGTCGAGATAGTCGCGGATCTGGTTCGAGTCCAGGGGCCGAATGGTGATCTCCGTACCCGGCCGGAGCACGGTTCCGGCCGCGTCCCGCAACCGCTGGTAGTGGTCGGTCCGGCAGGTGACCACGAGGGGCGCGCCCAGGCGTCCGTCGAGGTAGGCGTTGAGCTGGGTCACCGCGGACAGCGACCGTTCCGGGGCCGAGGTCGGGGGATCCATCTCGTCCAGACCGTCGAGGATGGGCAGAATCCGATGCTTGTCGACCAGGGCCTGGGCCAGGACCGCCGACACCCCGAATTGCGCGGCCACCTCGTGCGCCAGCCAGGTGGCCAGCGGGCGGTGGACGTCCCAGGTCGAAAGGCTCAGCCGGACCGGAACGGCCCTGGCCGTGGTTGCCCACGCCGACGCGGTCTCAGCGGCGGGCTGGTCCAGCAGTTGCATCATGAGTTCCAGGGCGAGCACGGTCTTGCCGGCCCCCGGACCGCCGAGGATGACCAGTCGGTGGTCGCGAACCCCGTCGGCGTAGTACCGCCCGATGCCTTCCAGGGTTCCGGTGCGGCTGGAATCGCTTTCCCGGAACCGCACCAGGCCCTCGGGTTGGTGATATCGCAGGTTCGCCGCCGAAATCGTGGCTCTGTCGGTGCCCAGCAGGCGGGTACGTTGCTGGCTTTCCCGGTCGCGAACCTGCCGGACCAACCGTTCAGTCGCCTTGTCGAGGTCGTGTTGCGATAGTTGCCTCGCCGCGGAAATCCGATCGATAAGCACGAGAATACCCCCGAGCGCTCCGCTGGAGAACGCAAGAATATCGGCGTAGTCCCCCATCCGGTCGAGATCGGCATCGGATGCGAACAAGCCCAGCAACGGCAGCAGAATGGCCAGTATCGCGAGCCCCCCAGCGATCAACGAAATGCCCGTGTGTTGCAGCCGAGAAAGGCTTCGCCACCATTTCATGGGCTCTCCCATCTGACGGACATTCGGCCCGTCGCCCGCCGCTTCGAAGCGATACCCGTTGGCTCGGTTCGTCAGGAGCCAGAACACGCATACCGCCCGGTTTCGGTCGACACCCGACTTACATTGGCCCGCGTTCGTATCCACCGCAAGGAAACCTCGGGCAAAAAGGCAACAGTTCCACCCCGAGGACGTACGGATTGATCCCCGCCCCGTGATCGGCAGCCCCGCGGCGCGGGTTGCTCCCCAGTTCCGGCCAGGTTCTGGTGGTCAACCCAGCGCGGATTCGGTCCGCCCGACTATGCTGCGCCCACGAGCACCTCGGCGTACCAGGACCGGAGATTTCAGTGACCGACGACGTCCTTGTCGTGCACGGCGGCACCCCGCTGCATGGCCAGATCCGGGCCCGGGGGGCCAAGAACCTCGTCCCGAAGGCCATGGTGGCCGCGTTGCTCGGCGATACGCCCAGCCGCCTGCACGACGTGCCGGCCATCCGGGATGTCGAGATTGTTCGGGGGCTGCTCGGACTGCACGGCGTGCGGGTCACGGACGGCGCCGAGCCGTGCGAGCTGGTGCTGGATCCGACCAACATCGAATGCGCCAGCTCCGACGAGATCAACGTCCACGCGGGTTCCAGCAGGATCCCCATCCTGCTGTGCGGGCCGCTGCTGCATCGCGTCGGCCACGCGTTCATCCCGGACCTGGGCGGATGCAACATCGGCGGTCGGCCGATCGATTTCCATCTCGGCGCGTTGCGCGAGTTCGGTGCCCTGGTCGAGAAGCGGGCCGGCGGCATGGACATCACGTCTCCCAACGGGCTGCACGGGTGCAAGCTCTCGCTGCCGTACCCCAGCGTCGGCGCCACGGAGCAGATCCTGCTGACCGCGGTCATGGCCGAGGGGGTGACCGAGCTGCGCAACGCCGCCGTCGAGCCGGAGATCATCGACCTGATCTGCGTGCTGCAGAAGATGGGCGCGATCATCCGAGTGCGCACCGACCGGGTCATCGAGATCGAGGGTGTCCGCCGGCTTCGGGGATACTCTCACCGCCCGATCCCCGATCGGATCGAGGTCGCGAGCTGGGCCTCCGCGGCCCTGGCCACCCGGGGCGACGTGATGATCCGGGGGGCCCGCCAGGTCGACATGATGACGTTCCTAAATACCTTCACCTCGGTCGGTGGCGCGTTCGAGGTCGACGACCGGCCGGGGGCCGACGGCGGCATCCGGTTCTGGCACCCCGGGGGCGAGCTTCGGGCGGTCGTGCTGGAGACCGATGTCCATCCGGGTTTCATGACCGATTGGCAGCAACCGATGGTGGTCGCCCTCACCCAGGCCCACGGTATCTCGATCATGCATGAGACGGTGTACGAGCGGAGGCTGGGCTACACCGACGCGCTCAACCAGATGGGCGCGACCATCCAGACGTACCGGGAGTGTCTGGGCGGCACGCCGTGTCGCTTCGGGCGGCGAAACTTCCGCCATTCCGCGGTCATCGCCGGCCCGAGCAAGCTGTACGCCGCGGATCTGGTCATCCCCGATCTGCGGGCGGGTTTCAGCCATCTCATCGCGGCCATGGCCGCGGCGGGCACGTCCCGGGTCTACGGGGTAGACCTCATCAAGCGGGGATATGAAGATTTTGAGGCTAAAATGGCCGCACTTGGGGCACGGGTCGAGCGCGGGTAGCGCGGTCCCACCGACGGTCAGCTACCCTGACGCCCGTGCCGTTCCCGTTTCGCCGCAAGTCCTCCGACCTCGTCACGGACGCCGTAGCCGAGGCCAACGCCCCGTCCTCGGACCCCGCCGCCGATGATCGCAAGGGCCACACGCCCAGCAAGCGTGAGCTCGGCCAGACGACGCCAAAACGCGCCCGGAACGCCCGCCGAGCCGCGGAGCCCCCGCCGAGCAACAGACGGGAGGCCTACCGGCGGATGCGGGAGCGAACGCGCACCGAGCGGGAAGAGCGCAAGCAGGCCATGGCCTCCGGAGACGCACGGTTCATGCTGAAACGCGACCGGGGACCGACGCGGGCGCTGGTGCGCGACATCGTCGACTACCGGCTGACCGTCGGCACCTGGTTCTTTGCCGGGGCCCTCATCGTGCTCGTCGGCTCGAACGCCATGATGCCCCTGGAGATCCGGTTCGCGTCCAATATCCTGTGGATCCTGTTGGCCACGGCAACGATCATCGACAGTATTCTGCTCTGTCGTAAGATCAAGACGTTGGTCAGAGAACGTCTCCCGGAAACCGAGGAGAAGATGGGATCGCTCTACTTCTATGGGGTCATGCGGGGCATCACGTTCCGCAGGATGCGGATGCCCCGTCCCCGGATCAAGCTTGGGGAGTCGTTCTAACCAACGTCGGTGTCCCCGACCGTCGCCTGTCGATCGGTCGAACAGTGATGGAAACCGACCCGCGCCGGTGCCGCGTCCATGCGGATCGTGGCAGGATGCGAGTCGAACAGTGAACGACCCGTGGTGGCGTGAACCCCACGCACGCCGTAACCTCCTTCAGCGCCCGGCAGTGTAGGCCGGGCAGCGGTTGTGGTGACGGCGAGGCGGTGGTGTCTGGTGCCGGTTGGGCGAGGAGAGCTGGACGTGAGCGACGATCACCCGGTCAACGAGCCGGGTCCAGCCGCGCCCACATGGGTCGCTCTGCCGACGATGCCATGGACCCGGGTGGTACCCCCGTCTCGGGCGGATGAGCCCGAGGAGGAAGAGCGACGCCGGGACCCCGAGCCGGGCCCCGCTGGCCAGCCCGATCGACACGGCACCCAGGACTGGTTCCAGGATGAGGACCGGCCCCCGCCCCGCCACCAGCCGCGCACCCCGGCACCGGCCCCCGAGCGTCCCCGGGTCCCGCAGTCGCCCCGGCCACCGCAGCAGCGCGGGTCGCAGCGGCGGGCTCCCGAGCCGCCGCAGCCGGAGGCTCCCCGCCGCTACGCCACCCGTCCCGTGCCGCCCCAGCAACACCCGTACCCACAGCAACAACAGCACCCACAGCAACAACAGCACCCGCAACAACAGCAGCGCCCGCAACAGCAACAGCGCCCGCCCCAGGCACCGCCCCCCCAGCCCTCATCGTGGGCGACGTCCCCGTCCAGGGCGGAGCCCCGGCCCTTCGGCCCACCGCGCGCCGAACCACCAGCGGCCGGCGGGCAGCCCGGCTGGGTCTCCGACGCGACCAGCATCATGCCCATCGTGCCGCGCTCCGGGGGCCAGCAGGCCCCGCCGCCCCGTTCCGCGCCGCCGGGCCCCCACCGGCCGTCCGGCACCGCCGCGGTCCCGGCACAGCGTCCACGCCCCGACACGCCTCCGGTGGACCCTGGCGACCATCGCGAACCCCACTGGTCCGAGCCGGTCAGCGGGGTGCCCGTCAGTGGCGTCCCGGTCAGCGGGGTGCCCGTCAGCGGGGCCCCGGTCAGCGGCGTCCCGATCAGCGCGGTGCCGGTCAGCGGCACGCCCTCGTTCGACCCCGAGGTGGCCGCGCAGGCCCAGCAGGAGCCGGCGGGACCGGACCCGGAGGCGACGCTCTCGGCGTACGAGTGGCGGTTCGACCCGGACACCCTGCGCGAGGTCATCAACGACGAGGAAACCCAGGAACTCCAGACCACCCGGGACCTGCTGACCCGCAAGCTCAACGGCATCGCCGACAACGCCACCCGGGCCAGGCTGCTCAGCCTGCGGGCGGTGGTCTCCAGGATTCTCGGTGACCTGCACAAGGCCCTCGCCGACGGCAAGCTGGCACTCGCCCATGCCGAGGCCACCGGAGAGCTGCGGCGGATCGCCATCGCCCAGGCCAGGCTGGCCCACGTGCTCCAGTGGCGCGCGGAGTACGAGGAGGCCGACCGGCTGTTCGCCCTGGCCAACTCGACCGAACTGCCGGATCGGCTGCGGGCCACCATGCATCAGCACGCCGGCAAGTGCGCCTACGACCAGGGCTACTACATCGAGGCGTGCAACCATTTCGAACAGGCCGTCGAGCTGCGCAAGGATGAGGATCCCGAGCTGATCGAGCAGATGGGCCTGGCGCTGGACGCGGTGTTCCGCAAGGTCGCGGAGAAGGGCTGGGGCGGGTACCCCCGGACCAAGGAGCAGATCCTCAAGATTCGCAAGCCACCGACTCCCTCCTTCGACGAGCCGGCCCAGCGATGGGGGTACATCGACGAGACCGGCGACTCCGTGGTGTCCCCCCGGTTCACCGACGTGCAGCCCTTCCGGGACGGCGTGGCCTGGGTCCAGCGGCCGGGATCGGAGACCTGGGAACTCATCGACGAGGCCGGCACCCCGCTGATCCACCCCGCTGCCGGATATCTCGGGGTCAGCAGCTTCAACGACGGTCTGGCCTGGGTCTCCCGTGACGGTGGCAGCCGGTGGATCGCCATCGACAAGTCCAACACCGTGTTGATCTCCACGGGATTCGACGACGTCCGGCCCTTCCGCCGGGGCCTGGCCGCCGTCCGGCGGGGCGGGCGGTGGGGTGCCGTCGACGGTGCCGGGCGCATCATCGTGCCGTTCCAGTACGACGGGTTCGCCACCGCGATGCACGACGGCCGCTACATCGACGGATTCAGCGACGAGGGCCTGGCCATCGTCAATCTCGGCGGCCGCAAGGGCATCATCGACCGGGCCGGCCGGCTGATCGTCTCCCCGCACCATCCGGTGCTGGTCATCCACCCGGTCGCGTTCCTGCTGCGCGACAGCCGCCAGCGCTGGGGCGCCCTCGACCGGCACGGCCAGCCGCTGATCGACGCGGAGTTCCCCAGCCGCATCACGGTCGTCGAGGAGATCGACCGGCTGCTGGCCGACACCCGGCCGATGCTGTGACGTCGCGGCCGTTCGGGCCATGACCGTCTAGGGTCGGGGGATGGAATACCGCCATCTTGGCCGCTCCGGCATGCTCGTCAGTGAGATCGCCTACGGCAACTGGGTCACGCACGGGTCCCAGATCGACGAGGAACAGGCGACGGCCTGCGTCCACGCCGCTCTTGACCTCGGGATCACCACCTTCGACACCGCCGACGTCTACGCGGAAACGCGGGCCGAGGCGGTCCTTGGACGCGCGCTCAAGGGACAGCGCAGAGCGGGCCTGGAGATCCTCACGAAGGTGTTCTGGCCGACCGGCCCCGGCCGCAACGACCGGGGGCTCTCCCGCAAGCACCTGATGGAATCCGTCACCGCGTCGCTGCGTCGGTTGGACACCGACTACGTCGACGTCTATCAGGCCCACCGCTTCGACCACTCGACGCCGCTGGACGAGACCATGCAGGCGTTCGCGGACATCGTCCACAGTGGTAAGGCCCTGTACATCGGGGTGTCCGAGTGGAGCGCCGCGGAGATCCGGGCCGGCTTCGAGCTGGCCCAGGACCTCAACATCCAGCTGGTCTCCAACCAGCCTCAGTACTCGATGCTCTGGCGGGTCATCGAGCCCGAGGTGGTGCCGACCTGCGAGGCGTTCGGCATCGGCCAGATCGTCTGGTCCCCGATCGCCCAGGGCGTCCTGACCGGCAAGTACCTGCCGGGGCAGCCGGCACCGGGCGGGTCGAGGGCCAACGACGAGAAATCCGGGGCAGCCTTCATCCGCCGGTTCCTCGAAGTGGAGACGCTGGCCGCGGTCCAGCGGCTGCGCCCGATCGCCGAGCGGGTCGGGCTGACCATGGCGCAGCTGGCGGTCGCCTGGGTTCTCCAGAACCCCAACGTCTCGGCGGCGATCGTCGGCGCCAGCCGGCCGGAGCAGTTGACGGACAACGTCCGCGCCTCCGGGATCCGGCTGGAGCCCGAGATCCTGGCGGCGATCGACGAAGCGCTCGGCACCGTGCCGGTGCGGGATCCCGCCCGCACGGTCAGCCCGGCCGAGCGCCCCTGAACGGCCACGCCGGAGGCGCTGGGCCAGCTCGTCGACGACCGTCATGGCCGCCAGCACCGGGATGGCCCGATCACCGCGCGCCGCTCGGGGCTCGGCTGGCGCGGCCGAGCCC
>JABDRL010000235.1 GCA_013041765.1 Dactylosporangium sp. | reverse complement strand
GGGTGCAGGCTCCCAGCCAGCTCGCGCCGCCGGCCAGGGCCGCCCGGGCCGCGGGCACCATGCCGTGGCCGTACCCATCGCCCTTGACCACGGCCATGATCTCAGCTGCGGTTCCCGCTCGCAGCGTTGCGACGTTGTGCTTGATCGCGTCGAGTTCGACTCGCACTTCGGCCTGCACCATGCCGGTCAGCCTAGCGAGCCCGGGCCGGTCGCCGCTTCAGCGCCCGCCAACGGACCCCTGCTGGCCAGCGGCTATCCGGCATACAGGCTGGCAGGTGCCTCCACCAGGTCGGCACCGGGACGGGCGACCGTCAGATCGCCCCCCAGCGTCCTGATCGCGAACTCGTAGATGAGGTCACGACCGTGATCCGCTCTCGGGAGCTCCGCCCGAAACCCCGCCAGCCGGCCGAACCCGTCAACGGTCGCCGTGAACGGAATGTCATCGGCCCGATCACCGGCCTGCCGCACCAGGTAAGCGAGAAACCGCTGGACGGTCGCGGACTCTCCCGCGTCGACCTTGGTCAGGTCCAGCCGACCGCTGTAGTCGTTGGTACTGGACTCCGCCCTGGTGACCCCGCCCAGCAGGCGGAACGCCACCAGCGGCACCGCGACGGGCAGCAGATCATGGCCGCCCGGCAGCTGGTCGACCACCACGTGGAGCACCGCGCCGCTCGGAACGACCCCCAGCAGATACAGGTCGCCGTCAACGACGACCAGCTCGGTGGTTCTGCCGTCGTCGATTCTCGACAGCGACACCCCGCCACTCACCACATCGAACCGCCCCTCGGCGGAGGCGACCCCATCGCCGAGGACGAACCCGAGGCTCTGACCGCTGGCCTTGGCCACCGCCGTCCGCAGCTGCCCGACCGCGCGACCCGACGCGCTCGACAAGGCCGGCGAAGACCCACCGGACGGCTTCGAGGTCGAGGTATTCGCCCCGGCTGGCGTCCGCGTCACCGGGCCGGACGAGGGCCCCGGCGGGAGCGGCGTCAGCGTTGACGACGCTGGGCGCTCGGCGCAGCCCGCCGAACCGGCCAGCAGCACCCCGATCATGATCGTCACCAGCGATGGCCGGCACCGCATTCGCGCTCCCTTGCTTCCGTGTCCAGTGCGCGCTATTCCAGCCCCGCGACGGCGGCCCGGATCTTCCCGGCGACGTCGACGGCCGTTGCCGGGCCGGAATCGGCCGCGAGGCGCCCGGCCAGCCCGTGCACATACGCCCCGGCAATCGCCGCCCGCTCGGCCGGTAGGCCCGCCGCCAGCAACGATCCGATCAGCCCCGCCAGCACATCACCCGTGCCGGCCGTGGCCAGCGCCGCGGTACCGGTCGGGTTGACCACCGCCGTGCCGTCCGGCGTCGCGACGATGGTCCGATGCCCCTTGAGTAGCACAACGGCCCCGGTCCGCGCCGCGAGGCGCAGGGCGGCCCCGACTCGGTCGTCGCCGGGGCCCGAGCCTGCCAGCTTAGAGAACTCTCCGTCGTGCGGTGTCAGCACCACCGGAGCGTTCCGCCGCCGCAGCTCACCGACCATCGAGCCGTCCACCAGCAGCGTAATGGCGTCCGCGTCCAGGCAGACCGGAACCGACGTCGCCAGGACCGCCCGCAGCCCGGCCGCTGCCCGCTGGTCCGTGCTCAGTCCGGACCCGCACACCCAGGCCTGCACCCGACCGGTGTCGCCGACCCGCTCCGTTGGGATGACCGGGGGAAACCGCGCCCTGATCTCGCGAGTCGCCGCCCCGGCGTAGCGCACCAGCCCAGCGGGGCCGGCGAGCGCCCCGGCGACCGACAGCAACGCGGCCCCCGGGTAGGTGAAGGAACCGGTCGCCAGGCCGACGACGCCCCTGGTGTACTTGTTGTCCCCCGGCGACGGTCGGGGCCACCACTCCGCGATGTCGGAGGAGTCGGCGACCAGCAGGGCCGGTGCGCTCCGCAGCCACGGAAGCAGCCCGATGTCGACCACCTCGACCAGGCCGCTGTGGACCGCCCCAGCGCCCACGACGAGTCCCGGTTTCAGCGCCCCGAAGGTCACGGTGACGTCGGCGCTGACCGCCGGGGACAAGACCTCGCCGGTGTCGACGGTGACCCCGGACGGCACATCAACAGCGATCATGGTGGCCCGCTTGCCGTCCCCGCCCCGAGCGCCCTCGGCGGTTGCCACCAGGTCGGCCAGCGGACGCCGGAGACTCCCCCTCGCCCCGATGCCCAGGAGACCGTCCAGCACCAGGTCGGCCGAGCGGGGCCGGCCGCCGGCGTCGGCCGCCACCGCCAGCACCCCACCAGCCGCCCGCAGCGCGGCGGCTCCCCCGGGATGCAGTCGGGACGGGTCCGCAACGGCGGCGGTCACCACGGCACCACGGCCCGCCAGGGCCGCTCCGGCGTACAGCGCGTCGCCCCCGTTGTTCCCCGGTCCGGCCAGTACCAGCACGCGAGAGCCGTACACCCCACCGGCCCGGTCCCGCAGCGTCAGCGCACACCGGCGGGCGAGTCCCGCGGCCGCCCGCCCCATCAGGACCCCGTTGGGCAGCTTCCCCAGCAGGCACGCCTCGGCGGACCGGATGTCCGCGGCACGCCAGGCACCCCTCATCTGCTGTCTCCTCCCGGTGAACTCGCGGCGGTGTCCGCAGCGAGGTGTTCGGCGATCACCACAGCCGATGCGATGGAACCATCATGGGACAGGGAAACATGCCAGCGGGTCACCCCGTGCCGCCTGGCGGCCTCCGCGACCGTCCCGCGGACGGCCAGCCATGGTCTGCCGGCCTGGTCGGGGACGACCTCGCAGTCGTGCCAGCGCAGGCCGCCAGGCGCGCCCAGGGCCTTCGCGACCGCTTCCTTGGCCGCGAACCGGGCGGCCAGCGACTCGGCGGAACGCGCTGCCCCCGCCGGTGTCCGCCGCTCGGCCTCGGTGAAGAGCCGGCTCCCCAGCGAGGGAGTTCTGGCCAGCGAACTGGAGAAGCGTTCAACAAGCACCACGTCAATGCCGACAGCGACGATCACCGTGATACCCTGTCATATCGGAGATTGTGACTCCAGCCCGTCGCCCCAGCGCCGCGCGACCCGCCGGGCTGAGACCGACGGCTCAGCTTCCCAGATCCCGTGCCGATAGCGGGGGGCATGGACGCAGGGGCGTTCTGGACGCCGGCCCCACACCGAGGGCACCACTCCAGCGGCTGGACCCGGCGATGACGCCGCATTCCTCAACTCAGCAGCTCACCGAGTACATCTCGGCCGTGAGCGCTCCCGCCGACGAGACCTCGGCCGTTGACGCCGCCGTTCGCTGCGCGCTCGCGACCTTCTCCGCGGAGGTCTGCGCCGCGGTGGTCGAGCAGGCCGTGCGCGGATACCTCGGACCCGACAACAGCCCTCCGCCGCTGGGCCTTGTCGGTGTCCAGACCGGTGCCACGTCCCTGGCCGTCGACGGCCTCGGGACGCTGCATGCCGCGGTCGCGCACACCGACAAGGACCCGCACGGCGCCCTGATCGTCGCCCGGGAACAGCGTCCCTTTTCCGCGGACGAACATGACCTGCTCTCGGCGATGGCCCGCGCGCTGGGCCTCGCCCTGCGCGGTCTGCGTACCCTGGCCACCGGACGCACCATGCTCGCCGCCCACGAGCGGGACTCCGACGAGCGGCTCCGGCTGCTCAGCGCGCTCGGCACCAGACAACGGCTGCTGGAGACCGTGCTGAACATCCAGCGCTCGATATCCAACCGGAAGCCTCTTCAGGAGATCCTGGACACGGTGACGGCCAGCGCGGCCAGCCTGCTCGATCGGGCGGCGGTCACGCTGGTCCTGCCCGATTCCGGCTCGGGTGGGCTGCGACCGGCCTCCTACGGCGGTCCCTCCGAGCGGATCGGCGATTCCCTGGTCCTCGCCGCGGCGGCCGATTCCATCGAGGCCAGCTGCGTGGTGGCCCGGACCGACGACGGTGGCGGGGACGCCGACCGCTACCGGAGCATCGTCGCGGCCCCGGTGGTCATCCGGGGCGTGGCCGCCGGCAGCCTGGCGGCGGAGACCGGCAACAGCCACGGATATGCCGTCGAGCAGCGGGAGCTGCTGACCGCGTTCGCCCAGCAGGTCAGCCTCGCCCTGACGGAGGCGAAGACCGCCGATGCCATGCACGAGGCCCAGCATGACACGGTGACCGGCCTGCCCAACCGGGCGCTGTTCCTCGAACGCCTCAGCCACGCCATCGAGGCGGGCAACAAGCGCGTCGCCGACGTCACCATCCTGCTGATCGATCTTCACCGGTTCAAGGCCATCAACGACAGCCTCGGGCACAAGGCGGGGGACGCCGTGCTCGCCGCCGTCGCCAAGCGGATCAGCGCCAACCTGCGCTCCGGGGATGTCGTCGCCCGGGTCGGCGGGGACGAGTTCGGAGTGCTGCTCGAAGGCGCTGGCGGCGTGGTCGGGGCCCGCGCCGCCCGGTCCATCATCGATGCCATCCGGGAGCCCCTGCGAATCTCGGGGCGGTCGGTGTGCCTGTCCGCGTGCATCGGGGTGGCCGCCAGCTGCACCTCGTCCGCTGACTCCGGGGACCTCTTCAACAGCGCGGATCTCGCCATGAACCGCGCGGTCATGGCTGGCCCGGGACGTATCGAAATCTACGAACCACACATGCACGCCGAGATCCGCGAACGCATCAACCTGCTCGATGATCTCCAAACGGCGCTGGCCAGAACGGAGCTGCGGCTCCAGTACCAGCCTCTGGTCGATCTGGAGACGGGCCGGCCGGTCGGGGTCGAGGCCTTGGCCCGGTGGCGGCATCCGCAGCGCGGGGAGGTCTCGCCCGCGACCTTCATCCCGCTCGCCGAGGAGACCGGGCTCATCCTCGATCTCGGTCTCTGGATCCTCCGGGAGGGATGTCGTCAGGTCGCCGAGTGGCGCGATGTCCTGCCGGACATCCGCCTGAACATCAACGTCTCCGCCCGGCAGGTGTTGGACCCCGACTTTGCCACGGGGGTGGCCCAGGCCCTTGCCGACGTCGGTCTTCCAAGCCCGACGCTGACCCTGGAGCTGACCGAAACCATGCTGATGGGTGACCCTGAGCAGGCGGTGGTGCGGCTGGGTCAGCTCAAGAGCCTCGGAGTACACCTGTCCATCGATGACTTCGGGACGGGGTACTCCTCCTTGTCGTACCTCCAGCAGTTCCCGGTCGATCAGATCAAAATCGACCAGACCTTCGTCAGCGGCGCCACGACCAGCGAGAACCAGCTCGCCGTCGCCCGGACCGTCATGGACCTGGGTAGGACGCTCCGGCTGGAGACCGTCGCGGAGGGCATCGAGGACGACCAGCAGCTACAGCTGCTCCGCGACCTCGGTTGCGATCTTGGACAGGGGTTCCTGCTGGCCAGGCCGATGGAGGCCGCAGCGGTACCCGACTACTTCCGCCATCCGGTCACTCGACGGTGACCGACTTCGCCAGGTTGCGGGGCTGGTCGACGTCATGGCCCCGAGCAGTGGCGATCTCCGCGGCCAGGACCTGCAACGGCACCGTCGTCACCAACGGCGCCAGCAGGGTCGGGGTGACCGGCACGGCAATCAGATGATCGGCGTACGACCGGACGTCCTCATCGCCGTCCTCCGCGATCACGACGGTACGTGCCCCCCGTGCCCGGACCTCCTGAATATTCGAAATGATCTTGTCGCGAAGCACCCCGCGCCCCCGAGGCGACGGCACCACGCAGACCACCGGCGTGCCCTGGTCGATCAACGCGATCGGCCCGTGCTTGAGTTCCCCGGCGGCGAAGCCCTCCGCGTGCATGTAGGCCAGTTCCTTGAGCTTGAGCGCGCCTTCCAGGGCGACGGGATAGCCCACGTGCCTGCCGATGAACAGCACGCTCTTGGCATCGGCTAGCTCCCGGGCGAGCCGGCGCACCGGCTCCATCAGATCCAGCACCTGGTCGACCTTGCCGGACATCTCCTGCAACTGGGCAACGACCGCACCGACCTCGTCGGCGTACTTGATCCCGCGCACCTGGGCAAGGTGCAGCCCGACGAGGTAGCAGGCGACCAGCTGGGTCAGGAAGGCCTTGGTCGAGGCGACCGCGATCTCCGGACCGCCGCGGGTGTAGAGCACCGCGTCGGACTCCCTCGGGATGGTCGAACCGCTGGTGTTGCAGATCGCCAGCACCCGGGCCTTCTGCTCCTTGGCGTGCCGCAGCGCCATCAGGGTGTCCATGGTCTCGCCGGACTGGGAGATCGCGACAACCAGCGTCGACCGGTCGAGCACCGGATCGCGGTAGCGGAACTCGCTGGCCAACTCGACCTCACAGGGGATGCGGGTCCAGTGCTCGATGGCGTACTTGGCGACGAGTCCGGAGTGGTACGCCGTGCCGCAGGCCACGACGAAGATCTTGTCAACGTCCCTGAGGTCCTGGTCGGACAGTCGTACCTCGTCGAGCATGACCTCGCCGGTCTCGGTCAGCCGGCCGAGCAGCGTGTCGGCGATCGCCCTGGGTTGCTCGGCGATCTCCTTGAGCATGAAGTAGTCGTAGCCGCCCTTTTCCGCGGCATTGGAATCCCAATCAATGTGGAATTCCTTGCCGTCCGCCGGGTTCCCGAGGAAGTCCATGATTGTGACGCCGTCATCGGTGATCGTCACGACCTGGTCCTGGCCCAGTTCGGTCGCTTCGCGGGTGTACTCGATAAACGCCGAGACATCGCTGGCGAGGAAATTCTCGTCCCGCCCCCGGCCGACGACCAGCGGGGAATTGCGGCGGGCTCCGACAACGACACCCGGCGCGTCGGCGTCCACAGCCAGCAGCGTGAACGCACCCTCCAGCCGAAGGCAGACCCGCCGCATGGCCTCCCCCAGCCGGGCACCGACTGGCGACTCCGGCGATTCGACGTCCACATTAGCCAGTTCAGCACTGATGAGGTGGGCGACGCATTCGGTATCGGTGTCACTCAGAAAGGTGACCCCCCGCCCCTCCAGGTCGGAGCGCAGCTTGGCGAAGTTCTCGATGATGCCGTTGTGAATCACCGCGATCCGGCCGTCGGCCGACCGATGTGGATGAGCGTTGCGGTCGGTCGGACCGCCGTGGGTGGCCCACCGGGTATGACCGATGCCGGTCGATCCGCTGGCGATGTTCCCCGCAGCCGGCCGCGGGTTGGCCGAGGCTTCCGCAAGCCGCTCTGCCAGAGCTTTCTCAAGACTGGCCAGCTTGCCCGCGCGCTTCTCCATGAGCAGGCCGCCATCTACCACCGCGATGCCCGCCGAGTCGTAGCCCCGATATTCCAGCCGCCGGAGTCCATTGATCACGACGCCAAGGGCCGGCCGCGCCCCCGCATACCCAACGATGCCGCACATGCCGGGTACCGTAGCAGAGTTTCAAGCAGAGAGCATGCGCGGAACTGGCGGTATCGCGCACGCCTATTGCGCATAGTCCCCACGGCGGCGCTACCGTCGCGTTCCACGGCGGCGCTACCGTCGCGTTCCGCCGCGGCGCCGGGGAGATCACGACTAGGTGTGGCATCGGTGTCGCTGGAGCTACACCGGTGCCACACCTAATTGCGATCTTCGGGTATTCCGGAACCTCAGGCTTCGGGGCTCGCCCCGCGGACGACCGCGGCGATGCGTTCCGCCGTGGCCTGCGCGATCGGCTGTGTCTGGGCCTCGACCATGACCCGGACCAGAGGCTCGGTCCCGGAGGGGCGCAACAGCACCCGCCCGGTACCGCCGAGTTCGGCCTCGGCCTCCTTGACCGCGTCCAGAACCGCCGGAGCCGAGGCTCCGGCGGCCCGATCGCCGACCCGCACGTTGATCAGCACTTGTGGCAGTCGCCGAACGACGGCCGCCAGCTCGGAGAGACCGCGCTTCGTCGTGGCCATCCGGGCCATCAGCTGGAGCGCGGTCAGCGTTCCATCCCCGGTCGTCGCATGTTCCGGCAGCACGATGTGCCCGCTCTGCTCCCCGCCGAGGGTGTAGCCCCGGGCCCGGAGTTCCTCCAGCACGTACCGGTCGCCGACCTTGGTTTCCAGCAATCGCACGCCGGCCTCGGCCATGGCCAGTTTCAGGCCGAGGTTGCTCATCACCGTCGCGACCAGCGTGTCCTGGTACAGCTTCCCCCGCTCCCGCAGGGCCAGCGCCAGGATGGCCATGATCTGATCACCGTCGACGTCCTCACCCCCGGCGGCGATGGCCAAGCAGCGGTCGGCGTCGCCGTCGTGCGCGATCCCCAGGTCGGCGCCCTCGGCGAGGACCCGCTCCCGCAGGATGTCCAGGTGGGTCGACCCGCAGCGGTCGTTGATGTTGAGCCCGTCGGGGTCCGCCGAGATCGCGATGACCTCGGCCCCGGCCCTGCGGTAGACCTCCGGGGCGACGGCGGACGCGGCGCCGTTGGCGCAGTCAACGACGACCCGCAGCCCGGCCAGCCCGGCCGGCGTCGCGGCCAGCAGGTGCTCGACGTAGCGATCGTGTCCGGTCGTCGCGTCCGTGACCCGCCCGATCCCCGCGCCGGTGGGGCGGACACCGAACGACCGGGAGGCGACCATCGCCCCGATCTCGTCCTCGACGTCGTCCGGCAGCTTGTGCCCGCCGCGGGCGAAGAGCTTGATGCCGTTGTCCGGCATGGGATTGTGCGATGCGGACAGCATCACTCCCACATCGGCGTCCAGCGCCGCGGTGAGGTAGGCCACTGCGGGCGTCGGCAGCATTCCGACGCGCAGCACGTTGGCGCCGGCGCTGGTGAGCCCGGCGACCACGGACGCTTCCAGCATCTCGCCGCTGGCCCTCGGATCCCGCCCGACCACGGCGGTTGGCGGGTGGCTGCGGTCCCGCTCGGCGAGCACCTGGGCCGCCGCGACCGCGATCGCCATTGCCAGTTCCGGCGTCAGGTCGGCGTTGGCCAGACCGCGCACGCCATCAGTACCGAACAGTCGACCCATGGAAGAACCTTTCCACGCCAACACAACGACGGCCGGACGTGCCTTTCGAGGCACACCGGCCGTCGCCTGTGCGGACAATTAGCGCTTCGAGTACTGCGGGGCTTTCCTGGCCTTCTTCAGACCGTACTTCTTGCTTTCCTTCGCCCGAGAGTCGCGGGTGAGGAAGCCGGCCTTCTTCAGCGAGGGGCGGGCCTCCAGATCCCACTCGCACAGCGCGCGGGCAATCGCCAGCCGCAGGCCGCCAGCTTGGCCGGTGGTTCCCCCACCGCGCAGGTTGGCGAACACGTCGAAGGCTTCGACCTTGTCGACGGTGACCAGCGGTTCACGGATCAGCTGCTGGTGCACCTTGCTCGGAAAGTACGATTCCAGGTCACGCCCGTTGAGCTTGAACTGCCCAGTTCCAGGCACGAGCCGCACCCGGACGATGGCCTCCTTGCGCCGCCCAACCGTCTGGATCGGGCGGCCGGCCCGGCGGGCTGGCCCGGTCGCTTCGGCCTCTGCGGTGACCGGGGCAACCGCCACCGGCGTGGAAAGTGCACTGTCGGTCACGATGGTTCCTTCGTCCGCGCTCACTGCGCGATCTGCTTAATCTCGAACGGCTGTGGCTGCTGGGCGGCATGCGGGTGCTCCGGGCCGGCATACACCTTCAGCTTCTTGATCAGCTTACGGGCGAGCCGATTGTGCGGCAGCATTCCCTTGACCGCGAGTTCAATGGCACGTTCCGGCCGCTTGGTCAGCAGCTCGTCGTACCCGACCCGCTTGAGGCCCCCGGGGAAACCAGAGTGTCGGTAGGCGACCTTCGTCTGGCGCTTGTTGCCGGTAAGCGCGACCTTGCTCGCGTTCACCACGATCACAAAGTCGCCGGTGTCGACATGCGGCGCGAACACTGGCTTGTGCTTGCCTCGCAACAGCGTCACGGCGTGGGTGGCAAGCCGGCCAAGCACGACGTCTGAGGCGTCGATGACGTGCCACTGACGCTCAATCTCACCCGGTTTCGGGCTGTACGTACGCACAGGTCCACCTTGTCTTCCGGTTTGACGTCGATGTGGGTGCGCCCGGTGGCGTATGCCGCCCAAGAGAACAAGGGACGCAAGCGCCAAGCATACTCGATCGACGAGGACGCCCCGCATAGCACAACAGCCCCGTACGATACCGGCGACCTCTGGCGTTGGTCAAAGCGGCCCCCATCGGACCGCTCCGGCGTGGGGCCGGAACGACCGGCGCAACAATTGAGGTGCCTCGGGACGTGTTCCCGGCAGACCCGCCGGGAACGAAGGACCGGGACAAGGAGGAGTTTGTTGGTTACGTTCGATGAGTATGTCATGGTTCGCGGCCCACGCCTCGTCCGGCTCGCGCGGCTCCTGATCCGGGATCGCCACCTCGCGGAGGACCTGGTACAGGAGGTCCTAGCCAAGGCGTTCGTCCGCTGGGCAAAAATCTCCGCCCTGGACGATCCGGACGTGTACGTCCGCCGGATGCTCATCAACCAGCACGCCAGCTACCGCCGGAAGCGTTCGAGCGGCGAAATCGTCACCGCGGCCTGGGACGGACCTGGCGCGTCCACAGACGCCAACGGGCGGTCGGCGGAACGGGACGCCATGTGGAGGCTGATCCTCGACCTGCCGCCGAAGCAGCGCGCCGTGGTCGCGCTCCGTTTCTACGAGGACCTTGACGACACGGCCATCGCCGAAGTTCTCGGCTGCTCCGCGGTCACTGTCCGCACCCAGCGCATGCGAGCGCTCAAAACGCTCCGCCGACGGATGACAGCCAGGTCAGCGGAGACCGTCACCGCGAAGGAGCATGAGTGATGACCGAGTTCGAGGACGCTATCGCTACCGCGCTGGCTGACCGTGCGGATGGCGATGTGCGGATGGATACCCTGCTCACCGGCGCCCGTGAGCGCGGCGTCCGGTACCGCCAACGTCGCCGCGTCGTGCGGGTCTGGGCGGCCTCCGTCACCGCTGTCCTGCTCGCCGCAGGCGTCGCCACCGGGCTGCGCTGGGGGTCCGGACCGGGTCCGGACCGGACCGCACCGGTCGCGGATTCCCCGTCCCCGTCCCCGTCCCCGGCAGCGACGGCCTTTCCCGCCACCGATCCCACGGCGGCGAAGCTGACCACCCCCCGGCAGATCGGCACCAAGCCGTTCCTGTTCCACCTCGACCTCGCCGAGATCACGGGGTCCACGCTGGGCACAATCACCAAAATGTCACGGATGTCCGGACTCGCTGGCATATCAGAAATGCCGGAACTCGCCGACATGTCAGGGGTGCCGGAACTCATCGACATGCACAGAACTCCGAGTGAGACCCTGGAGGCCGAGTTCACCGAGCCGGGCGGGGCAACCGGACACTTCCAGATCGAACTCACCGCCCTGAAGATGAATCTCCTTCACCAGTCCAATGGTGTCGATCCCCGCGAGCGCATGGTTGACGGCCGGCCCGTAGCACTCTCGGTGGCCGACCCGACCGCGGACCACGTCGATCCCGTGGGGCTGCTGCGGTGGCAACCGGCATCCGGTATGTGGGCACAGATCGCCCTGGACGCCGCGGCGCCCGGGGACACCGCGACGAAGGTCGAGGAACGCCTGATCGCCATCATGCGAAACGTTCGGTTCGACGCGGTGGATCGCTGCACGACGGGGTTCTGGCTGCCGCAGATGCCCCGGAACGTCACGATGGTCGGATGCACCCAGACCATCGTTCCTGACGCCCCGGTTTCCACCCCGGTGAACAGCTCTGTCACCCTCCAGGCCGGAATCCACCGGCTCTCGATAGGGGTCGCGGTCAGCAGCGATGCCCCCATCGCGTCCTCCGGGGAAATGACATTCCACGGCCACTCGGGCACCGCCGAAGAACATGCCCTCGCCGGCACCACGCGATATCTCGATATCCAGGCCAGGTACGGGACCGAGCATGTCGCCCGGTTGACCGGGTCCATCGCCTACGACGTCATCGACAAGGACTCGCTCATCGCTATCGTCGGAAACCTGGAGTTGGCGTCGTGGGCCGATCCGGCCTCGTGGCCGAGCAGTCCGCTGCGGTAGGGACCTCCCGCCGCGGTCTGGACAGCACGCCGGTCAGTCGGCGTCCCACCCGGGCTCCGGGGTCTCCCGCACCGCTCCGTCCCCGCCGAACAGCACGAACCGGGTGAACGACCGGGCGAACCACCGGTCGTGGGTCACGGCCACCACGGTCCCCTCGAAGCCATCCAGTCCGGTCTCCAGGGCCTGCGCCGAGGCGAGATCCAGGTTGTCCGTCGGTTCGTCGAGCAGCAGCAGTGTCGCCCCCGCCAGTTCCAGCAGCAGCACCAGCAGCCGAGCCTGCTGCCCCCCGGACAGGGTCTCGAACCGTTGCTCGGACTGGCCGGCCAGGTCGTAGCGGGACAGCACCGGCATCGCCTCCGGCCGGGGCAGGCCAGGCCGGTGGGCGTCGCCCCGCCACAGGATGTCGGCCAGCGTCCGGCCCAGGAGATCCGGCCGCTCGTGGGTCTGCGAGAAGTGCCCGGGACGCACCCTGGCACCCATCCGGACCGTGCCCTCATGGACAACCTCGGCGAGTCCGAGACCGTCGACCGGGATGTGCTCGGTGCCGGGATCCGAGCCGCCCCGGGCCAGCAGGCGCAGAAACTGCGACTTGCCGGTGCCGTTGGCCCCGATCACCGCGACCCGATCGCCGTACCAGATCTCCAGGTCAAACGGATCGGTCAGGCCGTCGAGTGCCAGCCGCTCGCACATGATCGCGCGCTTGCCGGTCCGCCCGCCGGCCAACCGCATCCGGACCTGCTGCGGCTTCGGCGGAAGCGGTGGGGCGCCCGCCTCGGCGAACTTCCGCAACCGGGTCTGGGCCGCCTGGTAGCGGGACGCCATGCCCGCGTTGTACGAGGCCTTCTGCTTGTACATCAGCATGAGCTGACGCAGCTTCTCATGCTCCTCGTCCCAGCGGCGCCGACGCTCGTCGAGCCGGTCGTGGCGGGAGAGGCGGGCGGCGTGCCACGAGTCGAACCCTCCGGGGTGTACCCAGGCCGAGCCGCCCTCGATGGTCACCACCCGCTGGGCGGTCTGGGACAGCAGCTCCCGGTCGTGGGACACGTAGAGCACGCTCTTGGGCGACTCGCGCAACCGCTGTTCCAGCCATCGTTTGCCCGGCACGTCAAGGAAATTGTCCGGTTCGTCGAGGAGCAGGACCTCGTCCGGCCCCCGCAGGAGAATCTCCAGGGCGAAGCGCTTCTGCTGACCTCCCGACAGCGTCCGGACCGGCCGCTGCCGCGTGGTGTCCCACGACAGCGCGATCGCGGCGACGCTCGCGGTGTCGAACAGCACCTCGGCCTCGTATCCTCCGACCTCTCCCCAGGTCGTGAGGGCCTCGGCGTAGCGAAGCTGGGCGTCCTCCCCCGCGCCGGGACCGGTCAGTGCCGACTCCGCCGCAGCCAGCCAGGCGCCGGCCTGGCGAACCGCTGGCGGGGCCAGGCTCAGGGCCAGTTCCGCGAGCGTCGTCTCATCGCCGATCTGGCCGATGAACTGGCGCAGCACGCCGAGTCCTCCGGAGCGGGCGATAGAGCCCTGCGGAGTGCTGAGATCACCAGCGATCATCCGCAGAAGTGTCGTCTTTCCGACGCCGTTCGGGCCGACCAGCGACACCTTGGCGCCTTCGCCTACCCGGAACGACACCTCCTCGAAGAGGACGCGCCCGTCCGACAGCACGTGACTGACCCCGGCGACATCGACATAGCCCACGACCGGCATTGTCGCCGCGCTCGGGGCGTTTTCGCGAACCGTTTCCCGATCGACGATAACGGTCAGGGTGACATGGAGTGGGTCACCCGCAACACCCGGTAGCCCTTCTGGCTCGCCTGCCGCTCGACGGTCCAGCCCCGCTCCACCAGCCGGCGCTGGAGCGAATCCCCGCCGAGGTTCCTGGAGACGACCAGCCAGGCGACCCCCGCCGGGGTCAATCTCGGCAACCACCGGTCCAGCAGTCCGTACAGGGCGGTCTTGCCGATGCGGATGGGCGGGTTCGACCAGATCTCACCGAAACGCACATCCGGTGGCACCTCGTCCGGCAATGCCGGCACAACCAGGTCGGCGACCTCGGCCAGAGCGGCATTGGTACGGGTGAGATCCAGCGCCCGCCGGTTGACATCGACCGCGTAGACCGGTGTTTGCGACGCCGTCGCCAGAACCACAGCAATCGGTCCGTACCCGCACCCAAGATCAAGATATGGAGCCGGGGCCGGGGCCGTGGGCAGGGGAGCCTTGCGCAGCAGCACCGCGGTACCGGGGTCCAACCTCCCTGCGGAGAACACGCCACCCGCCGCCAGCAGACGGTATGCCCGACCGGCCACGGTGAACTCCACCGGCCGACGGTCGTCCGGGGTCGTCGGTTCGGCGCTGAAATAGTGTTCGTCGGTCACGCTACGCATTGTCTCTCTTCGGTCAAAGCGAGGTCGCCGAGCCACGGATGGGCCAAGGCTACGGACGTCCGATACCCTGTGCGACATGACCCACGGGAACGAGCCACGTCGGCGGCGCCGGCCGGACTCCTCCCGGCATCCGGAGCCAGACGAGACCGAGGACTGGCTCGCCGGATACCGGCCATCCAACGATGAGCGCGATGAGTGGTCGTTCCGCGCTCGCGCTGACGAGTCCCCGATGCCGCGCGACCACCCGGCGCCCGGCTTCGATGTGCCGTCGCCACGGTCGGTCGGTCCTCCGCCGACCGGCAGAGGTCCGGCCGTCGGCGAGCCGCCCCCGACCACGAGCCGGGGCCGGGGCCGGGCCGGTGGTGGTGAGCCGCCGCCCAGCAACCGCAGGGGCATCGCCGAACCGCCACCGACCGACCGCAGGGGCCGGGCTGGCGATGAGCCACCGCCCACCGGCCGCAGGGGCCGGGCTGGCGATGAACCGCCGCCCACCGGCCGCAGGGGCATCGCCGAGCCACCGCCCAGCAACCGCGGGGGCCGGGCCGGGCAGCGAGCCGAGCAGCAGCCCGCCGCACATTTCGACGTTCCTTCGCCGTTTGATGG
>JABDRL010000324.1 GCA_013041765.1 Dactylosporangium sp. | reverse complement strand
GGCCCGGTCGACGAGCAGGGCCACCGCGTCGCCGCATCCGCCCGTCGCCGGCCCGGCCAGCGACATGGCCGGGATCCGCCAGACGAGTTCCCCGCCGGTACGGATCGGTTCCCGGCTGGTCGCCAGCACGACGACCTCGGCCCCCGCCGTCAGCACCCGATCGGCCAGCCTGCGGGCGACCGCCGGGCAGGCGTCACAGGTATCGAGCAGAAGAAGCAGGCGGCGATCCGCGACATGATCGCCGATCGTGTCGAGCACGGGCCGTCCCGGTTCGGGTCGCAGGCCCAAGGTCCGCGCGACGGCGAGACCCGCCCGCTCCTCGTCCCGCACGGAGCTGAGATCGACAAGCCACACGCCGTCCCTGAAGTGGTCCGTCAGGTCCCTGGCGACCTCGATGGCGAGCCTGGTCTTTCCCGCGCCGCCGGGTCCGACGACGGTGACCGCCCGGTGGGCGTCCAGCAGTCCCCGCACCTCCGCGCGCTCCGTCCGCCGACCGATGAAGCGGCCCGGGTGGGCCGGCAGGTTGTGCGCCGGCAGGCTGTCGGTGCGGGGGCGGGGAAAGGCCCGGACGAGGCCGGGGGCGAGCAGCTGGAGCAGTCGTTCTCGCCCGTCGAAGCCCCGCAGGCGGTGCAGTCCGAGATCGAGCAGGCTGACGTCGTACGGCAGGCGGCCGTCGCGGCGGGACAGGCGCGCGGTGGCTTCGGAGCAGAGCACCTGATCGCCGTGGGCCGCGGCGGCCACCCGCGCGGCCAGGTGCACTTCCCGGGAGGTGTACTCGCCGGCCCGAGGCACCACGTGGCCGGAGTGCAGGCCCATCCGGACATGCGGACGGATCTCCGCAGAGGACCACGGGTGGGCCCGGAGTGCCCGCTGCGCGACGGCGCAGGCAACCAGGGCCGCCAGGGCGTCGGGAAAGGCCACGAACAGAGAGTCACCTTCAGTGAACATTTCGACGCCGTCCGCCGCGTTGAACGCACGCCGAAGAATCGCTCGGTGCTCATGCAATACCGATCGATAATTGTCACCAAGCAAATGCGCGAGCCGAGTTGAGCCCTCGATATCGGTAAACAAGAACGTCACCAACCCGCTTGGCAGGTCGATCCGCGCCGACACGTGAACCTCCGCCTCCCCTTCCAGGCGCGCACCATGCTGCCGGACCCAGATCCGCACGCGCATCCTAAAAACGCCGCCGCGCGACCGATGGTCACGGACCAAACGGTCAGGCAGCCATGCCCGTCGCGGGCACTGCGAGAGAAGCGACTGGGTGGTACAAGCAAGCTAACGACGCCGATGAACCGAAGGTTGCGGCACGGACGGGACAAATCCGGCACCTGCCGACACGACGCTGTCAGCCTGCGCAGACGCCCCCACAGCAGCTGTCCCGACCCGCGGGGCACTCCGCCGGCTCCCGCCGTGACCGGCCGCCGGATCCCGTCACCGCAACCGTTGAAAGTAGCTTCACTGTTTCGTTGTGGCCGGCCGGACACCGGGCTTCCGAAGAAGACTCCCGCATTGGCCTACTGATCTCGAATGTGGTCCCGCAGGTCCTGCAGCGGTACTCGTAACGTGGCATAGTCCAAGGTTAGGGCCAGCGATCAACGCCGCCACACAAAGCCATCCATTGACACACTCGTCAGGTTGATTGGTCAGTTGGCATACTCGGACGTGTGAAGAAGAAGACCCGACCGGTGCTCGGCCTCATCTTCGCCGGATCGCTCATACTCACACTACTCTCCGTAGCGGGAATTGCCGGAGCCTACGTCGTGCCCCGGACCGCTCCGGCCCGGCCGGCCTCGTCGGCGCCCGGATCGGGCTCCACAGCGGTGCCCGTTCAGCCCTCGCCGAATGACCCTTCGGCCAGGCCGGGCGGCGATGCGGGGGGCGGCGTGCCCACCGGACGCCCAGCCGACGCGCTCGCGGCGTGGGCCGTACCGCTCGCGGTGCAGCTCGGCGTCCCGGCCGTGGCCCTGCAGGCCTACGGTTACGCCGAACTCACCCTGGCCCGAGCGACCCCCAGTTGCAGACTCAGCTGGACGACCCTGGCGGGCATCGGCAAGATCGAATCTGACCACGGCAGGGGCAACGGGGCGAAGCTCACCGTCGACGGCAAGGCACTGCCGCCGATCCTCGGGGCACCCCTGGACGGCAGCGCGGGCCGGGACTCGATCCCCGATACCGACGCCGGGCGCCTCGACGGGGACTCCACCTGGGACCACGCGGTCGGCCCCATGCAGTTCATCCCCACGTCGTGGCAGCAGCATGCCCTCGACGCCGACACGGACGGCGTCGCGGACCCCAACGACATCGACGACGCGGCGCTGACCGCCGGCGCGTACCTCTGCGCCAGCGGGCACGACCTCTCGACGCCGACCGGGTGGTATTCGGCGATCCTGACCTACAACGCCGTCCGGGCGTATGCCCGCGATGTCTACACCGCCGCCAATGACTACGGCGCCCACAGTCACGCATAGACATTCATCGCCTTCCTTGTGTGTCGCTCCCACCTTCGGGGCACCTTCGGAGTACGGAGCTGCGGATTCAGCCGGATATTGGGCTTCCGTAAACAGGTGTTCTGGGAGCAGAGTGTTACTCGTGATACTGCGCGAGTGCGACCCGTCAACCGCATCGACAACCGACGTCATGGCAGCTGTGCAGATCATGAATGAGGTGCTCGCCGCGGACCTGCCCGAGGATCCTCCGTGGCAGCTGGAAAAGGCGAAGGAGTACCTCACCGTCACGATGCCGGGCGAACGGCGCTTCACCTGGCATGCGCTGGACTCGGACAACACCACGCTGCTCGGACGGGCGAGCCTGCTGATCACCGAAGAGATCGGCGTGCTGGAGCTGATGGTCCGGCCCGCCGCCCGCCGGCGGCGAGTCGGCACGGCGCTGCTCGCGGCGATCGCCCAGCGGGCCGCGGCCGAGGGCGTCGAGGCGCTCGGCGTCGAGGTCGCGGGGGGCACGCCCAGCGTCGGGTTCTTCGAGGCGCACGGCTTCCGTCGGGCCTGCACCGAACTGCGCGCCGTGCTGACCCTGGAAAGCGTCGACTGGCAGCACATCGCCACGGTGGCCACGGGGATCGGGGCCGGATACCGCATCGAGGTCCACCCCGACGGCCCGCCCTCGACCATGTTCGAAACCTACACGGCGGCCAAGGAGGCCATCCGGAGTCTCGAATACGATGATCTTGAACTGAGTCCCAGCTCCTACGGTCCGGACCGGCTTGAAGCCAGCCTGGAAACCCTGCGCGCCCGAGGCATGAAGCCGTACGTTGTGGTCGCCGTGCACGAGCGCACCGAGACGGTCGCCGCGCTGACGGAGGTCGTGGTGCCAGAGCACCGCCCGACCCGCGCTGACCAGTACGACACCGTCGTCGTCCCGGCGCATCGCAGCTACGGCGCCGACCGCGCCATCAAGGCCCGGATGTTGCTGGAGCTACGGGCCGCCGAATCGCAGCTCCTGGACGTCCAGACCTGGAACGCCGCGGAGAACGCCCAGATGCTCAAGATCAACAGCGAGCTGGGTTTTCGGATCGACCGGGAATGGCGAGAGTACGCCGCTGACGCCGCGGCTCTCGCCCGCCAGTTCACCGCCCCAGGTCTCACCCACTGACACCGCGATCGGGGACGGCTACCGGAAGCGCAGCGCCGTCGGCCCCTGGACCTTGGAACCTCTGCGCTGCTTCGCCGGCATGGCCGCGAGCTTCGCCCGCAGCTCCACGGCATACCCGGCCAGCGACTCGACCAGGTCGGGCACGGCCGCGGACGGGGGCCGCACGTCCACCCGCAGACCGAACTCCCCAGCGGTCTCGGCCGTCTTCGGCCCGATGACCGCGACGACCGTCCGGGCATGGGGCTTGCCGGCGATCCCGACGAGATTGCGCACGGTCGAGGACGAGGTGAACAGCACGGCGTCGAAGCCGCCCGACTTGATGGCGTCCCGGATCTCGGCTGGCGGAGGAGCCGCCCGGACGGTCCGGTAGGCGGTGACGTCGTCGACCTCCCAGCCCATGTCCGTCAGGCCCGCGGCCAGGGTTTCCGTCGCGATGTCCGCACGTGGCAGCAGTACCCTGCCGACGGGGTCCAGGACGGGGTCGTGGGGGGAGAACTCGGCGAGCAGCCCCTCGGACGACTGATCTCCCTTGGGCAGCAGCTCGGAGACGATGCCGAAGTCCCGCACGGCGGCGGCCGTTGCCTCGCCGATGCACGCGATCTTCACCCCACCGAAGTGCCTGGCGTCGAGCCCGTGCTCGGCGAACTTCTCCCACACCGCGCGGACCGCGTTGACCGAGGTGAAGATCGTCCAGGCATAGCGGCCATCGACCAGGCCCTTGATCGCCCGCTCCATCTGGGCCGGCGTCCGCGGGGGCTCGACGGCGATGGTCGGCACCTCGCAGGGAATGGCCCCGTAGAAGCGAAGACGCTGGCTCATGGCCCCCGGCTGCTCCTTGGTCCTGGGGACCAGGACCTTCCAGCCGTACAGCGGCCGGTTCTCCCACCAGCCCAGTTGCCCCCGGTCGGCGACGGCCGAGCCGAGGCAGAGCACGATCCGGCCGGCGAAGCCGAGGGCCGCGGCGACCACGCTGTCGATGGTCGACGACGTGGTGTGCTGGGTCTCTCCGGTGCCGTCGCCGGTGACCGTCACCGGGGTCGCCGGATCGGCGCCGGCTGTCAGGAGACCATCACGCAGGGCGGCCAGGTCCCCCGCGTCAACGGCGAGGGCCGTCGAGCCGTGCCGGATGGCGGCGGTCACCGCGGCACAGTCGATGGTCTGCACATCGTCGACTTCCGCCGTCACCCGCACGCCCGGCAGGACGACACCGGCGTAGGCCGCGATGCCGTCCGCATAGCCGATGCCGGGCACCACCTCGAACGGCACGGCGGTCCGCGCGACCGCCTGCACCTCGGCGGTGACCAGCCGGTGGGCAAGCGGATCACCGGCGACCAGCCGGACGGCGTGGAGTCCCGCCCGTGCCGAGGAGATCAGCGCCTGGGCGACATCGCCCGGCGTCCCCTCCGCCGCGCTGAACTCCGTCGCCGCCCCCACCTCCGCGCTGATGGCGGTCAGCAGGGCGTCGGGCATGCGAAGGTCGTAGACGACATGGTCTGCGGTGGTTATCGCCTTGGTTGCGCGTCGGGTCAGCAGATCCGGATCGCCGGGACCCACCCCGACGAACGTGACGCGACCAGGGCTCTTATGGCTGCGGGTCATGGTGCACTCCCAGTACGGTCTCGGCGCCTTCGGCGAGGAGATCGGCAGCAAGCCCTCGGCCGAACCGGTCGGCGACAGCTTGCAGAGTTCGAAAACGAAGCAGAGTCACCGTGCGCCCTCCGGCCGCCTGCGATGCTCCTGGAACGACAGGATCTGCAACTCGATCGCCAGATCAACCTTACGCACGTCAACGCTCTCCGGCACCGCCAGAACGCACGGTGCGAAGTTGAGAATGCTGGTGACGCCAGCGGTCACGAGTTGATTCGCGACGGCCTGCGCCGCCGATGCCGGAGTTGTGATCGCGGCAAGCGAAATCGGCTCCTCGGCAACGACCCACGGAAGATCATCCAGGGAACGCACAGGCAATCCGTTAATCATCTCGCCAATCCGGTTCGGATCGGCGTCGAACAGGGCTGCGATGCGCAGCCCCGTGTTGGTGAACCCGTCGTAGCCGGCCAGAGCCCGCCCCAGATTGCCGATGCCGACCAGGGCAACGGCCCGGAGCCGGGCCAGCCCGAGGACAAGTTCGATCTGCCGGACGAGAAAGGCTATGTCGTATCCGACGCCGCGGGTGCCGTATGAGCCGAGATGCGAAAGATCCTTCCGCAACTTCGCGGAAGTCACCCCGGCGGCCGCGGCCAGCCCTTCGCTGGAGGCTGTCTCGTGCCCGGCATCGGCGAGATGCTGCAGTACACGCAGATACTCCGGAAGCCGGGCAGCAGTAGCCTCGGGTAGGTCCTGGACACGCGGGCCACCTGGCAATCCAGTGCGGTGGGAATTCATCAGACTCCGGAACGGCGGATAGCACGTGCCCGCCATAGGCCGGGACGGTGACATGCTTCGGCAGGGCTCGTCGCCTTGACAGAGTAGGTGTTTGTGAACCGGCGCACAAATCGCGATCTTGAGAAACACCCCTCCTTGTGCCAGATCAGGCACAAGGTCAGCGCCCACCCGCACCGCGGTTCACCCGAGAGATGCCCCCGCAACACACCGTGCTTTCACCCCTCGACGTCGCGGCGACGGGTGGGCGCTTCGAACAGTATTCGCCATGGCGCCGCGTCTTGGATGATTGATCCGTGAACTTGGTCGTCCCGCGTGCACCGGTGGTGGGGACAGCCATACCGTCATCTGGCCTGACAACGGGATAGCCCGCGGCCACCACGGGCCCATAGTCTCGAAAGCCATGACCCCAGAACCGGCCGCCGCGCAACACACCACGGAAGAGCCTCCGAGGACGACGGGGCCTGCCCTTTTCGCCCGCCTGGGCGACTATTCACTGTACGTGATGACGGGCATGCCGATCGCGCTGGCCTCGTTCGTCATCGTCGTAACCGGCGCCTCGCTCGGCGCGGGGTTGGTGCCCATGGGGATCGGCCCCGTCATCCTGACCGGGGTGCTGATGCTCGCGCGAGGCTTCGCCGATCTCGAACGCTCACGTATCCGCAAGGTGCTGGACATGCCGATCGCCCGGCCCGCCTACCGGCGACCGCCCTCGCACCTCGGGTGGTGGCGGCGGCAGATTCTGCTGCTGGGCGATTCCCAGGCCTGGCTGGACGTGGCACACAGCCTCGTCCAGCTGCCCGTGACGTTGATGACCTGGACCATCGGCATCTTCTGGTGGGGCATGGTGATCGCCGGGGTCGGACGTTTCACCTACGACTGGGCCAACCCAAAGGACAACACCGACATTCCCGAGTTGTTGGGGCTCGGGGACGGCTCGACCATACGCATCGGCGTCTACACCCTGATCGGGCTGGGCTTCCTCATCACGCTGCCGCCCGTGCTGCGGTGGTGCGCCATGACGCAGGCTCGCAGCTCGAAGGCGTTGCTCAGCGGCCTGGCCGAGCTCAAGACCAAGATCAGTGGCCTGGAGGCCGGAGTGGTGGCGGCCCAGGAACAAACCGCGACCGCCCAGGCCCGCACCGTCGCGGCCGTCTCCGCGGAGGCCTCGGCGCTACGCCGGCTGGAGCGGGACATTCACGACGGTCCGCAGCAGCGGCTGGTCCGGCTGGCCATGGATCTCGGCCGGGCCCAGCATCAGCTCGACAGCGCCGATACGGACGCGGCGCGCCAGACCGTAGCCGAGGCCATGGGCCAGACCCGCGAGACCCTCGACGAGTTGCGGGCACTGTCGCGAGGGATCGCACCGCCGATCCTCATCGATCGTGGCCTGACCGCAGCCCTGACCGCGCTTGCCGGACGGTGCACCGTGCCTGTTGAGCTCAGCGCCGACGAGCTCGGAAGACTACGGTCGTCCGTGGAGTCAACGGCGTACTTCGTGGTTGCGGAGGCCCTGACCAACATCGCCAAGCACAGCGCGGCCACGGAGTGTCAGATCCACCTGCAACAGCTGGAGGAATCCATGATCGTCACGGTCAGCGACAACGGTGTTGGCGGTGCGAGCACCGCCAAGGGCCATGGCCTGGCCGGATTGCACGATCGGGTTCAGGCCCTGGGCGGTCGGCTCATCATCGCCAGTGCCGCCGATCAGGGAACGGTCGTCACCGCCGTCCTGCCGCTGCGATGACCGTGCGGCCCCAGCACGCCGCCAGCCTGCGTATCGTGCTGGCCGACGATGCGGTACTGCTGCGGGAGGGCCTGGTCAGGCTGCTGGCCGAGCGGGGCCACCAGGTCGTGGCCGCCGTCGGTGACGGCCCGGCGCTCGTCGAGGCCATCGTCACCCACCGGCCCGACGTCAGCATCGTCGACATCAGGATGCCGCCCTCGCACACCGACGAGGGGCTGCGCGCAGCGGTCGAGGCCCGCACCAGGGTGCCCGGCGCCCCGACCCTGGTGCTGTCGCAGTACGTCGAGGTCTCCTACGCCGATGATCTGCTGGCCGACCGGGTTGGGGCCGTCGGCTATCTACTCAAGGACCGGGTCGCGAACATCGAGGAATTCCTCGACGCGCTGCGCCGGGTCGCCAGCGGCGCCACCGTGCTGGACCCGGAGATCGTCGCTCAACTCCTGGTGCGCCGCCGCCGAGACGACCCGCTCGCCGCGCTGACGCCCCGGGAGCGGGAGGTCCTGGCGCTGATGGCGGAGGGCCACTCCAACGCCGAGATCGCCCGGCGGCTGGTGGTGTCCGATGGCGCGGTGGAGAAGCATGTCCGCAACATCTTCGTCAAACTCAGGCTGACCCCGGACGAGACCCAGCACCGCCGGGTTCTCGCCGTCCTGGCCCATCTGCGGGGCTGATGGGGGCGCTGGCGGTGACCCCAGCGCGGCTCACCGCCGGCCCTGCGCCAGCTCCACCGCCTCGACCAGGGTGAACGCGACCGGATAACCGGTGGCCCGGAGCCGGGCCGGGTCGGTGATCCCCCCGGCGTAGAGCACGCACCGGCCCCCGACGGCCGCCGCGGCGTCGGCGTCGTCCAGCGAGTCGCCGATGAGCACGCACGTGGCACCGTTGACGCCGACCGTTGCGAGGTGACCGGCGAGGTAGGCGCGTTTGAGGTCGCCGAGGCCGTTGTTCCGGCAGCCGTCGACCCGCGCCAGGTGGCCCGTCAGCCCCCGGCGGTCCAACTCCCGTACCAGCTCCACGTGGCCCCACATCGACAGCACCGACTGGGTCCACGGCCACGCCGCGAGGGCTTCCCAGACGTCGGCGGCCAACGGGCAGGCCTCGAGTCCGGCGTGATATACCCGATAGAAGACCGTGTCAAGATGCGCGAATTCAGCAGATGTGACCGGTCGGCCGAGCACCTCGGCATAGAAGTCGGTCAATGGGCGACGAAATGTCTTTTTATGCTCATCCAACGTAATCGGCCGGCCCCCAGCGGCCGCAATCGTGGCGTTCGTCGCATGGATCGTCAGCGCGAGATCGTCAAGCAGCGTGCCATTCCAGTCCCAGACGAGGTGCATCACCCCGCGACGGTACCCGACCACGCCCACGCATCAATGCGCACGACAGTCGATACGGTCAGGTATGGTCATAGCGCGGTTCACCTGAACAGATGATGTCGGTATGTCGCGCCACAAACGCCCATTCGGTGCATCTTCGCCACCGCAACAGTCACATCAGCACCAAGACGCACACCGGGTGCGATATGCGGCCGGACAATCGTGGGAATACTTGCCGCCGTGTGATCGCGTGCCCACGGATGGGTGATGCCCGGCGACCAGGGTCGGCCGGATTGATACCCGTCTGTCGGTTCGCACTCGCCCGGTTGTCGTACCCCTCACGCCGAGGAGGCCGCAGTGCCCGTCTCAGCACATGCCTGTCGAGCACGGCTCGACACCACCGTTCCGACGAATGGCCATGTTCCCGTCGCCGGAGTCGGGCGATGAGTGCTTTCGGACTGGCACCTTCGAACACCGCTGACATCATCACCGCTCGGATAGCGCTCAACGACGGACTCCACCATCTTCGTTCGTCCATGCGCAGCGTCCTGGCGGAGCCGGGACCAGGCAACTGGTTCCGACGCTCGATCCGCGGCGACAACGGTCTGCCCCGGATCCGGCAGCGTCCGCACCCCAACGAGGCCCCGCCACGGCAGAGCACCGGCGAGGGCACCCGGACCGACAACACCCGCCAGCTGCCGGCGCCGGGCCGCGCTGGGCCTCCCCGCCAGGCCGAGCACAACGACGCTCCGCACACCCCGCTACGCGACGCCATCCCGATCCAGGGCGGTGGTTCCCACAGCGGGCCGGCCGGCGGCCAGAAGCCGCCACCGGCTCGGCCCGACCCGACCGACGCGGCGGCGGCGGTCTGGGCGCTGATCGAGCGGGCGCAGGCCGGCGACGGGGCAGCGTTCGGGCTGCTCTACGACCGCTACTTCGACACCGTCTTCCGGTTCGTCTACTTCCGGGTCGGCAACCGGCAGCTCGCCGAGGATCTGACCGCCGACACCTTCCTCCGGGCACTGAAGCGGATCGGGAGCTTCACCTGGCAGGGCCGCGACCTGGGCGCCTGGCTCGTCACGATCGCCCGGAACCTCGTCGCCGATCACTTCAAGTCCGGACGGTACCGGCTGGAGGTCACCACCGGTGACGTGCTCGATGCCGACCGTCCGGATCGGGGGCCGGAGGGCAGCCCCGAGGTCGCGGTCATCGACCACATCACCAATGTTGATCTTCTGAAGGCCGTCAAACAGCTCAACCCCGAACAACAGGAATGCATTGTGCTCCGTTTCCTGCACGGTTTCTCGGTCGCGGAAACCGCTCAAGCCATGGGCAAGAACGAAGGCGCGATCAAGGCACTCCAGTACCGAGCGGTGCGCGCCCTTGCCCGGCTGCTGCCCGAAGGATTCAAGTCGTGAACCGTTTGGGTACGGTGGGGCTGCTCACGATCGGTCACACCGGGTCGAATAGTGCCGTAACCCCGCGCCGTCGAGCCGCGTTGGTAGGGGTACAACGGTCGACACGGCGCTCGGCCGAGTTGACGGTGGGCAACACCGCCGTCCGGTCGCGCCGTATCGACGTGAGCAGCGAGGGGGGGTGCAACGAGTGAATGCCTCGCTCTTCTACCGTCGGCGGGCGGAACGCTTCGCGCAGTTCATTGACGACGCGGGCACCGACAGTCCGCACCGCCGCGCGGACAACACCGAGGAAGACCTCACGACGCTCGTCTCGCTGACCCGCCGCATTTCAGACCTGCCGGTGGCCGTGAAATCACCTCCGGAGTTCCGCGACGGACTGCGGGCGGTCCTCATGGCCACCATCGAGCGTGAGGGCATCGGCGCGACGGCGAAGTCAGACACCAGCACCGACGACTCGAAACGGTTCGAGGCGCGGGTCGCGGCGGAGGAACGTCGCCGCGCCCGCCAGCGCACCAGGGCGTTCGGGGCGATGGTCGCCGGCCTCGCCGCGGCGGCGCTGGCGCTGTCCGGCGTCTCGGTCGCCAGCGGTGACGCCCTGCCAGGCGATGCCCTCTACGGGTTCAAGCGGCAGACCGAACGCGCCCAGCTCGCGCTCACCGGGTCTGACACCAGCAAGGGGCAGCTCTACCTCGACTTCGCGAGAACCCGGCTGGACGAGGCCAGGGCCGTCGCAGACGACTCTCCCGCCTTCGCGTCGATTCTCGACGACATGGACGCCGAGACCCGCGAGGGCGTGGGGCTGCTGGCCACCACCGCGATCGAGCGCCGC
This sequence comes from Dactylosporangium sp., assembly GCA_013041765.1. Lineage (GTDB taxonomy): Bacteria > Actinomycetota > Actinomycetes > Mycobacteriales > Micromonosporaceae > JABDRL01. The sequence goes on along the minus strand of JABDRL010000324.1, from coordinate 12,923 downwards.
GACGCCGCGGCACTCGACGTCATCGACGGCTTCGTCACCGACCAGCGACGTGCCCTCACCCGGCTCGACCTCAGCGGCAAGAGCAGGGATCGGGCCGCCGAGTCCGCCGCGCTGGTGGAGCGGGTCGCCACGCGGTCGGCGGCCCTGCGTACGCTCGTACCATGCGGTTCCGGTGCGGTGGGGGACAGAGACGAGTTGGGCCCGACGCCGCGGCTCCGCTGCGAGGCCGGCCAGCAGGGCGGGGGTAGTCCCGGCCACTCGCTGTCCGCCAGCCAGCCGGGCGGCCAGCGCAGTTCCGCGCCAGCGAGCACACCCGCCAGCACGACCAGCCCACGGTCGACCGCCTCGGTGTCCGGGGGCACGGCCCAACCGAGCACCTCGCCCACCGCCGTGGACGGGGCGAACCTCAACGGCGATCTGGGAGACATCCTCGGCGATTGACCCCTGGCGACATCCGGTGCCGGGCGCGGTTGACGACCGCCCCGGCACCGTCCGTTTGTCTTCTCCGCAACCCGCCCGCACCGCCGGGATGCCCGGTGTTCATATTCATCCGGTATAGGTACTTTCGGCGTTGTCATCCCAGTGATACGCCCCTGCTCCGGCTACGCTCGCAGGCGGTACCACAGCACCCGCCGGCACCCAGGAAGGTGGATCATGGTAGGCCGACCCCGCCTGTCCCGGCGCCCCACGCGCCCGCTCCCCCCCGGCCCCACCGCCGGATGGGCTGTCGCCGAGGTTGAGCAGGCGCTGACCGTACCGGTCGACCCCGCGTCCGCGGCCTTCTTCGACGTCGACAACACCATGATGCAGGGAGCGTCGATCTATCACTTCGCCCGTGGACTGGCGGCGAGAAAGCACGTCAGAAGCCGGGATCTCCTGCGGTTCGGCTGGTACCAGGTCCGCTTCCGGACGATGGCGTCCGAAAATGGGGGGCACATAGCCTCCTCCAGAGAATCCGCACTGTCCTTCGTCGCGGGATGGCGGGTCGAGGACATGGAGCGGCTCTGCGAAGAGATCTTCGACGACGTCATGGCCGATCGCATCTGGTCGGGAACCCGCGCGCTCGCCCAGCTGCATCTCGACGCCGGCCACCGGGTGTGGCTGGTCACCGCGGCACCCATCGAGCTGGGACGCATCATCGCCGACCGCCTCGGACTGACCGGCGCCCTGGGCACGGTCGCGGAGGTGCGAGACGGGGTGTACACGGGACGGCTCGTCGGGGACCTGCTGCACGGCCCGGCCAAGGCCGACACCATCCGGGAACTGGCCACCGAGGAAGGGCTCGACCTCGCCCGGTGCGCGGCCTACAGCGACTCCATCAACGACACCCCGATGCTCTCGCTCGTCGGCAAGCCGGTCGCGGTCAACCCCGACGGCGCCCTGCGCCGCGAGGCCCGCCGCCGGGGCTGGGAGATCCGCGACTACCGCACCGGCAGAAAGGCCGCGATCGTCGCGGCGCCGGTCCTCGCCGGAGCCGGGCTGATGGTCGGCGCCGTCAGCGCCGGCAAGGCCGTCCGCCGCCGGCGCACCTCCCGGCGGTACAACTTGTAGCCGGCGCCGGATTGCTCCTGCTGATAGTGATCATGATGTTGGCCTACTCGAAATCGCGACACTGACCCGCTGATAGGCTCCACCCCGGACAATCACCGCGTTGTGGGAGGTCCCGGAGCCGTGCAGATATGGGGTGCGTGGCAGGACGCTCACGGTCGAATGGTGGCAAGCCACCAGCGGGCCAGGGCACGCCTCGCCGCGATGCGTCGGGAACTCAAGCGCCTGCGGGCAGACCGTGCGCCCCTGGCCGACGCGATCGGGCAGGAACAGGCCGTCGCCGCCAAGATCCGCGTCGCCGCCCGCCCGGTGGCCTCCGGCTGGCTCGGGGACCGCTGGACCTCGATCTCGGCTGGCGACCCCCGGTACTCACTGGGCCAGCACCCCGGCTCGGGCCGGGTGTTTCTACGAATCGGCGAGATCCAGCCGTCGGGCGGTGGTGCCCAGCGGCGTGGCCCGGCAGCTGGCACCGGCAGTGCCGGACCGGCCGCCGACGACGGGATTCCCATGATGGTCCCGCTGCTCGGCGCGATGCACCTGGCGATCGACACCGGGGTGCGCGACAAGCGGGTCGCCGGGCTCTTCCAGGGCATCCTGACCAGGCTGTTCGCCGCGCTCCCCGCAGGCCCGCTGCGGGTCGTGGCGTTCGATCCCGCCGGACTCGGCCGGGTGTGGGCGCCGTTCCGCGAGCTGGTCGACGCCGGAGTGATCACTGAGCACGCCACGCTCGCCGGGGCTCTGGCCGAGGCCGAGGAGCAGATCCGGCAGGGACGGGTGCAGCCAGCGGCCCCGCGCCAGCGGCTGCTGCTGGCCCTGGGCGGGCTGCCCGCACGCTTCGCCGGAGAGGACCAGTCACGCCTGCTGGCGATCGCGCACGCCGGGCTGGCCGCCGATGTCACGGTCCTGGTCGCCGAGTGGCCGCCGAAACGCCCCGGCGCTGAGACCCCGGCGCTGGACTCGACCATCCAGCTCACCGCGCGGGGGCCGGTGTGGGAGGCCGGCACCCCCGGCGCCGGGTCGGCCTTCAACTTTCCCGTGGTGCTCGACCCCGCCCCGCCGACGGCGGTGATCAAGGGAGTCTGCCAGCCACTGGCGCTGCACGCCAGAGCCGAGTCGGAACTGACCTTTGCGGAGCTGCTGGCCGATCCCCCGTGGATGGAGAGCTCGGCCGAGCGACTGGCGACCCCGATCGGCCGGTGCGGGCGGACGCCGCATGTCATGCGGTTCGACGACGCCACCCCACACTGGATGGTGGGCGGCCGCTCGGGGTCTGGCAAGACCAACTTCCTGCTGGACGTCCTCGCCGGACTCACCGTGCGCTACGGGCCAGACCAGCTCGCGCTCTACCTGCTCGACTTCAAGGAAGGCGTCTCGTTCACGGAGTTCACCCCGACCCATCGGGATCCGACATGGATCCCACACGCCGTCGCCGTCGGGGTCGAGTCGGACCGCGAGTACGGCGTCGCCGTGCTCCGCGCCCTGCGGGCCGAGATGGGACGCCGCGCCGGGGAGATGAAGCGGGCGGGCGTGACGAACCTGGCAGATCTCCGGCTGGCCCGACCCGAAGTCCGCCTGCCCCGGATACTGGCGGTCATCGACGAGTTCCAGGTGCTGTTCTCCGGCAACGACGGCGTCGCCCAGCAGGCGACAGCGTTCCTGGAAGAAATCGCCCGCAAGGGCCGGTCCTACGGGGTCCACCTGGTCCTCGCCTCGCAGACGATGTCCGGCATCGAGGTCCTCTACAACAAGATTGAGGCCATCTTCGGCCAGTTCCCCATGCGGGTGGCCCTCGCGGGCGGCGGAGGCGTCCTGGACGTGCTCAACAAGGGGGCGGATGGCCTCTCGATCGGCACGGCGATCGTCAACGCCGAAGGCGGCATCGCCGGATCGAACAGCCAGGTCCGGATTCCCTACGCCGATCCGGCGCCCATGGCCGAACTGCGGCACCGGCTGTGGGAGCACCGGCCCCGGGGCAGTCGGCAGCCCTCGGTCTTCGTCGGGTACGCCCCGCAGCACCTGCACCACGATCCCACATACCTGCGGCTGGCCACGGACGGTGTCCGCAAGAACGTGCTGGTCGGCCGAAGCGTCGATGTGGACTCCCCCACGGCCAGCGTCGCGCTCGACGCGACCCCGGGACGGCACCTTGCCGTGCTCGGCCCCTCCCGGGCCGGCGCCGACGTCCTGCATGCCGCGGTCACCAGTCTCGCGGCCCAGCACGCCCCGGGTACCGCCCGGTTCCTGCTCGCGCCGCTCGTCGCCATCGCGGATGACGCGGTGGCCGCCGCTCGCGAGTCCCTGCGCAACGACGGCCACGACTGCGAGGTGGTGCCGCTGGCGTCGCTGGGGCAGACCCTGGCCCGGCTGGCGACGTTCACCGGCCAGACCCCGGACGCCCCGACCTACCTGGCCATCTTCGGAGCGGATGTCGCCAGCCCGACGCTGACCGCGGTCAGCACCGAGAGCTTCCGGCCGGGGCTGGACCATCTCCGGTCGGTGATCCAGCAGGGACCGGTCCATGGGGTGCATGTGCTGGGCTGGTGGCGGGGTATCGCCCGGTTCAGTGCTGATCTCGGCGAGAGCGCACCGGAGGACGTGGCCTGCGTCGTCGCGCTCAACGTGCCCCGCAACGACCTGCGGAACCTGCTCAAGGTGTACGACCTGGACTACCACCCCCGCGCCAACCGCGCGCTGCTGCTGGACCGGCACGCCGACACGGCGCGACTGATCGTGCCGTTCGTCCGCGAGGGCACCGTTGACGAGGACGAGCTATGAGCAGCGCCTGGGCGACGTATCTGGAACAACTGCGGCAGTTGCACGCGGTCCGCGCCGCCGCCGCCGACCGCAGCGAGAGCGCAGAGGAGGCCAGCGGCGCCCAGGCCGCGCAGGCCGACGCCCTCGCGGAGCGAATCCGTCAGCAGGAGAAGACGGTGGTCAAGCTCGCCTACGAGCTGCGCAAACCGGTCCGGTTCGTGCCGACGGACGTCACCGATCCAGCGGATGCGCTGCCGTGGGATGACGCGGTCGCCGATCTGGAGGAGCAGTTACACGCCGCAGAGCGTGCCGTTGACGACGTCAGACACTACGGGCATCGGGCGCAGTTGCTGCCGGCCTGGCCGACCGGGGCCCGCAACGCGGTGATCTACTTCGCGTACTCGCTGCCCAATGTCCTGATCAATTGGGGTCTGTGGCTGTTCTACCTCGGCGGGGACGGCGGAACCAGCAAGCAGTTCACCGCGGCGGCCTGGGGCTGCTGTTTCTGGCCCATCGCGGCGGTCGTCGCCGGCATCGCCACGATCCGGACGATTGGTGCCCCCCGGTTGAAGCCCGTGCCGAAGAACGAGTTTGAATCGGTCAAGGACGCCGAGGTGCCGCTCAACGTGCCGCTGGGGTTCGCGATCGCGATCGCCACCTCTGGCGCGTCCATCGGCCTGCTGTGGCTGCTCGGCACGGCGCTGGGCCTGTAGTGCCCCACGGCCCTGGCCGTCCTCCTGCCCCAGCGCCGCTGGTTTCTGCCCCGCTAGAGCAGTTGATCCAGCGGCACCGGCGACCGGTAGCACGGCGAAGCGACGTTGAGAACGAAGGCCCACTCTGTATCCGATGTATAGAGCGAGAATCCGAAACGACTCTCAGGATCAAAAGCCGCTAAATCGCCGCTCACCCCATCAGCGTGGTACTTCTCTTCTGTGATCTTGTAGCCCAGCCCCTGCCACCGGTCTTTGGTGAGATGAAGCGCCGCCAGCCCCTGACCGGGATCCACATCGACTCCATAGATCCCGAGCACGCGATAGGCATCGTCTCCCCTGCGCTCGCAGGGCTCCCAGTGGGGAAAGTAGTCTTTGTCCCCCTCCTCGTCTTGAAGCTTTCCGCCGGTCAGCGACACGGTCTGGTGCACGTATTCGAGGACACGCTGTCGCACTTCGGGCTCTGGAACGGTTTCCAACGATCTCCTTCCGATGTACGGCGCGGCAAACCAGGTCACCAGCACAACAATGACCACCCCGAGCACGACCCACCACACCCGGATCCGGTCCACGATCCTGTCGAACGTCTTCATTCCCATGACGCTTCATGCTCCAAACCGACCTCGTCGTAACGGCCAGCCACGACCTTCGCTTGGTTTCTCAGGCTCTCGGTCGCCTCACCGTTCTCGTCGTATTCCCAGTAATCGCTGTGACCGCTGGTATCCACGACATACTGGTTGGCGCCGAAGCTCGGCTCGTGCGGGCTGGCACCGTGAACCATGTCTATGCCTTCGATCCCGGCTGCGGCCAGCGGGGAAACGTACCGGACCGTGGCCGCCGGCACGTTGGCAAAGTTCGCAACTAGATCGTTTTCGGCCGACCCGGCCCAGACGTGCTGGGCGTCGATGTTGAGGTCGCTGGCGCTCGACGTGTGCATGCCGGGGCTGCCGGCCGTGACGATGTCGTCAACAGCCAGCCCCCTGGGATTGCCCGGCTGCTCGCCGCCGAGGGCGGCCTCGGCCACCACCGTGGAACCGTAGCTGTGGCCGACCGCTGTGAGGTGGTAATCCCCGCCGCCGTGCGTCGCCCGCAGACCGTTGACGAATGAGTCCAGCGCGGCAGCGCCCTGCCTGGATCGTGTTGATGTGACGACGGAACCATCGGTCTCCGGGGCGTCATAGCCCAGCCACATGATCGTCGCCACATCACCATCAACGCCTCGGGTAGCCTTGTCGGCCTCTCGCTGCAGGTTGAGCACCCGATTGACGTTCCCGTCGGTCGAGCCGAGATCGGTGCCCAGCCCCGGCACCCACACGGCGGTGTGGCGAGCCGTGTCAGGATTGCCGACAGAGATGATCACTCGGCCGTCTCCGGCGGGATCGATGCCGAGCAGAAGCCCTCGGTCGCCCAGGCTGGTGAGTTTGCGCTCGTTCAGGTCCAGTCGAGCGAGTTTCGTGTCGACCTCATGCAGCTGACCCCGCAGACGCTCGACCTGGGCAACGGTCGCCGTATCATCGTCGACCAGGGCACGAATCTGCCGTTGCAGATCTTCCCGCCGCTGGGTCAACGTATCTTGGTGCCGGTCCAGCATGATCCGGTTTGCGGTGTCCCGGTCGACGGCGGGCACTCCGTCCAGCCATCCAACCGCCTCCGGGAAGTCACGAACCGCCTGCTCCTGCTGCTGCGGGGTGAGGCTGCGCCACCAGGCGTTGACGTCCTCGGGATCGCGTCCCCGCTGGCTGGCGAGGTCGGCAGCGGTCACGGCTGGGGCAGACAGCCTCCCGAAGCCCGTGGCAGGGTCGGGCAGGTTTGCGCTGATGGCACCGACGGTCGCGTCGTCGAGCCCGCGCGCCCGTTCCAGCACCGTCGCCAGATCCCGCGCGATCCCGTCGGCCCAGGCTCGGGCGGCGTCGCCGTCCAACGTCCTGCGCATCTTGAGGCCAATGGGATTCGTCATTTCCCCGAGATCCAGCTGGCCGGGGACGGTAACCGTGCCGGAGGCCAGATCGATGACGCACCCCGCGTCCGAGGCCGCCGCGAGCAGCTGCGCGGTCTGACCGCGCAGATCCGCCACGGCGTACGCGTGGGTGGACAGTGCCTGACCAATCCGGTTCGCGGGGCTGTACGCCGCGTTGATCTCAGCTCGCACGTCCTCGGTCTTCGCCACCGCTGCCTCGGCGGCCGACCCAAGCGGCCAGGCATCGCCCAGCCCGAGAGCGCCGGCGTTGATCGCCTCAAAGCCTCGATCCAGATCGTCGGCCAGGGCTTTCCAGGCTGCAGCGGCCGTGTGGAACCGCTCGACGTTGACCATCATCAGGTCATTGAGCGTGATCGAACTCATCGGCCCTTCTCCAGCAGTCGCGCGGCGTTGGCATCGGCCGCGGTGTAGCCATCGGCCGCGGTTCGCATGCCGTCAACGAGCCCGCGCACATCACCGGCGAGCCGGCCGACGAATGTCGCCCAGGCCGCCGACGCGGCCCGCGCCGACGAGGTCGCCCCCCAGTTGGGCAGCTCAGGCGTCAGCAAGCCGTCTCTGGAGCGATGTGCTGTGTCCAGTGCTGCCACTGCCTGCTCAACCTCGCTGGCTACAGCACGAAGGCGCACCGGATCAACGGCTGAAGTCTCGCCCGTCACCATCACGCCTCCCCATAGATCACGCCAAGTCTCTGGCCACGGGACCGAGTGTAGGGCGACGAGGCTGGCCGGGTGTACCCGTAAGCAGGCACCTGTGGATAACGCTGACAGCCTGTGGACAGCGACGACCATGCCCGGAGCCGGATCACTCCGGCAGGCACCGCCCGAGCTGCCTCTCAGCGGTGAAGAGCATCGGCGTTGACACGGCGTGGATGGATGCGAACGATCACTCGGGTCTCACGCACCCGCTGCTGCTGCGGGTAGATCGTTCCGTAGTAGTGCGGTTGGCCGGTGTACTGCTCGGTGAGCCGGTCAAGGTGTTCCTCGGCGCCCTCGTCGGTCAACTCGACGTCGCCCCGGATCTCCAGCCAGCGCCCGCTGTCATCGGGGTCGATAACCAGCAACGTGGCCCGAGGATCAGCGGCCAGGTTGCGCCCCTTGCGCCGCTCGCGGGTCGTGTTGACCAGCACATCGTTGCCGTCCGGCAGGCACCACACCGGTTGTACCTGCGCCGCGCCGCCTGGCAGCCGGGTGCTCATGGCGGCCAGTAACGGGCGTTCCACCAGATCCCGGTGGGTGTCCGGAATTAGCGCCTCGTCCCGGCACGCCGACCGCCCGGTTCCGGACCTCACGGAAGGTTCGCCCGCCGACCGCCACGCCGCCACGCGGCCTCCGGTGATCCGCAGCGGACCGGTCACCACTCTGGTCGGCGCCAGCCGGCACCGCACGGGATGCTCCGCCGCGGCGAACTCGGCCGGTATGGCGCCGCCGAAGTACCGGGACGTCCCCAGGTACAGCCGCGTCAGGTCGCCGAGGTGCGCCAGGGCGTCCTGATCTTCCAGAGTGACCGTGCCCCGAACCTCGATCCACCGGTTGGCGTCCTCCGGTTCGAGCACCAGCACGGTCGCCCTCGGCCGGGCCTGGAGATTGCGCGCCTTCTGAAACTCGCGCATCGTATTGAGCAGGACCTCGTCACCGCTGCGGTTACACCACACCACTGTCGATTGTAGACGACCGTTGGGCATCTCGGTGGTGAGAGCGACCGGCAGCGGGCGGTCGAGCAGATCGACATGTGTGCCTGGCAGCGAGACCATCGCAACATCCTCCGCTGGGCGCCCCAGTGGCCGGCCCCAACGTCCAAACCAGAATCCATCCCGTGTCGCGCTGGTTCGGGCGGTCGGCCGAGCGCAGGGCATCGCGGTCAGCGCAGGGCATCGCGGTCAGCGCAGGGCCGCGCTGAAGTGTCCGGCGGCCTCGCGGGCCGCGGTCACGGACTGGATCGCCTCAGCGATCTTCTGCCTGGCGTCCTGGCATCTGGCCTCGGCCTCCAGCATCTTCGGCTGGTTCGTCGAGCCGATGCGCCCACGCAGTCCCTGCTGCGAGGAAATCACACCCTGCCCAGCCGACTGAAGCTGGGTGATGTTCTGCTCCAACTGCTGCCGGAACGTAGCGGCGGCGGCGCGCGCCTCGTCGAGACTGCCCATAGCCTTGCCCCCAGCCCAGATCATTCGTACCCGTTTGTTGCGGTATCTGTATTACGTGCCATCCCGCCCCGGGCTGGCCGCACCTTGGAGCGTTGCGTCCCCGCCCAGACCGGGTCGTCAGTGCAACTCGGCGCTCAACTGGTCGGCCGCCTCACGAGCGGCGTTCAGGGCATGAACCGCGTCGGCGATCTTCTGGCGGGCTTCCCGGCAGCGGGCCTCGGCCTCGACGACCCGCGGGTGGGACGTATTGCCGAGTTTCCCACGAAATCCCTGCTCAGCGGCGCTGAGGCTCTGCCCGATACCGTGCAGCTGCCCAATGCCCTCCCCAGCGTTCTGCCGGAACGTCGCAGATGCGGCGCGAGCGTCATCCATGCTTCCCATACCGCCGTCCTCTCATCTGGCGACATGCGACCAGAAGCGACTCCATCACACTGCGGCAACCAGCGCAACGCGTTCACTGGGGGACGAAGGAGTCACGGACCCGGGGGCGATGCATCCCGGTCGCCCGCGACAAACACCCCGACGCCCTCCAAGGTTTCCGTCAAACCCGTCGCGCGAAGGATCATCATGGCCTTACCGACCACGGTATCGGAGACACCATGCTCCTGGCACAGTTGTGACCGGCTGGGCAGCTTGGTTCCCGGGGACCACTCCCCTGAATCGATCTTCTGCCGAAGCTCATCGGCGAGTATCTGATACCGCTGCTGTGGCATGAGCACCTTCCCAAATGGCCCAATCATCTGATCACGAATTGACCTGCGATCTCAAGCAGTCGATAGCGATTGGTTGACCTACGACTGGTGGCAGTTGTAGGTTGGTTGTGGGCACCTTCCTGAATGGCATCTTGAGGGCGCTCGCCGAACGGTCGGGATGGATTGGCAGTTCACGGGGTTTCCAGGGGCCGTCAGCCATCCCGACGCCAACAACGACCTTGCTGCCGCGCCAACTGGCCGCGCCGCAGCGGTGAAGCGTGGCGGCTGCCGCTGGGCGCACTGCAACTGTGCCTGGATCCTGGTCGCCCTCAACACGATTACGGGGATTTCCTATGACCGCACCGGTAGTGACGTGTGCGAGCTGTGGTGGTGCACCGACACGTCTCAGCAGCTGTTCCAGCTGTCACCAGCACGGCAGGCGCCGAGCGCAGCAGGTCCTGACCGTCGCGAATCTCGACACCGGGGCCGTGGCCTCAATCAGTGTCACGCCAGGCTCGACCACTCCTCGGCCGGCGCCGGACGGCACCTGGTGGATCGATCTGACCGCGCTGGTCAACGATTTGGCATCCGCCGTCGGAGCAGAAAGCGTCTTCGACACTTCAGGTCCAGACCAACCTATTGATCCAGACGAGATCCTCGGAATCGCGCTACCCCCAGGGTGGCGGCCGAGCGCCCCGGCCGCCACCCGTGCCGCGGCCGAGGCTGCGGCCATCGCCACCGATACCGGCCGATCATGGCGCGTCTACCTCGGACACAGCGTTCCCTGGCCCGAACCGGAACCGGATCGACTGCTGCAACGGCTGTGTGGCCTCGCCGACCTGCTCCGCATCGACCTCATCGTCGAGGCCCGCCGCCAGGGGAATTCCGCAACGGGCGGCCCCGGCCTGACCTGGAGCATCCGGTTCGGCCTTCCCGGGGCCGGCACCCCCGAGGAACCCTGGGGCATCCACGGCTCGGTGGCGGACGCGGTTGCCCGAACCTCCCCCGCGATCGCCTTCCGCGACATCACCCGGTGCGTGGCCGGAGCCCGGGCGCCCGCCCATTGGGTCACCCCGCCCCGTGATCAGAACGCGCCGTTGCCGGTCGTCCACGTCGAGACGGTTGAGGATGCCGTTGTTCGTGACTGCCGCGTTGATCCCAGCGTCAGCGATACCATCGGCGCCCAAGCGATCTGGCGCGAAGGCCGCTGGCACCACACCACGGTTCGGCGAATCGGACCGGTAACCGCTCGGGGCCACGAACCACCACCGCCGTCCTGGCTTGGACAGCCCATTCCCTACACCACCTGCCCAGAGCACGACTGCGCGGCTTCGCTCCACCGGTCTCCGCCCGAAGACCGGCCCAACCATGAACCTGGTCCGTCACATGTGGCTGCCGCATGTCGGCGGTGCGGTGGCACCGGTCTGCTGTACCACGGGGCCGTCGTAACAATCACCGACCTTGACGGCCGGGTGGACCATCACAATTGGGAAGCCGAACCGGGCAAGTTCGGCCAAATCATCACTCCCGCTGCGAGCAGGCAGCCGGTCGCCCTCATGCCGGAGCCGTTCAGGCTCACCGATCTGACCGGTGCCTACGGTGTCCGGCCCGCGGATCTCACAGATCTCTCCACCGGACAGATCGCCGATCATGCTTTGCGGTTCGGGTACACGGTCATCCCCAACAACGGCCCGGCCGATCTCGTGCGGACATACCTCCAGCGGGTCGGTCAGGGGCGTTCCGGGGCCAGGATCTTCATCCATGCTGCGGCGCCCGACCTACCACCGCTAGCTCACGTCGTTCGCCTGGCCGAACGCCTCGGCCTCAGCCTCAACATGACGGTCGAGGCATATCCCCGGCATCCCGATGATCCGACTGCCTTGCACGGCGAGTGGTGGACCATCGATCTCACCCCGCCGAGCAGAAACATCATGACCGTGCTCCGGCCGCTGTACCCCAGCCTGCAACATGCGCTGCGCATCTGCCTCAACAGCCTCGATCGCAGCATCGACAGGGCCACGCCGGCAGATCCGACCACGCCGATTCCGTGTCCCGGCGCCGCAGGTGACGCCGCCGGAGTTCCGGGTGCCCTGGGTGTCGCGGATCAAGCCAACGACGACGCCGAACTGCCACAGCTGATCAGCCGCATCGCCAGTGGCGCCCCCGGTCTCCCCGTCCTGATTCGCCGGGACCCCGGCGAATGGCGTGTCTACCGCAGCACCGAACTGGGATCAGTTCCCGTCCGAGTCGCCAGCAATGCGCGTCTCGCAGACGCCGCCGCGTCGCTCGGCATCGGGTCCGACCTGCCCGGGGCAGACACGCAGGCCGGGTGCCCCTAGGCTGCAAACGTGCGCAAGATTGCCGGGACAGGCCGCCAAGACGCTCAGTCACGATCTCCGTTCCTGCTGACCCGCGCCGGTACGGCAGTCACGACCCTCGCTGTTATCGCGTTGTACCTCATCGTCATGGTGATGCCCGTCTTCGGCATAGCGTTCGGTGCGGTCGGAGACCATTGCAGCGGCAGCCCCGGGCTGGTGTGCCAGTCAACCGGCGAAAAGGCCGCTCGACTGGCCCCAAGCGTTGGCGCGACCAGTGGGCTGCTGGTCGCCGCCGCTGGCTGCTTCATCCCGCCGCTACGGGAGCATCGTCTGCGATGGCTGCTCCTCGGGTACGGCCTCGCCTTGGCCGGGATCGTTACCGGAGCCTTGATCGCCGGCACCGGCCAGTAGCGCCGTCGACTGGCCCTTCGCGCTCATAGCCTGCTTCGACGCACCATGGCGATGGCAAAAGTCACCGCGCCAGCGGCCAGAAGCAGCCCGACACCGACCAGCAGAGCAGTTGACGACGTTGACTTCGGTTTGAGCCCAACGTCAGACGACGCCGCTGATGCGCTCGTCGGCGATGAGGAACCCCCCAGCGGAGGGACATCCGCAGTGAGCGCGGCAACAGGATCCACCAGGCCATAGCCATACAGTTCATCCCGCCCGGCCGGCCCCTTGTCCACCGCCGTCGCCGTCATCCGGTGAATCACCTCTTGGGCAGACAACTGCGGAAACTTCGCCCGCACCAACGCGGCAACCCCAGCAAGAATCGCCGTCGAG
>JABDRL010000322.1 GCA_013041765.1 Dactylosporangium sp. | reverse complement strand
GTCCAGCCCGCAGGTGGTTGCCACCCGGCCGGCCCCGGGCTCGCCGCTGCTCGCATCGCCGTCGGCCGGCCAGGAACCGCCGGCGTGGTCGCAGCTCGGCGGGCACGTTGTGGACGACTCCACCAGGTCGGGAAAGCCATGGAGCAGGCTGTCGGCCGAGACGTGGGCGAGACCGAAGGACCGGATCCCCGGCGTGTCAATGATCCACCCGTGGCCGGACGGCAGCGGCATCGCGACGACGCTGGTGGAGGTGTGGCGTCCCTTGCCGATCGCGCTGACCGCACCCACCGCTCGGTCCGCATCCGGGATGAGCCGGTTGACCAGGGTCGACTTACCGACACCGGAATGGCCGATGAGGACGGAGACCCGATCGGCCAGCGCGGCCCGGAGGGCCGTCAGCGGCTCGTCCGGCTGGCAGAGAACATGCGGGAGATCCAGCTCCGCGTAGTAGTCCAGCACCGGACCCGCACTGGCGAGATCGGCCTTGGTCAGGCAGAGCAGCGGATCGATCTCCGCGTCGTACGCCGCGACCAGGCACCGGTCGATGAACCCGGTCCGGGGCGGGGGATCCACCAGCGAGCTGACGATGACCAGCTGCCCGGCGTTGGCGACAACCACCCGCTCCTGCCGTCCTTCGACGGCGGACTCGTCGTCGTCCGCCGTCCGGGTGAGCACCGAGCTGCGCTCGGCGATGCGCACGATGCGGGCCAGCGCGTCGGTGCGCCCGGAGACGTCGCCGACCAGGCGAACCTGATCGCCGACGACCACGCCGCGCCGGCCGAGTGCCCTGGCCCGGACGGCAACGATGGTGCGGCCGTCGAGGTCGCAGGTGTACCTGCCCCGGTCGACGGCGATGACCATGGCCTCGACGGCATCGTCATGGCTGGGCTGTCTCCGGGTGCGTGGACGCGAAGAACGACCCGGCCGGATTCGGACGTCGTCCTCGTCGTACTCCCGTCGCCTCAGCCCTGACCTCCGCGCTCGTCGGGGCGGTCGTCCCTGGTCGACCGACCGCCCACCATGGCAGACCATAGCCGGCCGAAGGCCGGCATGGTCTTGGTGGTGCATCCGACGTCACTGAGCAACACGTTCGGGACGGCTAGCCCGATCACCGCCGCCGCATGGGCCATCCGGTGGTCGTCGTAGGTTTCGACCCTGGTGCCGCGCAGCCGGGCCGGCTCGATGGCCAGTCCGTCCGGCAGCTCGGTCACCCCGGCCCCGAGCCGGCCCAGCTCACGGGCGAGCGCGGCGAGGCGGTCGGTCTCGTGGGTGCGGATGTGTCCGATGCCGCGCAACCGGGAGGGGGTCGTCGCGAGCGCGGCCAGCGCCGCGAGGACCGGGGTCAGCTCGCCCACCTCGCTGAGATCGGCGTCCAGCCCGGTGATGGTTCCGGTGCCCCGCACGGTGAGCCCGTCCGGGCCGAGCCGTACCCGGCCTCCCATGGCACCCAGCAGGTGGCGCAGCCGGTCCCCGGGCTGGGTGGTCTGACCGGGCCAGCCGGGGACGGTCACGCTGCCCCCGGTCACCAGCGCCGCGGCGAGGAACGGCGCCGCGCCGGAGAGGTCCGGTTCGATGGTCCAGGCGCGCGGGTGCAGCGTCCCCGGCTCGATCACCCAGAGGTCCGGGGTGGAATCGTCGATGGCCGCTCCGGCGGCGCGCAGCATCCGTACGGTCATCTGGAGATGCGGTGCGCTGGGAACCGGCGGACCGACGTGCCGGACGACGAGCCCCCGCTCGAACGCCGTCCCGGCCAGCAACAGCCCGGAGACCAGCTGGCTGGAGGAGGAGGCGTCGATGGTCACCTCCCGCCCCGGGACCGTGCCGGTGGCCCGGACCGTCATCGGTAGCCCACCGGACTCGCTGGCCTCCACGGGGACCCCGAGGGCCCGCAGGGCTCCGACCAGGGGGCCCAGCGGGCGCTGCCGAGCTCGCGGGTCACCGTCGAAGCTGACGGCTCCCCGGGCCGTCGCGGCCAGCGGGGGCAGGAACCGCATGACGGTGCCGGCCAGCCCGACGTCGATGCTGGCGGGACCGTTCAGCGGGCGCTGCCGGACCAGCCACAGGTCGTCCTCGGCCGTGGACACGTGGCACCCCATCGCCCGCAGGCCCGCGGCCATCAGCTCGGTGTCCCGGGCCCGCAGCGGGCGGTGCAGGGTGCTGGATCCCGCCGAAACGGCGGCCAGGACGAGCGCTCGCGCGGTCATCGATTTGGATCCGGGCAACGCCACCGTCGCCGAGATGGGGCCGTCCGCCGTCGGTGCCGTCCAGAGGGTCTTCGCCACGGGTACAGTCTGCCGGCTGCCCGGCCCCCGCCGCGGTCCGCGGTCCGCGATTCGCGCTCGTCCGGGCGAACCGGTCTGGCCCGGGTACCGTGGGTGCCATGTGCGGCCGATACGCCATGACCACCAGCGTGGCGGATCTCAGCGCGCTGTTCGGCGCCGAGGACGGTATCGGGTCGGCGCAGCCCCCGAGATACAACATCGCTCCGACCCAACCGGTCGTGGTGGTCCGCGGTGCTCCGGACACCGGCGGTCGCCTGCTGTCGCTGGCTCGCTGGGGCCTGGTTCCGCCCTGGGGCGGTCGGCGGGGTGGCCGCCTCCCGCGGCTGATCAACGCCCGCGCCGAGACCGTGGCGACCTCGCCGGCGTTCGCCACGGCGTTCGCCACGCGACGCTGTGTCGTGCCGGCGAGCGGGTGGTACGAATGGGCGCGGATCGATGCCCGGCGCAAGCGGCCGTACTTCCTGACCGCGGCGAACGGGGACGTGCTGGGGTTCGCCGGAATCTGGGCCCTCGGGCATCCGGCGGATGCGCGGACGTTGACGTGCGGCATTGTGACAACGGCCGCTACCGGGGCGCTGGCTTCGGTCCACGACCGGATGCCGCTCCTGCTGTCCCGGGCGCGCTGGGCGGAATGGCTTGACCCTGGGGAACTGGGCGCTGGCGAGTCGAATGGGGTGCTTCGTCCCCCGGAAGAGCCGGATCTGACGGGAATCGAGTGTCGCCCGGTTGGTGCCGATGTCGGCGATGTCCGTAATGACGGCCCTGAATTGATGCGCGCGGTGGATCCGGCGCCACCGGGCCAGCCAGCTGGCGAGCTTCCAGATCTCACCCTTTTTTAAGGGTACGTCCGAATGGGCAAGCGGCAGGATTGTCGGATGTGCTGGCTGCCCCTTGTAGTGGGCCTGGTTGTGCGATAGAACAACCGGCCGGCGGGTTGTGTCGAAAAGGGCTGCACGACCTGCGCAATTCGTAGAAATGACCCACGGGGGAGGTGGGTGCATGACCCGGGCGCGGATGCCACGCCCACACGAGGTTGCCGCAGCACATCGCGATCAGCGGTTGCTTCGTGCTGTTCAAGAACGACAGCACGACACGGCATGGCGGACTCGGGGAGCGTGTCAGACGGTCGATCCGGAAACGTTCTTTCCATCGCCGACGGAATCGCCGGAGACCGCGATCGGTTTCTGCCGCACCTGCGAGGTCCAGGGCGAGTGTCTGGCCTGGGCGTTGGAGGCGGGGGACTGCCATGGTGTCTGGGGGGCGACGACACCCCGGGAGCGGCGCGCGATGCTGGTCGCCTGGCAGGCCGAGGTGCACGGCGCGAGCCCGTGCCTGATGTCCGCGTGACCTGGAGGTTCGTCGCTCGTTGAGTGATGTATCCCGGCCTTGCGTCGGAACCTCCACAACGGATCTCTATGATCCATGGGCTGCCCAGGCCCATCCCGTCCCCGGCGGCCGGTCGGTCCCCAGCAGTGCCGACCGCCGGGGGCGGGTGTTTGCTTCGCGGGTCGGGGAATGCGCGCGGCCGAGTGACGCGTTGCACTGACCGAGTGACGCCATCCTGGTGTCGCCCAGAGGGGGCGCGTTTTGCAGACCCGCGATCAAGCTTCGGAGTGGCTGCGCTGTGTGCTGTTCGGTCCAGCATGGCCTGCTTGCGGTTCCGGCGGTTCCGGCGGATCGTGGGTGTGGATGTGTCACGACCAACTCCCAACCTGGATACTCACAGGCAAGTCCCAGGAACACCACCTATCCTCGTCGGGACGGCCGAAGGGGGATACCCGAGTGGTGCATAGCGAGAGCCCGGAGGAGCGGCGCACCCGGTTCGAGCGGGAAGCGCTGCCGTTCCTCGATCAGCTCTATGCCGCTGGCCTGCGGATGACGCGGAACCCCGCAGACGCGGAGGATCTTGTCCAGGAGACGTTCCTCAAGTCGTACGCGGCGTTCCACCAGTTCGAGCAGGGAACGAATCTCAAGGCGTGGCTGTACCGAATCCTCACCAATACCTACATCAACTCCTACCGGCGCAAGCAGCGGCAGCCGTTCCAGGCGCCGACGGAGGAGATCATGGATTGGCAGTTGGCCGAGGCGGAATCCCATACCTCCAGCGGTCTGCGATCTGCGGAAACGGAGGCCCTGGACCGGCTTCCCGACTCCGACATCAAGGAGGCGCTCTCGCGCCTCCCCGAGGACTTCCGTCTGGCGGTGTACCTTGCGGATGTCGAGGGGTTCTCGTATAAGGAGATCGCGGACATCATGGGTACGCCGATCGGAACCGTGATGTCACGGTTGCATCGCGGCCGACGGAGTCTCCGGCAGCTGCTTGAGGGATACGCTGTAGATCGTGGATTCACCCGCGCCTCGTCGTCCAGTCGGTCTGTCGGCGTTGACGCCGCAGCAGGGCAGGGGGTGTGACGTGAGTGAACACGCCGGTAGGGGTGTCTCGTGAGCTGCGGCCAACCGCATGAGACGGACTGCTCCGAGGTCCTCGCCGAGGTCTACCTCTATCTGGACCTGGAGTGTCCCGACGAGCGGCGCGAACTCATCAAGACGCACCTTGAGGAATGCTCGCCGTGCCTCCGGGAGTACGGCATCG
Organism: Dactylosporangium sp.; assembly: GCA_013041765.1. Classification (GTDB taxonomy): domain Bacteria; phylum Actinomycetota; class Actinomycetes; order Mycobacteriales; family Micromonosporaceae; genus JABDRL01. Next base: position 5,521 of record JABDRL010000322.1, on the reverse strand, counting down.
AGCAGGAGGTCAAGGCGCTCGTCGCGCGTTGCTGCGGGGACGACCTCGCTCCCGCGGACTTCAAGCGTCGGCTGCGTCTCCGACTGGCGGAACGGGTGATGGAGGCGGACACCCGGGAATACCTTCCGGAGTAGTCACCCGGGACCGGAGCGCCAGGAACGCCGTCGAGCCGGGCGGGGCAGGACCGGAAGCAACGAGTTTCCCCCGGAACCGGCGATGGCGTCCTGAGGGGCATGAGCTGGCATGGCAGGCTTGGGACCGTGTCAACGTTGCGGAATCTGGCCGGGGAACGAACGCGTCTGAACTCCTCGGAGATTGAACACCTGCATCGCCTCGCCGGCGACTGGCAGCTCGTCTCGGACCTCTCCTTTGCCGACCTCCTGCTGTGGGTGCCGACCGGCCAGGGGAACGAATTCGTCTGCGTGGCCCAGGTACGGCCGACGACGGCGCCGACGGTGTACCAGGAAGACCAGGTCGGGCGGGCCGTCGGCGGTCCAGAGATCGCGCACCTGGCCATCGCCCGGAACCAGGGGCGGATCTGGCGTGAGGGAGACCCGGTGTGGTACGGGGACACGCCCTCGCGCCACGAGGCCATTCCGGTACGGCGCCCGGATCACGCGGAGGTCATCGCCGTGATCGGCCGCGACACCAACCTGCTGACGGCCAGAACCCCCAGCCACCTCGAACTCAACTACCTGACGACCGCCGACGACCTTGCCCAGATGATCGCCGACGGGTCGTTTCCCCCGGACCACCAGCAGGGCGGGCCCGCTGGCGCGCTGCGGATCGGGGATGGCCTGATCCGGCTGGACGCCAACGGCAAGGTCACCTATGCGACCCCGAACGCCAACTCCGCCTACCGCCGCCTGGGGTTCACCGGGCACCTGGTGAGCGAGGACATCTCCGCCCTCACCCTCAGGCTGTCTGACGACCCGCTGGACGGCGCGGAGACCGCCGAGACCATCAGGGCAGCCCTGCAGGGGCATTCGCCCGCTAGACGGGAAATCGAGGCCCGTGGCGCGACGGTGCTGATGCGGGCACTGCCCCTGATCCCGGCGAAGGTGCCCATCGGCGGCCTCGTCATGGTGCGCGACGTCACCGATGTGCGGCGCCGGGATCGACAGCTGGTGACGAAGGACGCCACCATTCGGGAAATCCATCACCGGGTGAAGAACAACCTGCAGACCGTTGCCGCCCTGCTGCGCCTTCAGGCTCGACGCGTCGACATCCCCGCGGCCCGGAACGCCCTGGAGGAGTCGGTTCGCCGGGTGGCCTCCATCGCACTGGTGCATGAGACGCTGTCGATGTCCTCCGACGAGGCGGTCGAATTCGACGGCATTGTCGATCGGGTGACGGCGACGGCACACGAAGTGGCCGCTCCGGAATCCAGAGTCGTGCTGCGGCGGGAGGGCACCTTTGGTGTGCTCCCCGCGGAGATTGCGACTCCACTGGTGATGGTGCTCAATGAGCTGCTGCAGAACGCCGTCGAGCACGCCTTTTTGCCGGGGACGGACGGCAAGGTCGTTATTTCCGCGTACCGCTTCCGTAACCAACTGCATGTCAGTGTGGCCGACGACGGCACCGGGCTTCCCGAAGGCTTCAATCTTGGTATGAGCGGACGGCTGGGGCTACAGATCGTCAGGACCCTGGCAACCGGCGAGTTGTGCGGGTCGATTGAGATCCGTTCACGTGCCGGAGGCGGCACCGAGGCGACGATCGTTGTGCCACTTGGAAAACGGTGAGATTGGCGTTGCGGCGACCGCGCGTTTTCTGGTAAGCGATGTTTGTGAATCAGCACGCGGAGCGTAATTCCATGGAAACGTTCAGATAGCTGATTTCTGTGTCAGTGTTGACAACAACGAGTCGGTCGAGCCCAAGGAAACGACTGGCATGCAAAACGCCCCGGTGGGATCCACCGGGGCGTTCGGAGATGGTGTGACTCAGACAGAGTGAGCGCGAACTCGGGTTCCCCCACGACGCTTGACGGCACGCCGCTCTTCTTCGCTCATCCCGCCCCAGACGCCAGCGTCCTGACCGGAATCGAGAGCCCAGTGCAGGCACTCGTCGATCACCGAGCAGCGCCGGCACACCGCTTTCGCCTGCTCAACCTGCAACAGAGCGGGCCCGGATGTCCCAATAGGGAAAAACAGCTCCGGGTCCTCGTCGCGGCAGGCGGCACAGTGGCGCCAGTCCGACATGGCGGCAACACTCCTTGTTTCTTCACGGATTGGTGGCAGTGATAGCTTCGATCTTTCTTATATGCATCTCGCGATGTCGATCTCACCTGAGTAGCAATCTGAGTGACAGCGCGTGAGCAGGCATAGTGCCGAGGTCGTTCGCTTGTGAATGCTTTCACGAACCTAGGCAATGTCAAGGGGGGTTCTCCGAAAAAGTACGGACGGGTGAGCAAGCTCACGGACACCTTGTCCGGTTTTCTGGGGCTTCCCGGCCTTGAACCACAGTGGTGCGGAGAAATCATAATACCCTGCGTGACGATGAGTGAGCCTATTCCGAAGAGTGTCACGCGACCGGAGGATGCAATGTTCAATCCAGACCTTGCGTAGCTGCTAACACACGATACGTAGGGCGTTGGGGATGGCCGCGAAGTCAAGCTTGTTGCGTTCTCCGAGGTAGTCGCCATCAACCTGGAATGCCATCGGTGACGTCGATCGCAATGTGAATCCGTCTAGGTCGTGCAGGTGCAGAACCTGCTTGCCGTGCGGGTTGGGACGCCTTCCCAGCATCCTCGTGGCGGTGATTGTGGTGCTGGCCACGTGAAGCGCTCTGAGCGCGAGAAGATCGAGGCCGAGTTCGAATGTGGCGTCCGGGCAACACTGAATGGGCCGATCGCCGAGGTAGGTCCACGGAGCCGTGTTCTGGATGATGACGGTCGAGAGACCGGTCTCCGTGGGTGCCCCCCGCCGCTCCAGGACGATCGACGGCGGCCGGCGGGCGTCGGTCAGCGCGTACTGGGCGAGCGCCGAGCGGAAGTACAGCGCGGGCGAGGAGACGCGGCCGCGGCGGCGGGCCTGCTCCACGCGGGCGATCACCTCGGCGTCGATGCCGAGGCCGGCGCAGAAGGTGAAGTACCGCTCGTCGGCCCGGCCGAGGCCGACGGTGCGGGTGCGCCCTTCCCTGAGCGCCTCCAGGATCGCGCCCATGCCCTCCGTCCAGTCGCGCGGCAACCCAAGGGCCCGGGCGAAGACATTGGTTGACCCGCCGGGGACCACGGCCAGCGCCGGGCGCTCGGCGGCCCGTTCCGCCGCCGGGCCGCTGTCCACGGTCAGGATGCCGTTGATGGCTTCGTTGACGGTTCCGTCACCGCCCAGCGTCACGATGAGGTCCGCGCCGTCGACGGTGGCCTGACGCGCCAGCTCGGCGGCGTGACCGCGCTGCTCCGTGTAGACGACGTTGAGTTCCACCTGGCTGCGGAGCGCCCGCACGAGGACATCCCGGCTGCGAACTGTCGTCGTGGTGGCCTTGGGGTTAACGACGAGGAACGCGCGCATGGCGCGCACTGTACCCGTCAGCAGGCCGGAGGGCTGGGACGGCGCTTGACCAGCAGGATCGTCGCGGACCGGCCGGAGGCCTGGGCCGAGGCCTCGTCGGTCAGGGCACTGAGCACCTGCCACGCGAACGACTCCCGCGCGGGCAGGGCCGGGCTGGCGGTCGCGGTGCGCACGCTGGTTTCGACGGTCAGCGTTCTGGTGTCGATGGTGAACCGACACGACAACTCCGCGTCGAGGGCCGCGACGGCCAGCAACATGGCACAGGCCTCGTCCACCGCGATGCGGAGATCCTCAATGTCATCGAGCGTGAACTGGAGTCGTGCGGCCAGACCGGCGGTGGCGGTGCGGAGCACCCCGAAGTACACCCCGGAGGCGGGAACTGTGAGGAGTACCACGTCGTCGGTGGTTGGTGCCTGTGGTGCGAGTTGAGTCATGGCTGCCACCTCCGGGCAGACTCTACGACGTCAGTGCGATCCGTGCGGGTGGGGCGAGTTCGCGTACGTCATGCTTTTTGTACCTCATATACGGCTGCTGGCTGCTTTTGCCCTGCCCGGCGGGGACGACATGGATGATGTCACCCGATCGGGTGGTGATGTTGAGCGGGCGGGCACTGACTCTTGGTGTCTGGCCAGTGTCCTTGTGTCGTTTGTTGGGTTGGGCGTTCCGGGGTGGTGTGGCTGTGGTGCCGACGTGATCCCGCCGGGGTATAAGGGTGGCCTTGGTCACTAAGATCGATGTATCGGGAAGACGGCGTTCGCTGTGCCGTGCGGCTTGCCTGCCGCCGCGCGGGTGCAGGGTGCCGTTCTTCCGGACGGACCAAGGAGGCCCAGTGTTCGATGACCCCGTCTTCGCCCTCCACAAGGGCGGAAAGCTTACCATCCAGTCGACGGTTTCGTTGACAACCCGCGAGAATCTGTCGATGGCGTACACCCCGGGCGTGGCCCGGGTCTGCGAGGCAATCGCAGAGCGTCCGGAGTTGGCGTGTGAGTACACCTGGGTGGGCCACACGGTGGCGGTCGTAACCGACGGGTCGGCGGTCCTCGGGTTGGGGAACATCGGCCCAGCCGCTGCCATGCCCGTCATGGAGGGCAAAGCAGCCCTGTTCCGTGAGTTCGGCGGCGTCGACGCCGTTCCCATCTGTCTGGCGACGCAGGACCCCGACGAAATTGTGGCTGTGGTGACGGCACTGGCGCCGTCCTTCGGCGGCATCAACCTGGAGGACATCTCGGCTCCTCGGTGTTTCGACATCGAGCGCAGGCTGGCCGAGACGCTTCCAATTCCGGTATTCCACGACGACCAGCACGGCACGGCGGTCGTCGTCCTCGCGGCGCTGCGCAATGCCGCGCGGGTGCTGGGCCGAGACCTCGGCGATCTCAAGGTGGTGATCTGCGGCGCTGGCGCCGCGGGGGTCGCCGTTACCAAGATGATGGTCAAGGGCGGTGTCGACCCGGCGCGCACCATGGTGTGTGACACGAGAGGTGTGATCCATCGCGGTCGGACCGGGCTGAACCCGGCGAAGGCCGAACTGGCCGAGTTGACCAACGAAGCTGGTGTGAGCGGTAACATCGCGGAGGCGCTACGCGGCGCGGACGTGCTGATCGGTGTGTCCGGCGGATCCATCGACGAAGCCGCGGTGGCCGGCATGACACCAGGCGGGGCGATCCTCGCGCTGGCCAATCCGACCCCAGAGGTCGATCCAACCATCGCGGCCAGGTACGCCTCGATCATCGCGACCGGCCGCAGTGACTTCCCCAATCAGATCAACAATGTGCTGGCATTTCCGGGGATCTTCCGCGGTGCCCTCAACTCCGGGGCGACCCGGATTTCCGACGGCATGAAGCTCGCCGCGGCGACGGCCATCGCGCAGGCGGTGGAACCACCGACAGCGGAGGCCATCGTTCCGAGCCCACTCGACCCCAAGGTCGCCCCGGCCGTGACGGCGGCGGTGGCGGACGCCGCCCGCCGCGACGGGGTCTGCCGCTAGCGGAGGCGTCTCGGGGGGTGCCCTGCGC
>JABDRL010000318.1 GCA_013041765.1 Dactylosporangium sp. | reverse complement strand
CATCATGACCTTCCGGCATGTCATCAAGGAGGTCTCGCTGACGCACGGGGTGCGCGCGAGCTTCATGCCGAAGCCCTTCACCGACCAGCCCGGCAGTGGCATGCACACCCACCTGTCGCTGTTCGAGGGGGAGCGGAACGCCTTCCACGATCCGGCGGATCCGGCGAAACTGTCGAAGGTCGGCCAGGCGTTCATCGCCGGGCTGCTCCGGCATGCCACCGAGTTCACGGCGATCACCAACCAGTGGGTCAATTCCTACAAGCGGCTGTTTCCCCAGGCGATCACGGACCGGATCGCCGAGGCGCCCGCCTACGTCTGCTGGGGCCACCACAACCGGTCGGCGCTCGTCCGGGTGCCGGCCTACGGCAAGCCCAACTCCGCGCGGGTCGAGGTGCGGTCGCTGGATTCGGCCTGCAACCCCTACGTGACCTTCGCCGTGCTGCTCGGCGCGGGCCTCAAGGGGATCGAGGAGGGCTACGAGCTGCCGCCGGAGGCCGAGAACGACGTGTGGTCGCTCACCGACGGTGAGCGACGGGCCGTCGGCTATGCCCAGCTGCCCGAGAACCTCGCCGAGGCCGTCGAGGTCATGGCCGGCTCCGAGCTGGTCGCCGAGGTGCTCGGCGAGCACGTGTTCGACTTCTTCCTCAAGAACAAGCGGTCCGAGTGGGAGCAGTACCGTCGGGTCGTCACGCCGTACGAGCGTCAGCGGTACCTCTGGATGCTGTGACCGGCCCGTGCGGATCGCTGCGCGTGGCGGGCACCGGACGAGGGGACGACGGGGGCGGGAACGCATGACCAGGGCGGTACGGGGTGCTGGCCGGCTGGCCCGCTACGGCTTTTCGGACGTCGAGCGGGCCGCGGAGCTGCTCGCTCAAGCCGACCGGCCCGGGCAGGCGGGGCCGGCGGGGTACATCGGGTTGGGGGTCTGGGACACCAGAACCTGGCGGCCGGTGGACGAGGCCGCGGAACGGCTCCTGGAGACCTTCGGCCACGCGGCAGACCCCGACCTGGCCCTGCGCCAGCTGTGCCGGCTGGCCGCCGCGGCGGGGCCGGACCTTCTCCAGGCGCTGGCCGACGACCAGCGCCTGCGGCGCCGGATCCTGGCGCTCCTGGGGGTGTCGTCGGCCCTCGGCGACCACCTCGTGACGAACCCCGACCAGTGGCGGGCGCTGACGGGTGACACTCCCGGCTGGCCCCTCGGCTACGGCGACGACGACACCTCGACCGTGCAGGCCCTGCGGACCTCCTACCGCCGGGCGTTGATGCGGATCGTGGTGGCGGATCTCACCGGGGCGTACGACGTCGAGATGACCATGGGACGGCTGTCGGCCCTGGCCGACGCGACCCTGGCGGCGGCCCTCCGCCTGGCCACCCGGGAGCGACCGGGCGACGCCGCGGCCTGCCGGCTGGCCGTCATCGCCATGGGCAAGTGCGGGGGGCTCGAACTCAACTACGTCAGCGACGTCGACGTCGTGTTCGTCGCGGAACCGGCGGGGACCGAGGACCCGGAGGCCGCGCTCCGGGCCGCCAGCACCCTCTCGATCCGGCTGATGCACATCTGCGCCCTCGTCGCCTGGCCGATCGACGCGGCCCTGCGGCCGGAGGGCCACCAGGGCGCCCTGGTGCGGACCCTGGCCTCCTACCGCGCCTACTACACGAAATGGGCCAAGACCTGGGAGTTCCAGGCCCTGCTCAAGGCCCGCCCGGCCGCCGGTGATGCCGATCTCGGCCGGCGGTGGCTGGCCGAACTCCAGCCGCTGATCTGGCAGGCCGCCGAACGGCCCCAGGCGGTCGAGGACGTGCGGGCCATGCGGGGGCGCATCACCGACGCCGTGCCCCGGGCCGAACTCGAACGGGAGATCAAGCGTGGGCCGGGTGGGCTGCGGGACATCGAGTTCGCCGTCCAGTTGCTGCAACTGGTCCACGGCCGGGCCGACGAGCGGCTGCGGTCGCCGTCGACCCTCGGCGCGCTGCGGGCACTGGTCGAGGGCGGGTTCGTCGGGCTGGCCGATGGGGAGGCGCTCGTCCGGGCATACCGTTTCCTGCGGGTGGTCGAGCACCGGCTGCAACTCCAGCGCCTGCGGCGGACCCACACGGTGCCCACCGACGCGGCCGAACTGCGCTGGCTCGCGCACGCCCTGGGGTACCGGCCGACCAGCCAGCGTCCGGTGGCGGCGGCCTTCCGGGCCGACTGGGTGCGCCATGCCACGGAGGTCCGGCGGCTGCACGCCAAGCTGTTCTACCGGCCGTTGCTGGAGGCGGTCGCCCGGGTGTCGACCGACGCGCTACGGCTGACCCCGCAGGCGGCACGGGCCCGGCTGGAGCTGCTGGGCTACTCCGATCCCTTGGGCGCGCTGCGGCACATCCGGGTGCTGACCGGTGGCGTTTCGCGAACCGCGGCCATCCAGCGCACGCTGCTACCGGTGCTGCTGGACGAGTTCGCCGACGCCCCCGAGCCGGACCGGGGCCTGCTCGCCTACCGCCAGGTGTCGGAGAAGCTCGGCAGCACCCCCTGGTACCTGCGGCTGCTGCGCGATTCCGGCCCGGTGGCCCTGCGCCTGGCCCACCTGCTGGGGGTGTCCCGGTACGTCACCGACCTGCTGGCCCACGATCCGGAGGCGCTGCGCCTCCTGGCCGACGACGCCGAACTGGTGCCCCGGCGATCCGAACGGCTGCTGGAGGGGTTCACCGCGGCGGCGAACCGGCACGCTGGCAACCCGGTGGACGCCATCGTCGCGGTCCGGGCCCTGCGGCGACGGGAGCTGTTCCGGGTGGCGTCCGCGGATCTGCTGGGCACGCTGGACGTGACCGCCGTCGGCGACGCGCTGTCCGAACTGACCGATGCGACGCTGAACGCCGCGCTGAACGCCGCCCGGGTCGCGGTCGGCGCCGATCCCGCCCTGCGCTTCGCCCTCATCGGCATGGGGCGGCTCGGGGGCTGGGAGACCAGCTATCCCTCCGACGCCGACGTGCTGTTCGTCTACGAGTCGCCGGCCGGCATGGCCGAGGACGCCGCCAGCGCCGCCGGGCTGGCCATCGCCGAGGAACTGCGGCGGCTGCTCGGCCGCCCGGCCCCCGACCCGCCGCTGGGCGTCGACGCCGACCTGCGGCCGGAAGGCCGGCACGGGCCGCTGGTGCGCAGCCTCACCGCCTACGGCCACTACTACGCCCGGTGGTCGAAGGTGTGGGAGGCCCAGGCACTCCTGCGCGCCCGGTTCGTCTGTGGCGACGCCGACCTGGGCGACCGTTTCCTGGCCCTGGCCGACCGGGTGCGCTACCCCGATGGCGGCATCCGCGACGACCAGGTCGCGGAGATCCGGCGGATCAAGGCGCGGGTGGAGACCGAGCGGCTGCCCCGGGGCGCGGACCGGGAGACCCACACCAAGCTGGGGCTGGGCGGCCTCGCCGACGTCGAGTGGACCGCCCAGCTGCTGCAGCTGCGGCACGGGCACGCCGTGGCCGGACTGCGCACCCCCCGCACCCTGCACGCGCTGACGGCCGCGGTCGGCGCCGGGCTGCTCGGCGAGGAGGACGCCACCAGCCTCACCGAGGCGTGGGTGCAGGCCTCCCGGGTCCGGAACGCGTTGACGCTGGTGCGGGGACGGGCCTCGGACCAGCTTCCCCGGTCCGGCAGCGACCTGATGGCCGTGATCCGGATCCTCGATCCGGAGCCGGGCACCCGCCCGGAGGCATTCCTCGATACCTACCTACACGTGGCGCGGGCCGCCAGGCAGGCGGCAGAACGGACGCTCGATGCGATCTGAACGCGGGTCGTCAACGCCAGCCGTCGCTGGGCTGATCACGGCACCAGCCGTCGTCGGCGGGCTTCTGGGCCTGGTCCTGGCCGTGGCCCTGCTGCTGGCCCCGCCCCTGGGCACCGATCTGTCCGCTCAGGTCGCCCGCGCGGACTTCTTCAGCCGCCACGGGTTCACCCCGGTGGACCTGCGGTGGTACGGCGGCACGACGCAGTACGGCTACAGCTGGGTGTCCCCGGCGGTCATGGCGATCCTCGGCGTCCGGCTGACCGGAGCGGTGGCCCTGGTGGTGTCCTCGATCGCCCTCGGCGCGATCCTGGTCCGGGTGGACGCCCTCCGGCCGCGGGCCGGGGCGCTGCTGGGCGCGGTCGCCTTTGCCGGGAACATGGTCTCCGGGCGGGTGACCTTCGCCCTGGGCGCCGCGCTGGGCCTGCTGGCCTTGCTGGTGCTGACGCTGTCGTGGCGGGAGGCGATCCGGTTCCCGCTCGCTGCGGCCGTGGCCGTCCTGGCCAGCGCGACGAGTCCGGTGGCTGGGGCGTTCCTGGGGGTGGCGGGAGCCGCCATCGCCCTGGGTGGTCGGCGCATGCTCGCCGGGAGCTTCCTCGCCGGGGGCGCCGCGGTCCCGCTCGGCATCACGGCCCTGCTGGCCAGCGACGGCGGCGTGATGAACATCAGCGACGCCGACGCCGGGCACGCGATCGTCACCGGGCTCGTCGTGGCGGCCCTGGTCCGGGAGCGGACGGTCCGGGTCGGCGCGCTGCTGTCGTCGGTGATGGTGGCCGGGGCCTACCTGGTGCCCTCACCCGTCGGGCTGAACGCCACCCGGCTGGCCATCATGTTCGCCCTGCCCGTCACCGCGGCCTGCGCCGAGATACCGTCGCGGCTGGTCCGGAGGATGCCGGTACCGGCGGCGTGGCTGGTGCCGGTGCTGGCGGCGATGACCCTGTGGCAGCCTCCGGTGCTGCGGGGAGACCTCGCCGACGCCGGGAACCCGACCTCGGGCAGGGTCTACTTCGCGCCGCTGCTGGCCGAACTCGCCCTCCGCCAGCCGGTCGGCAGGGTTGAGATCCCGCCGACCCGCAACTACTGGGAGGCCGCCTACGTCGCGGACGCGGTGCCGCTGGCCCGGGGCTGGCTGCGCCAGGTCGATCTCGATCGGAACCAGCTGTTCTTCGGCGGGGAGATCAGCCACGAGCAGTACCGGTCGTGGCTCGTCGATCACGGTGTCGCCTACGTCGCGCTGCCGGACGCCCGGCTGTCCTGGGTGGGCACGACCGAGGCCAGGGTGATCGAGGCCGAGCCGCCCTTCCTCCGGCGGGTCTGGCACTCGGAGCACTGGACCCTGTACGAGGTCGAGGGGCTGCCATCGGTGGTGGAGGGGGCGACCCTGGTCGCGTCGACCGCCGAGGCGGTGACCTTCGACGTGGCGGCCCCGGGCACGGTGCTGGTGCGGGTGACGATGTCGCGGTGGCTGCGACTGCGCGGCCCGGCGGTCGCCGAGCCGCGCAGTCAGGGGCGGTGGACGGTGGTCGCGGTGCCCGTTTCCGGCCGTTACACCCTCAGTAGCGGAACTGGCTGATGAGCTGGCGGAGTTCCTGACCCATCTGGGAGAGGTCCGCTCCGGCCTTGGTGGCTTCGCCGACGCTGGTGGTGGTGGCCGTGGCGGAGTCCGAGACGCGATGCATGTTGTCCGCGATGGCCGTGCTGCCCTGGGACGCGTCGAGCAGGCTCCGGCCGATCTCGCCGGCCGATGCGGTCTGCTCCTCGACGGCGGCGGCGATGGTTTCCTGGTACTGCGCGATCTGATCGACGATGGTGACGATTTTCGTGATCGCGTTGACCGCGTTGCCCGTGTCGGCCTGGATGGCGCTGACCTGAGCGACGATGCCGGTGGTCGCCCGGGCGGTTTCCTGGGCGAGATCCTTGACCTCGCCGGCCACCACCGCGAACCCCTTGCCGGCGTCGCCCGCCCTGGCCGCCTCGATGGTGGCGTTGAGCGCTAGGAGATTGGTCTGTTCCGCGATCGAGGTGATCACCCGTACCACGCTGTCGATCTCCGTGGAGGACGTGCTCAGCCGGGCGATCGTGTCGCTGGTGCTCCGGGCGACGTTGACCGCGTCGATCGCGACCGAGGCGGCCTGGGTGGAGCTGCTGCCGATCTCCGCGATGGAGGTGCGCATCTGCTCGGTGGCGCTGGCAACCGTCTGGACGTTCTCCGACACCTCCTGGGCGGTCCGGTTGACCTTCTGCGACCGGTCCGAGGCCTCGTCGGCGCGGCGGGCGATGTCGGCGTTGAGCTTGGTGGTCTGGTCGGTGACCCAGGCCATCCGCTCGGCGCTGGTACCGACGGCCTTGACCGTGTCCCGGGTGCGGTCGATGGCGTGATCGAGGGCAATCGCCATCTGTCCGATCTCGTCGGCGCTGGTGACGCCGGTGGACTTGCCCAGGTCCCCGGCGGCCAGAGCGGTGAGCACCGCCAGAACGCGTTGCAAGGCCCGGGTGATTCGTCGGCTGAGGAGTTCGTTGAACGTGATGATCATGGAGAGGCCGACGAGGGAGAACATGACGATCCAGGCGAGCCCCGAGTCGTGGGTGTCACCCGCGGCGGCCTGGGCGGCCTGCGACTCTTTGGCGTGCTGGTCGACGAGCAGATCGATGCCGTCGGCGGCCTTGGAGAGCAGGGGCTGGGCGGTCTCGTCGTGGAGCCGGTTGAAGCTGGTGGTGTCCCCGCTGAGGGCCAGGGGCAGCAGCTGGCTGTCGCGGAATTCGAGGTACTTCGCCCAGTTGGTTTCGTACTGGCGCATCGCCGCGGAGTCGGCCAGCGGGCTGTTGCTCTTGTAACCAGCCGTGGCGGCGTCGAGTTCCGTGTCGGTTTCCTTCAGCCCCTCCAGTCGCTCCTGCCGCTCTTCAGCGGTCTGGGCGAGCGCGACGCGATGCAGGTCGAGACGGGACTTGAGTTCCGAGGCGTGGACTTCTTCCAGGTAGGTCAGCGGTGTGATGTGTGCGTCGTAGATGATCTTGTTCTGCTCGTCGACTCCCGACATGCCGATCACGCCGACGGTCGCGATGAGGAAGATCATTGCGACGGAGAGCAGCGTGGAGATCAGAATCTTGATGCGCACACGCATGTTCGCCAGCATGCGGGCTCCTCCTTCGTAGTGACTACTACTAGTAGTAGTCGTTCGATTTCGGAGGGTTTTAAGGTTTCTCTGGATCTGACCCGGTCACACCTGACGGTGGCGGAGGGGGAGGACCCTCCCCGCCACCGGGTGTCTGGGGTGCCGTCGAGCTACACGTCGTAGTACATGGCGAATTCGTGGGGGGTGGGGCGTAGGCGGACGGGGTCGACCTCGTTGGTGCGTTTGTGGTCGAGCCAGGTGGTGATGAGGTCTTCGGTGAAGACGCCGCCTTCGGT
>JABDRL010000287.1 GCA_013041765.1 Dactylosporangium sp. | reverse complement strand
GTCTCGACCACCGGGAGGCGCAGACCGCGCAGCGCCCGGCTGCGGCGGGCGATGCCGGCGATCTGGCGTCGCAGCCCGGCCCGGGTGACCGTGCCGGCCGGGCTGGTGATCGCCGGGGCGCTGGATTCCGGGATCACGGGCGGTCAGTGCCCGTCCCGACCGCCGACCAGGCCGGGCAGGGCCCGATGGACCGCACTCGCGACCAGCGCCGTGATCCCAGCCTTGATCAGATCTCCGGGCAGGAACATGGCCACCCCCTGCACGACCGCCAGGAAACCACTGTCGACCCGGGCGGCGTGCACCGGGATCCCGATGGCGTACACGACGATGATGCCGCCGCCGATGGTGGCCAGCAGCCCGGACACGAACCGGTGGGCAGCGGCCGGCAGCCCGGGAGTGAACCGGTATGTCGGGTACATCCGTTCGCTGATCAGACCGATGACGAGTGCCCCCAGCGGCCAGGCCAGCAGGTAGCCGGCGTTCGGCGCGGTGGTCAGCCAGCTGATGCCGCCGCGCCCCCCGGCCAGCAACGGCAGGCCGGCGGCCACCAGCACCAGGAAGGTGACGACGGCCATGGCACCCCGGCGGGCGCCCAGCAGCGCCCCGGCCAGCATGACGCCGAGGGTCTGGGCGGTGATCGGCACGGGAGAGCCGGGTACGTACAGCGGGCCGGGCAGTCCGAGGGCGGCGATGAGCGCGGCGAACACCGCGACGCGGGCGAGGTCGCTGGCGCGGAGCGTGCGGCTGCGGGTGGTCATCGGGGGTCCTTCCGCCGGACGCGTGCGAACGTAACCGCCGGTATGCCACGCGGTGGGCGCAGGTCGGCACGGAGTGTCGTGGACTACTTTCCCACCGGGGCGGCGCGAGCGGCGGGCGCGGACGAGGCCCGGTCGCGTCATGCCGCCCGGATCTGGTCGGCGAGGTCGACGACGGCCTCGACGATGGGCGCGCCGTCGAGCAGGACCCGGTCGTTGTGGTCGGCGCCGTCCACAGCGATCAGTCGCACCGGGCCGCCGGCCCGGCCGGCCACCGTCCGGCTCTGCGCGGCGGGGACGGTGGAGTCCGCCGTGCCATACACCACGACGGTGGGCGCGGTGACCCGGCCGATCAGGTCGGCTACCGGGAACCGATCCCGCAGCAGTGCGTTGACCAGCGGCGCCGGGTAGTGCTGCCGGCCGACTGCGGCCAGGTCGAGGAACGGGGAGCGGAGGACCAGCGCGCCGGGCGGGTGGACGGTGCTCAACTCGGTGACCACCGCCGTGCCGAGGCTCTCCCCGTAGTACATGATCCGGTCCGGGGGGATGCCCTCGGGGCCGATCAGATACTCGCGGGCGGCGCGGGCGTCCCTGGCGAGGCCGTGCTGGGTCGGGCTACCGGGATTGCCGCCATAGCCCCGGTAGTCCAGCAGAAGCACCGTGAGCCCGGCGTTGGACAGCGCGCGGGCCAGCGGGACGCGGCCGAGTCGGTTGCCGGCGTTGCCGGGCGCGACGAGGACCGCCACCCCGCGGTCGGACCGCGCGGGCGGCACCAGCCAGGCGCCCAGCCGCAGCCCGTCGGACGTTTCCAGCAATACGTCGCGCGCACCCGGGAGGACCTTCGCCGCGGCGGGTGGCTGTGGACGATCCGGAAAATAGATCAGGCGTCGCTGGAACACCCACAACAACCCGATGATCAGAACGACGACCAGGAGCACCCCGAGTACGCCGTATCTCACGATCCTCACAATCCCGATGCTCGCTCTTCTCGGCGCTGTCTGCCGCGTGCCGGACTCGGGTCAGCCGTGGGCCTCGGCGGCGTCACACGATGCTCGGGCGAGGCGCCCCGCCGACGTCAGCCGTTTATACCATCGCTCGGCTAGCCGACCAGCCAGGCCACGACGAACAGCGCGAGTAGCAGCAGTCCGATGACGGCCTGGATGATCATGGGTATTCCCAGGTGCCATGCCCTGGTGCTGGGATGCGGGGTGATCCTCTGCCCGGTGGTGAGATTCTCGATGATCCGGGCCCGCGGCGGCAGGCGCTTGTTGCGCTGGCGGCGCAGCCGCGTCTGGACGTGGTCCCCGCGCAGGATGCGGTCGCTGCGGACGTACCCGTGGACCTCTATCTCGGTGACTGTGCCGTCCTCGTCGCGCACCCACAGGGGGATGACCGAGATCTCGGGACCCTTGCGGAGGTCCTTGAGCGTGCGTCCGTCTCCGAAGCTGGTGGAGCTGCTGCGTCCCCGGATGGCGTTGAACAGCATGATCGGGAGCATGCCCAGGGCGTTGAGCAACATGATCGGGATGAGGATGCTCCAGGGCATGGCCACGTGGCGGGAGTAGGCCTCGTCGAGGTCGCTGATATGGCCGGACAGGATCGTTTCGGACGTGCGAAACAATTGCTTGGTGTTCATGCCTCACCACCATGCGTTACTGCGTGTCTCAACGGTACGGCAGCGGGCGGCAGTCGTCGAAATGAATGAATGGTGCACTCGCGTCTGCTCCCACCGGGATGCTGGCGGAACCCGCCCGACAGACGTGCGGTTGACTAGCATTGGTGATCGTGACTGATATGGCGACGGCGACCGAGGCCGCGGGAACGGCGTACCACGATCCCGCGACCGGAACATTCCTGCTGACCACTTCGTTGACGGCCTACGCCGTCCGGGTGACCGGGGACGGGGTCTGCCAGCTGTACTGGGGGCCGCGGCTCTCCCCGCGCCAGGCGGCGGGTCTGCCGCTGCCCGACTGGCACGGCGGGGAAGGCATCGGCGACGAACTCCCGGCCGAGGGCACGGAACGCTTCGGCCCCGCGGCCCTGCACGTGGCGTTCTCCGACGGTACCGAAGCGGTCGAGTGGCGCGACGCCGGCCACACCATCGACGGTGGGCACCTGACGCTGCGCCTGGCCGACCGGCACTATCCCCTCGAACTGGAGCTGCACTACCGGGTCCGGCCCGACAGCGACGTCATCGAACGCTGGACGGTGCTGTGCCACAGCGGCGCCGACGATCCCGTCTCGATCGTCCGCGCGGACACCGCCGCCTGGAGCCTGCCGCAGCGCCAGGACTACCGCCTCAGCTACGTCGTCGGGGCGTGGGCCGCCGAGTTTCACCTCCAGCGGGTTCGGGCTCCCCAGGGCGAGCTGACCCTCACCAGCCGGCGGGGCAGCACCCGGCACGAGAAGAATCCCTGGATCATGGTGGACCCGGGCGACGCGACGGAGGACCACGGCGAGGTCTGGTCGACGGCCCTCGCCTGGGGCGGCACCTGGCGGATCACCGCCTGGCGCACCCTCACCAACCGCCTGGACGTGCTGACCGGCGCCGGCCACGACGGCATTCGTCGAGCCCTGCGGCCGGGGGAGTGCTGGACAACCCCGGTGGCGGCCGGCCTCTACGCCGCCGACGGGTTCGGCGGCACGAGCCGCCGGTGGCACGACTACGTCCGGACGGTGGTGCTGCCCCGGCCGGACGAGGTCCGTCCGGTGCTGTACAACTCCTGGGAGGGCACCTGGTTCGACGTCGACGAGGCCAGCCTGCGGCAGACCGCGACCCTCGCGGCGGAACTGGGCGTCGAGCTGTTCGTGGTGGACGACGGGTGGTTCGGCAAGCGGATCAACGAGCACGCGGCGCTCGGTGACTGGTGGCCCAACCCCGACCGCTTCCCCGAGGGGCTGGCCCCGCTCATCGCCCACGTGCACGACCTGGGAATGCGGTTTGGCATCTGGGTCGAGCCGGAGATGGTCAATCCGGACAGCGAGCTGTACCGGGCACACCCCGACTGGGCGCTGCACATGAACCATCGTCGGCGCACCGAGCTGCGCAGCCAGCTGGTGCTCAACTTCGCCCGGCCGGACGTCGCGGCGTGGGCGCACGGCTGGCTGGACCGGCTGGTGACCGACCATGCGATCGACTTCCTGAAGTGGGACATGAACCGGGCGTTCACAGAGGCCGGATGGCCCGGCAACGACGACCCTCACCGGCTCTACCTCGACCACACCACGGCGGTCTACGACCTCATGGACCGCCTGCGAGCCGATCATCCCGGCCTGCGGATCGAAACGTGCGCCAGCGGTGGCGGCCGGGTCGACCTGGGTATCCTCCGCCGCACCGACCAGGCCTGGGCCTCCGACAACACCGATCCCGTCGACCGGATCGCCATCCAGCACGGCTACGGCCAGGTGTATCCGGCGGTGACCATGGGGGCGTGGGCCAGTGAGAGCCCCAACCCGATCAACCAGCGGTGCACGCCGCTGCGGTTCCGTTTCCACGTGGCCATGGCGGGCGCGCTGGGGGTCAGCGGGAACCTGCGGGAGTGGTCAGTGGCCGAGCGGAGCGAGGCCGCCGAGCTGATCGCCGCATACCAGAAGGTGCGCCACATCGTCCAGCACGGACACCTGTACCGCCGCACCCCGGCGAGCCCCGATCGGACCACCGTCGTGCAGTACGTCAGCGCCGACGGGGCCGAGACCGTCGTCCTGGCGTGGCGGGCGACCGCCCGCTTCGGCGAGCTGGCGGGCCCGCTGCGGCTGGCGGGCCTGGCCGTTGACGCGGACTACCGAGACGCGGAGACCGGGACAGTCCACGCTGGGGCTGCCCTGACCCACCATGGCCTGGACCTCGGTCTGCCCCCGGGCGAGTACGCCAGCACCCTGCGCCACCTGCGCCGCGGGTGACCTCCGCGGCGGGCCTTCTCGCGCCGCGCCTAGTCCTTCTGGCCGCGCCGGAGCCAGCGGCGCTTCGGCGGCCGCACGATGACCGATCCGAACGCGACCTGGCAGTGGACCTCGATCACCGGGGCCCCGGGGCGGGACAGCTCGCGCAGCTTCGAAACCTTGGAGCCGAAGATCGCCACACCGTTCAGCCGGACCTCCACCCCCTCCGGAACGAACAGGGCGACCTCGCCGAAGATGGCTGTCGCCTCGATCCTGGTGACAGCGTGTTGGATCTGGGCGTCCTGGAACTGCAACTGGCAGGAGCCGAACACCGCCCTGGCCTCCAGCCGCGCCGGCACGCGCCACTGCCCGGTGCGGGAGTCCTCGGCGAAGATGGCGATGATCCGGTCGACCCCGGCCCCCGCGCTGGGGGAGAAACCGGCGAGGTCGCCACCGGGCGCTGGCGTTGGGAATGGCATCGCGGTCGCCGACGGAAGGCCTGCGGGCAGGTCGCTGGTCAGAGGCACCAGGTCGCCGCGGGTCTTGGCCGCGTACGCCTGCCCGACCCGATCGGTGTACTCGTCGAGCGTCAGGCGGCCTTCGGCCGCGGCCTTGCCCAGGACGGCGGCGACCTGCTCCCGCTCGCTGTCCGACACCCGGATCCTGTCGTTGTCGTCGTGCCGTTCCTGCTCCACGGAAGTGATGCTATCGGTCGCCGGTGTGGTACATCTAACTGTCAGACCCAGGGCTGGCATCATCGGTCCGATGTGAGCGGAGAGCAGAGCATGCGCCAGCGCCGACCGACGTTGGAGCAGGTGGCGCGGCACGCCGGGGTGTCGAGAGCCACCGTGTCCCGGGTCGTCAACGGCTCGCCGACCGTGGCGGCGGAGATCCAGGAACAGGTCGCCCAATCGGTCCGTGCGCTGGGCTACGTGCCCAACCACGCGGCCAGGAGCCTGGTGACCCAGCGGGCCAACTCCTTCGCCCTGGTCCTGCCGGAGCCATCGACCAGGGTCTTCTCCGAGGACCAGTTCTTTCCAGCGCTCATCCGGGGCATCAGCCAGGAGCTGGAGCCGACAGAGATTCAACTGGTGCTGATGATGGCCACCTCCCCGGCGAGCCATGCCCGTATCACCCAGTACGTCCTGGCCGGACACGTCGACGGGGCGATGGTGGCGTCCATGCACGGGGCCGACCCCCTGCCGATGGCCCTGTCGGACACCGGCGTCCCGGTGGTCGTCAACGGACGCCCGCTGGCACACTGCCGGGTGCCGTACGTCGATGTCGACTCCACCGGCGGCGCGGAGCGCGCCGTGCGGCATCTCATCGACCGGGGACGTCGCCACATCGCGACGATCGCCGGGCCGCAGGACATGGTGGCGGGCATCGACCGGCTGGCCGGCTACCACCTGGGGATCGACGGGACCGGGCAGCGGCCGATCGTGGCTCCGGGAGACTTCACCCGGGAATCCGGCGAAACCGCGATGCGGCACCTGCTGGAAACGCACCCGGCGGTGGACGCGGTGTTCGCGGCCTCGGACCTGATGGCCCACGGTGCGATCCGGGCCCTGCGCGGCGCGGGCCGGCGCGTGCCGGACGACGTCGCCGTGGTCGGATTCGACGACGTGGACCTGGCTCGCTATGTCGATCCGCAGCTGACAACGGTGCGCCAGCCCATCGGCGATATCGGCAGGGCCATGGTCCGCCAGCTGGTCACGATGGCGGCCGGAGGCGAGGTCGAGCCGGCGGTCATCCTGCCGACCACGCTCGTCCTGCGCGAGTCGGCCTGAGCGTCCGCCGGCGTACCGGCGGGCGCTGAGCCGGTCCCGTCCCGGGCACCGGCTCACCCGGGGGCATGTCCTCCCAACCGGTGGGCCAGGGCCGTGTGCCGGCGGCCGGCGCTGACCGTGCGTACCGCCGCGGCCAGCGCGCGCCGCGACCCGACCAGGACGACCAGTCGCTTGGCCCGGGTGACGGCGGTGTAGAGCAGGTTGCGCTGCAACATCATCCACGCGCTCGTCGTCAGGGGGATGACGACGGCCGGGTACTCCGAACCCTGGGAACGGTGGATCGTGACGGCGTAGGCGTGGGCCAGCTCGTCGAGTTCGTCGAAGTCGTAGGTGACGTCCTCGTCCTCGTCGGTGCGTACCGTCAGGGTCTGGTCTTCCGCCGAGAGCGCCGTGACGATGCCGACGGTGCCGTTGAAGACGCCGTTCGCTCCCTTCTCGTAGTTGTTGCGGATCTGGGTCACCTTGTCGCCGACCCGGAACACCCGCCCCCCGGCCCGGCGCTCGGCGACGCCTTCCCTGACCGGGGTCAGCCGCTGCTGGAGCAGTCCGTTGAGGGTGCCGGCCCCGGCGGGCCCCCGGTGCATGGGCGTCAGGATCTGGATGTCGCGGCGGGCGTGCAGGCCGAATTTCGCGGGCATCCTGCTGTAGGCGACGTCGACGGTCAGCGCGGCGGTCTCCTCCGCGTCGTCGCACGGGAACAGGAAGAAGTCCGGTAGCCCCGTGGTCACCGGCGGCTTGCCGGCGTTGATGCGGTGGGCGTTGGTGATGACCCCAGAGCCGCTGGCCTGGCGGAAGATCTGCGTCAGCCGGACCCGGGGGATCGCGTCGGCGCCGAGCAGGTCCCGCAGCACCTCTCCGGCTCCGACGGAGGGCAGCTGATCGACGTCGCCGACCAGCAGTACGTGCGCTCCCGGCGGCACGGCCTTGACGAGTTTGTTCGCGAGGATCAGGTCCAGCATCGAGGCCTCGTCGACCACGAGGAGATCGGCGTCCAGGGGGTTGTCGCGGTCGAAGCTGGCGTCGCCCCCCGGGCGCAGTTGCAGCAGCCGGTGGACGGTCGCGGCCTCGTGCCCGGTCAACTCCGACAGGCGCTTGGCTGCCCGACCGGTCGGGGCCACCAGGGTGATCTTCGCCTTCTTCGCCGCGGCGAGGGCGACGATCGAGCGTACGGTGAAGCTCTTGCCACAGCCGGGACCGCCGGTGAGGACCGCGACCTTCGCCGTCAGGGCCGTGCGGACCGCCTGTTCCTGCTCCGGGGCCAGCGAGGTGTCGGTGGTGGTGCGCAGCCACGCCAGGGCCTTGTCCCAGTCGACCCGCTCGAAGTGCGGTAGCCGGTCGGCCGTCTCCCGCAGCAGCCGCAGCAGACTGCTGGCCAGGGAGATCTCGGCCCGGTGGAAGGGCACGAGGTACACCGCCTCGACCGGCTCCCCGTCGCCGGGCACGGCCTCCCGCACCACGCCCTCGTCGGCGACGAGGTCGTCCAGGCACCGGGTGATGAGGTCTTCCGGAACGTTGAGGATCTTGGAAGCTTCGGTGATCAGCTGCTGGGCCGGCAGGTAGCAGTGGCCGGAATCGGTTGCCTCGGACAGGGTGTACTGCAGCCCCGCCTTGACCCGGTCGGGGCTGTCGTGGGGAACGCCGACCGCCTGGGCGATGGTGTCCGCGGTCTTGAACCCGATGCCCCAGACATCGGTTGCCAGCTGGTACGGGTGATTGCGCACAATGGAGATTGAAGCGTCCTGGTACCGCTTGTAGATGCGCACCGCGAGGGAGGTGGAGACCCCGACGCTCTGCAAGAAGATCATGACTTCCTTGATCGCCCGCTGCTCCTCCCAGGCCTCGGTGATCTTCGTGGTGCGTTTGGGGCCGAGCCCGGGAACCTCGATGAGCCGGTCGGGGCTCTCCTCGATGATCTGGAGAGTGTCCAGGCCGAAGTGCGCGACGATCCGTTCGGCGAACACCGGCCCGATGCCCTTGATGAGGCCGGAACCGAGATAGCGCTGAATGCCCTGGATCGTGGCCGGGAGCACGGTCGTGTAGGACTCGACCTCGAACTGCCGACCGAACTTCGGATGGCTCGACCAGCGACCGATCAGCCGGAGGCTTTCTCCGGGCTGCGCGCCCAGCAGCGCCCCGACCACCGTCGTCAGGTCGGAGCTTCGGGCGGTGGCCACCTTGGCGACGGTGTAGCCGTTGTCCTCGTTGACGTAGGTCAGGCGTTCCAGCACCGCCTCAAGGACGTGGGCGCCAGGACGGGGAGCAGTCACGGGCACCATCGTGCCGGGTCGTGACCGCTCCCCGTCCGGCAGGGCCGGTGCCGGGCGGATCGACCTACATGCCGTCACCGATGTAGAAGCTCGGGTGCGGTGGCTGGTTGTAGGCGGTGTTCTGCCAGGCGATCGCCTCGCGGTACTGGACGTCGTGGACCAGGGTGATGATGCGGCGGGTGGTCTGGACCGGGGTCGAGTAGATCCGCAGCTTGGTGTTGTCGGTCGTCGGCCAGATGACCTCCTCGCGCCAGTCGCCGAGGATGTCGCCCGACAGCGACGGGGTGGCCTTCGTGCCGTTGTTGGAGTGCACGTCGGCACCGGTCAGCAGCCGGGTGTCGGCGGAGGTGCCGTACTTGTCGATTTTCGTGGCGTCCAGCAGCTCCCGTACGGGGTCGGCGTCCCACCATACGAGGAAGTTCTGCGAGCTGGGTTCCCGACCCAGCGCGGAGCCGGTGGCGCTACGCAGGGTCGTGTCGCTGGCCGACCATGCCTCGGCCCCGGCGCTGCCGGCGTAGACGTCCCCGGCCACGCCCCGGCCGTTGTCACCGCCGGTCGCCGTGGACCACAGGACCGCTCCGGTCCTCAAGTCGATCATCGCCGAGCTGGGCTTCGAGGAATCCTCCTGGACCTTGAACATCTCAAGGCCAGAGCGGCTGGGATTGAGATCGCCGACGTGCATGGCGTCGCCGTGGCCCAGGCCGGTCGCCCAGAGCACCGAACCGGTGTCGTCGATACACATGGCGCCAAAGACGACTTCGTCCTTGCCGTCGGCGTCGGCGTCGGCGATCGACAGCTGGTGGTTGCCCTGACCGGTGTACTGGCTGCCAGCGCTGTTGGAGTCGAAGGTCCATCGCCTGGTCAGCGAGCCGTTGCGGAAGTCCCAGGCGACGATGACGGTGCGGGTGTAGTAGCCCCGAGACATGATCAGACTTGGCCTGGAGCCGTCGAGGTAGGCGGTGCCGGCCAGGAACCGGTCGACGCGGTTGCCGTAGGAGTCGCCCCAATCGGAGACGGTGCCGCGGGCCGGCTCGTAGTTGACCGTCGACAGCGCCGCTCCGGTCTGGCCGCTGAAGACGGTCAGGTACTCCGGGCCGGACAGGATGTAGCCGGAGGAGTTGCGGTAGTCGGCCGACGACGAGCCGATGACCGTGCCGACGCCGTCGACCGTCGCGTCGGCGGTCTTCATGGCGACCTCGGCTTGGCCGTCGCCGTCGTAGTCGTAGACCTGGAACTGGGTGTAGTGGGCGCCGGCCCGGATGTTGCGACCGAGGTCGATGCGCCACTTGCGGGTGCCGTCCAGTTCGATGCCGTCAACGTAGACGTTGCCGGTGTAGCCGGACTGGGAGTTGTCCTTGGCGTTGGACGGGTCCCACTTGAGCACGATCTCGTAGCGCCCGTCACCGTCGAGATCGCCGATGCTGGCATCGTTGGCCGCGTAGGTGAAGGCCACCCCGTCGGGGGTCGTCCCCCCGGCCGGCGGGGAGATCGGCACGTCGAGGTAGCCATTGGCGAACGTCAGCGAGGTTGCCGACGGCGCCTGCTCGGCGCCGTCGATCACGGCTCTGACCGTGTAGGACGAACCGGAGGCCGCACCGCTGTCGAGATAGTTCGTCGAGTTGGTGATCGGCGAGGCGTTGAGCTTCGTCGAGCCTCGGTAGACGTTGAAGCCCACGTCTGTGGGGTCTGTGGCCAGTAGCCGCCAGCTGACCAGGTTGTCGCTGCCGGTACGCACACTGACGATCCCCCGGTCGAGGGCCTCGACCTGCCGACCGTTGACCGTCGACGGCGGGGTGCTGGAGGTGGCACTCGTGCTGGGCGTGGGCTCGGCCGACGTGGGGTCCGGCGAGGAGGAGACCGGCGCGCTCGTCTCGGTGGTGGCGCCGGTGCAGGTCACGCCGTTGAGCGCGAAGGCGGTCGGGCTGGAGTTGGTTCCGCTCCAGGTGCCGTTGAACCCGAAGGCAACGCTGCCGCTGGTGGCGATGCCGGCGTTGTAGCTGGCGTTGGTGACGGTGACCTGGCTGCCGCTCTGGGAGACCGTCCCGTTCCAGAGTTGGGTCACCTGCTGGCCGTCGGCGAAGGACCAGGTGACGGTCCAGCCGTCGACGGCGTCACCGAGGTTGGTGACGTTGAGATTGGCGGTGAAGCCGCTGGTCCACTGGGCGGTGACGGTGTAGGTCGCGGTGCAACCGGCGGCCGCGGCGTTGGCGACCGCGACCGCCGCGATGGTGCCCCCAGTCGCGGCCGTGGCCGCAGCGGCGATGAGGGCTATGGATCTTCGAGAGCGGTCCGACTGCCGGGGCGGCTGGGTTGGCAGAAATCGTTTCAACATGGTTGATATTGTTGAAAGCGCGTTCCGGTGGCGGCAAACATCAGTTTCGTTGGATGCCATAGCCAAGTCTGCGCAGCTCACAAAGGTGCAGCCGGTCATGGTGGCGATCTGGCCGCAATCCACTTCCGGTGGGTGAAACGTTCAATCCATCGGATATCCACAGGTTCCCGCGGCCAGTCATCCCGCCGTCCACAGCTCCCCGCCCGCCACTGGCGATCGCGTCCCGGCAACCGGCAAAGTGGTCCGATGGGGAGCCGTGGCGATGGCGGGGGAGCGGCCGCCTTGGCGGAGCTCGCTGCCCGGCAGGCCGGCGTGGTCAGCCGGGCGCAGGTGCACGCGGTCGGGTTGACCGACGGCGCGGTCAGATCCCGGCTGGAACAGGGCCGCTGGCGGCGACTGCTTCCGGGGACCTACGCCACGTTCAGCGGGGCTGTGCCCCGGGCGGCCCTGCGGTGGGCCGCGGTGCTCTACGCCGGCTCGGGCGCGCTGCTCAGCCACGACACCGCGGCAGAGCTGCTCCGGCTCTGTGCCGAGCGGGCCGGTCCGATCCACGTGACCGTGCCGAGACACCGCCGCCTTCAGCCCCAACGCGGCCTGGTCGTGCACCACTCGGTGTGGGCCGAGGCCGCGCGGCATCCGACCCACCTGCCCCCGGTGACCCGGATCGAGGAGACGGTCGTCGACCTGACCCAGACCGCCCCTTCGGTCGGGGACGCGGTCGGATGGCTGGCCAGGGCCTGCTCCAGCCGGTTGACGACGGCCGACCGGCTGCAGGCGACCTTCCGGGGGCGCCCGAGGGTGCGGTGGCGGCAGCCGCTGGCCGAGGCGCTGCGGGAGGTCCACGCAGGCTGTCACTCGGCGCTGGAACTGGCATACCTGACCCGGGTGGAGCGGGCGCATGGCCTGCCCCGGGGCGCCAGGCAGGCGCGGTCGGGGACGCGGACGCGCAGCCGCTACGACGATGTGCGGTACATCGACTACGGCTTGGCCGTGGAACTGGACGGACGGGCGGCGCACCCGGAGCAACGGCGAGGATTCGACCGGCGGCGGGACAACGACACCGTCCTGTCCGGTGCCGCCGTGCTTCGCTTCGGCTGGGACGACGTCAGCGGCCACCCCTGCGA
>JABDRL010000285.1 GCA_013041765.1 Dactylosporangium sp. | reverse complement strand
GGCCCGTACCGCCGACTCGCCACTCCCGCGTCAACTATTCCTGCAACCTCACTTCGGCCGTCGCCGCACCCGATCCGGGTGGCGGTAACACATTAGCCAACGACGATGTCGCAGTCAGCTCGCCCGCGGTCGACGATCGTGGCGAAATTCGCCTGGATGTGGGGGTCGTACGCCTGCGCGGTGATGCTGCGGCTCTTCTTTCCGGGCACCCACTCCTTGCCGGTCGCGTGCGTGACGCTCGCTGCATCCCACGTCAGATCGCAGGTCCAGCGGTACCAGCGGCCCAAGAGGTTCCCGTTGCGCGCGCCTGCGGCGATCTTCCAGTTGCCGTCCTGGTTCACGGTGAACGCGACGGAACCGCTGACCTTCCGGCTGCTGTCGCTCGTGGAGAACACGACGGACTGGCCGTTCGACGCGACCTGCTTGGTGGTGTCGTTGGCGTGTGCGGGAACCGCTGCGAGCAGCGTGAAGCCCAGCGCGGCTCCCATCGCGATCAGCAGCGCCAGGCCACGCCGGGACCGGGTCGGGCTGGACATCCTGGTGTTGTCGGGTCGCATGTTATGTTCCTCTTCCGAGTGTGCTTCTGAAAGGAATTCCGGGCGGATGGCGATATCCGTGCGACTGCGCCTCGTCCCGGCTTCCTTCGATTATTGGGCCCGCCGAACACCGACACTTGATGGAAGTCTGAGACTCTCTGAGGACTGGCTGAGGGCAATGCAGCCAAGCCCTGAATCCGATCCGTTCCTGACGCGCATCCGATACTTGGTGTCTTGACTCGGAAGGATTTCCAGGTATCTGGTCAGGCCCTCGCCGGCGTAGCGGCGCGCCAGCGGCGCGCCGTGTGGATGTTCACATTCTGGCGGTGGGCGATACCACCGCCGGATACCAGGCCATGCTGCTGGTGGGCCGCAAGCATTCCCAGCGGACCTGGGCAGAGGCTCCGACGACATCGGCCGACACCTGGCCCAACGCCTGGTCGCCGACGGTGGGGCCGTCGTCGATGGGCCAACCCAGCTGCCGGCCCGGGTGCGGATCTTCGACACCGGGCAGGGCCCAAGACCGACCTGATCAACGCCCACAGCGTCGCCGTCGCGACCTTGCGCACCCAGGGGCTGCGCCAGATCATCGAAGACGACACCACGGTCGATGCCGACGACGGTGCTCGCCTCAGCGAGCCAGGCCGACGGGTGGTATGGGTAGCGGCTGGCTCACCAACCTTCGAGCACGGGCCGCGGTGGCCGTCGGCGCGCGTCGGACCGAGGTACGCAGATCGTTCTAGCTGGTCGCATCGTTGCGGGACCGTGTCCTGATCGCGGCCGTGGTGGCCCCGATGCCGATAGCCTGACCTCCATGACGCAGCCACCGTATCCCCCCGGCGGCACTCCAGCCGGCTACGCCAGCAACGACGAGAAGACCTGGGCACTGATCGCCCACTTCGGTGGTGCGGTGGTCGGGTTCCTGGCTCCGCTGGTGGTGTTCCTCGCCAAGGGGCCGCAGTCACCGACGGTGCGTGCTCACGCGGTAGCCGCGCTCAACTTCCAGATCGTGTGCTCGGCGACGCTCTTGGCCTTGGGGATCCTGCGGGTGTGCGGGTTCTTCCTGCCCAACGTCGTCGGGTGGCTGCTGAGCCTGGCCTCGTTCGCCGTATGGGTCGTGGCGGTCGTCTTCGCCGTCCTCGGCGGGCTTCGCGCCAACGAGGGCCAGGTGTACCGGTATCCGATCCAGGTCGGCCTGGTGAAGTGAACCGGGCGGTACTCCCAGCCCGGTGCGGGCGACGGAGGCTGGCCTGCGTGTAGCTCATCGGCAACCAGCGGCCCTATGCCACATCCCGGCTCCGACCCCCGCACCCGTCACCTCGCCGTCGGGCCCCGGAACGACGGCGAGTAGATCCTCGACGTCATCGCGATCGACATCGTCAGGCAGCGGACGACCACATCCCGTCCCGTAGCAGCGGGCCGGAGACAGCGCGGCGGCCGAGCCTTCATCGCGGCGACGGCTCCGACTGTCGCGGCGTCTCGGACGCACACGCATCATCGGCACGTCCAACAGCGAGGGCGGCACCCGGTTCGTCACGTTCCGTAGTGTTCGTCCGGCGGCGGTTGAGGATACTTGCACCGGAACCGGATAGCAGCCCGACCGCGCGGCGCCGCAGGTGTCAGTCTTGCCGCGCCAGCACACGGTTGAGGTAGGGGGACTGGATCTGCTTGCTGGCCAGGGTCTGCTTGACCGGCGGCGCCTTGAGAGTCACGCCGAGGATGGTGGCCAACATGCGATGGCTGGTGCGGAACGGATGGAGATCGTCGAACTGTGGCCGCTGTCGCAGGGCGAGATCGACCGCACGTCTGACCGGTTTGTCGACGCCGCGTTCCGCAACGGCCCGGCCCTGGCCCACCCCTCCGAACTGCGCCGGCGCGACTACCTCGACCGAGCCGTGAGAGGCGGATACCCGGAGGCCATCCGACGCACCGCCAGACGACGAGCGGCATTCTTCGAGTCATACCTGACCACCCTCATCGAACGCGACGTCACAGCCCTGTCGGTCATCGAGCGCCGAGGCGAGTTGCGCCGTCTCCTGGCCCTGCTCGCCGGAAGGTCCGGCAATCTGCTGGTGCCCAACGCCCTCGCCACCCAGTCGGGCATCCCCCGAACCACCCTCAACCCGGTACCTGGAACTCCTCTCGGCGGTCTTTCTCGTCAAGTCGATCCCGGCGTGGTCCAGCGGGCAGACCCGCCGGGCGGTTGGCGCGGCGAAGCTGGCCTTTGCCGACAGCGGGCTGGCCTGCCATCTGCTCGGCCAGGACCCGGTCCGGCTGGCCGAGCCGGGCGGAGCCGCCGGACCGATGCTGGAGACCTTCGTCCTCATGGAACTGGCGCGCCAGCTCACCTGGAGCGAGGAGCGCGTTCGGCTCTACCACTACTGGACCAAGGACAAGGTCGAGGTCGACGCCGTGCTGGAAGCCGCGGACGGTCGGATCGTCGCGATCGAGGTCAAGGCGTCGTCCACCATCCGGACCGAGGACCTGGCCGGTCTGCGACACCTCGCCTCGCGGGTCGGACCGCGCCTTGTGGCCGGATACCTCCTGTACACCGGGCAGCAGACCCTACCGTTTTGACTGCAATTCCTGCCGGTGCGGTCCGTGCCTTCCGGGTTGGATCTCGCCGACACTACGGAACGTACATAGCGGACAGTGTCCCGGAGACCCAGTAGTGCGATCATCTAGCCGAGAAGGGGGCGGTTATGTATTGGTGATCTTGGTTGAAGAGTCGTGCTCATTGAAGCCCGAGCGTAACTGGTCAGGTCTTGGTGACTGTCGATTCTTTGGGTAGGTTGCCGCGCAACTGCGGGTTCGCGGGGGCGTCGAGGTTCGTGCCTGTCTGACCGGTACTGTCTGGTCGTGTCTGACCTCGACCCGACGCACCCTTCGAATGAGGCGCTGGCGGCGTTGGTCGTGTCGTTGCGACAGGAACTGGTCGGGTCACTGGCGGTGTGTGAGGAGTTCCGGGCGGAGCTGGCCTCGGCTCGGGAGCGGATCGCGGAACTGGAGGCCAGGCTGGGCCGAGGCCCGTGGCCGGCTGCGCCACGCTGACGTGGTCGGGTTCGACAAGGTGTCGGGGTGTATGCGAACCCTGACCGGCCGGATGAGCCAACTGGTCGGCGATAGCAAGATCAGCATGTCCGCCGGGTACGACTACCTCGACGAAGGCGTCACGGTCCGGGCCGTTCAGGCGCCGGGCCTGCACTCGGCGCTGCTGGTCGTGATAGCCGCCGGCCACGACTACTGCTTCGTTCCTCATCGCCGTGGCCGATCGCTTGTTGCACGAGGGATGACGGTGGGGAGGGCGATGTTGTCATGCCAAGGCTGTTGTTTGCCCGCCCGCCAGCAGATGAGACCGAGGAGCGCAAGGTCCACAAGCTGGCCGGGTCGCGGCACGCCCCGGCGGACTGGATCCGCCGAATACAGATCATCGAACTGAGCTGGGCCCGCACCCGGGCTCCGGCCATCGCGGTGAAGCTGGGCTGCTCACCGAGGACCGCCCGCCGCTCATCACCGACAACCTCGGCAGCCACACCAGCAAGAGCACCCGCGAATGGCTGGCACGCCACCCACGCATCGAGCAGGTGTTCATCCCGAAAGGGGCCTGCTGGCTGAACCTACAAGAGGCGTGCTGGCGAATGCTCCGCCGCCAGGGCTGGCCGGGCAGTGCTTCGTCGATTCGGCGAGTCTGGCAGCGAGCGTGGCCACGGTTCGGCGCTCGGGCAGTGCCGTGCTGAACTTCAGGCCCGCCCAGCCGAGGTCCCACCCCTGGACCTGCTGCTGCGTCGCTGCGGCGGTCGGCGGTGCCGAGGGCTGGGCTGGATAGGATGGTCGGGTGCGCCTGCTGCTGACTGGATCAAACGGGTTCGTCGGTGGGCGAATCGCTACCGAAGCGCAGGCCCGAGGGCATGACGTGATCGGGCTGGGCCGCGCGGCGCATCCTGCGCACGCCCTGGGCGGGTACATCCGACACGATCTCGCCGAGCCGCTGGTCGGAGTGTTCGGCGACCGGGTGGACGCGGTGGTGCACTGCGCAGCGCTGTCTGTGCCGTGGGCGGCGCCCGCCGCCTTCGCCAGGGCCAACCAGGACGGCACCCGTCACGTCGTCGAGTGGTGCCGTGCGAACGGTCAGCCGCCGCTGGTCTACATCTCCAGTTCCAGCGTGTTCTACCGCAATGCCGACCAATTGGATCTGACCGAGGACTCACCGATCCCGCCGGCGCGGGAGCAGCTCACCGCGTACTCCCGGACGAAGCGCGCCGGGGAACTGCTCACCCAGGAGTACCCGGGGGCATGGACGATCCTGCGGCCGCGGGCGGTCTTCGGGCCGGGGGACACGGTCCTGCTTCCGCGGATCATCGCAGCCGCCCGGCGGGGACGGCTGCCGCTGCTCGAACGGCGCGACGGGCGCCGGGTGGTCTGTGACCTGATCTATGTGGACAACGTGGCCCAGTACGTCCTCACCGCCGTTGAGCAGGGCATCACCGGGGTGTACAACCTCACGAACGGTGAACCTGTCGAGCTGTACCCGTTCCTGTTCGACGCGCTCGATCAGCTGGGCTGCCCTCGACCCACGCGGCGGGTGCCCATTGGCCTCGCCATGGGGGCGGCCCGCGCGATGGAGACGGCGTCTGCTGTCTTCGCCGGGTACCGGGAGCCGCCGATCACCCGCTTCGGCGTGTCGGTCTTCGCGTATTCCAAGACTTTCGATGTGCGCAAGTGCCACCGGGATCTCGGCCGGCCCGCGGTCGGACTCGCCGAGGGGGTTGCCCGCCTGGTCACGTCCTTTGCGGGTTGACGTTCCGCTCTCCGCGGGGCACCCTGCGGGAGTGTCCGACTTGGTTCCCGTCCAGCCGGCGTCCGCGCAGCCGCAGCCGGCCACAATGGGCTGGTGATACTCGCACTCGGTGCCGCGGGGCTGCTGGCCGTGCTCACCGGCGTCCGCTTCGCGCTTGCCGCCGCCGTGCTACGCCGTCCAGAGCCGGTGTACGACCGGGACTCCGGCCCGGTGACGATCTTGCAGGCCGTGCTCTCCGGGGATCCGACGCTGGCCGGCAACCTCCGGGAGAACCTCGCCAACCAGCCGGATGCCCGCTTCGTATGGCTGATCGATGCGTCGGACGCCGAGGGCTGGCGGATCGCCGATGACCTCGCTCCTACCGCTGGCGGTCGGGTTGAGGTCATCGGGGTGCCTCCGGTTCCGCAGGGACACAATCCGAAGGTCTTCAAGCTGGTGACTGGCCTGCCCCGGTGCGGAGACCTGGTGGCGGTACTCGACGACGACACCGTGCTGCCCCCCGGTGCACTCCGGCGGGCCGTCCAGGCCCTGGCCAGCGGGGACCTGGTCACCGGAATCCCGGTGTACCGCCCGGGGCACGGTATCTGGTCCCGTCTGATCGCGGCCTTTGTCAACGGCAACGCGCTCCTGACCTATCTGCCGCCACTGGCGTATGCCCCACCGGTGACGATCAATGGCATGTTCTACCTGACCCGCCGGAGTGTCCTCGAATCCCTCGGCGGGTTCGCGGCGATCGAAGACCGGCTCTGCGACGACCATGAGCTGGCCAAGCTCTACCGTGCCGCCGGCCGGCGGATCGTGCAGACCGCCATCACCCATCCGCTGTCGACCACAGTGCCCAGCTTCGGCGCGTACGTCCAGCTGATGCGGCGCTGGCTGGTTTTTGCCAACCGGCTGCTGGGACAGTCGTTGACCCTGCCGACGCTCGGTCTGGTGGTGATCCCATCGTTGCTCCCGCTGGTCGCCATAGCCCTATCGGTGGTCTTCGGTAGCCCGCTGGCGCTGGCGGCCGCCCTGGGGACGCTGCTGCTCAAGGCGATCGCGCTGGCGGTCCTGCGTCACCGGGTCGCGGCGGCGGGGTGTCCCGCCGGCGATCGTCCCGCTGACGATCGTCCCGCCGCCATCGGTGCGGAGATCGTCGCAGAGCTGGCCGCCGACCTGCTGCTTCCGCTGCACGCCCTGACCACGCTGGTCCGTCCACGCCGGATTCGCTGGCGGGACAAAGAGATCGACACCAAGGGCGGGGGCGTGGCGTACCGCAGCGGCAGCGCGCCGGACCGTGCCCCGGGCAGCGCGCCGGGCTGTGGCCGGGAGTGGCGTGGATGAGCCGGTTCACCGCGTATGACCTGGCGGAGCACTGCTGTGCGTCACCCGGGGCCCGGCCTGTGGCACAGCGCGCGGCCTGGCTCACCGGGCAGAGCGCCTACCGGCACAGTCAGCTCTCCCCGGGCCAGCACGGGCTGCTTGACGCGCTGGACGCGGTGGGGTTCACCCCGCTGCGGGCCGGGTTCCCGTACAACCGGGCCGCTCTGGCCGCGTCGTACCGGCCTGAACCGATCGTCGTCGCGTCGCGGCGCAATGCCGCGCAGTTTCTGGCCGCCCGGTTCAGCCGGACCTTCCGGGACGAGATCGCTCGGCACCTGCAACCCGTGGTCGACCGGACCTCCCGGCGCCTGCTGCTGCTGTGCGGCAGTTGCGGGTTGGAGTTTCTGACCGCAGCGTGGCCCCTGCTGGTTCTTCCGGCCGAGCTGGAGATTGTCGCTATGGTGCTCGGCGGCTTCGGCCGGGTGCCGGCGCCAGGTTCCCAGCTGCGGGTGTATGCGGTGCGCGGCAAGAACGACCTGGTCAGCCGGCTCGGGTGCCGGCTGGCCCCGGACGAACGGGTACCAGGCGGCCACCTGGACTACGCTGCCAGCCCTGAGGTGCGGGCTGCGGTGCTGCGCTTCGCCCGGGTGCTGGCTGGGCCACGGGAGGGCGGATGACCCGGCTGCTGTGCGTGGCGCCACCTTTCAGCGGGCACCTCAACCCGCTGATCGCGCTGGCCAAGCACCTTCGGGACCAGGGCTTCGAGCCCCGCTTCGCCACCGGCCCTGCCCGGGTCGACCAGCTGCGCCGCCTCGGGTTCGCCGCCGATCCGGTGCTCGCGGACCGGCCGGGGGCGTTCGAGCGGATCGCTGACACCCCCGGGCCGGTGCGGGGCAACCCGTACCGCCTCGGCCGCCAGCTCGCCGCGAACCTGGCGCTGCTGCCGGAGGTCCGTCGGGCGCTGGACGCGATCGTCGACCGGGACCGGCCGGAGCTGGTCCTCGCCGACTTCACCGCTCCCGTCGCCGGGCTCGCCGCGGACCGGGCCGGCATCCCCTGGATCACCACGATGCCGTCGCCGTTCGTGTTGGAGACCCGCACCGGTACCCCCGCCTACTGCGGTGGCTGGGGACGGCCCCGGCACCTGGGGCACCGGCTGCGGGACGCGGCAGGGCGGGCGGGCACCCGGGCGGTGAAGCGCGCCTTGGGCACGGTCTTCGCTGGGCAACTGCGGGCCGCGGGTACGCAGGTGTACCGCACCGATGGCACAGAGGCCGCGTACTCGCCGCTGGCGATTCTCGGACTCGGCCTCAGCGAGCTGGAATTCGACCGGGACTGGCCGGCGGCGTTCGAGATGATCGGCCCGGTGACCGAAGCGCCGGAGCCGATGGCCGGGCTGCCGCCAGCGTTGCCGGAGGGGCCGCTGGTTCTGGTCACTCTCGGCACCCACCTGTGGTGGGCGAAGTCCACCCTGGTAGCGAGCGTGCGGCGGCTGGCGGCAGCCTATCCGTCCCACCACTTCGTGGTCAGCCTCGGCCGCCCTGCGCCGGCTCCGGCCGGGTCCCCGCTGGTCGACGGCAGGATCACGGTCTTCGACTACCTGCCGTACGACCAGGTCATGGCCCGATGTGACGCCGTGGTCCACCACGGTGGCGCCGGGATCACCTACAGCGCCATCCGGGCCGGGCGACCGAGCCTGGTCTGGCCGTGCGACTACGACCAGTTCGACTATGCCGCCCGGATCGTCGACCGGGGAGCCGGGCTGGCGGTGCGGCGACTGGACTCCGCGGCCGCTGTCACCGCTCTGGGGCGGGTGCTCGGGGGCCTCGACTCGGGAGCGCGGGACCGGCTCGCCAGGGCGGTCGCCGGCTACGACCCGTTCGCGGCGACTGAGCAGGCTGTTCGACGCGCCCTCTGGGGGACCTCCGGCCTTGGCGAGTTCATGCCGGGAGGGGCCTAGCTCGTCGAGGCCTGGAACGTCCGCTGGACCCGGCGGAGTTTGACCACGGCCGGGCCGGGGGTGAACGCGGCCGGCTCGATCCGGGGGATCCGCAGCCCGGAGTGGGAGATCAGTGCCCGGAGCGCGTCCGTGGCGGCAGCCTGGGCTGAGGCCGGGCGCACCGCCAGGTGCAGCAGGTCCGGGGCATCCTGCACCACTCGGAAATCCTGGACCCCCGGTGCGGCCAGTATCGCCGCCCGGACGAAGTCCGCGAAGAGCGGCCGCACCGCACCAGGCTCAGCGCCGGTGCCGGGTGGTGTGGCCGGGGCGGCGCGCTCGCCGTGCGGCGCGTGGGGCAGGAGCAGGATGTCGTCCCGGCGCCCCTCCACCCGCTCGATGACCGTGAGCACCGAGCCGCAGGCGCAGGGACTGCCCGGTCCGACGTCTGGCGCTTCGACCAGCACATCGTCCAGGCGCAACCGGATCACGGCCTGGGTGCGGCGGTACAGATCAGTCACAATCGGGGTGAACCGACCGGGGCCGACCGGCTCCCGCTCGAAGACCAGGAGATCCTCGTTGAGGTGCAGTCTCCCGTATGCGCAGCTGATCCCCAGGAAGCCCTCGGTCGCCTGGTAGATCTGATCCACCCGCACCCCGAACGTCGATTCGATCAGGGACTGGTCATGCGGATCGAGCACCTCGGCGATGGAGAAGATCCGCCCGGGAGCGATCGACAGGATCCCCTTCCGCCTGGCGTGGGCGAGCAGGACCAGCGCCTGAGGCGGGGCCGCGAGAATCGTCGGTGCGAATCTGTCCAGCTCAGAATGGTGCTCGGAGAGCGGGACAGCCAGATCGAAATAGCGGAAGGCGACCCGTCCACCACCGACCGATTCGTACAGCGGCCCACCGGCCCGGAGGATCAGGGCCGCCCGCGCCCCGGCCCACAGGCCGTCGGGCAGCGCCTTGGCCAGGATCGTCCCGGCCCAGGTCCGCCGCTCCGCAGGGGAGGTCAGAAAGACGCTCTGCCGGCCGGAGGTCCCACTGGACAGCCCGATCGATACCCCGGCCAGTCCTGCGGTGAAATCGCGCATCGCCTCGGTTCGCCGGGCCAGGGCCAGGCAGTCAGCGAGAGCGAGTCCTCGATCGTTGAAGTGTGCGAAGTGCGCGGTGACCAGGGACTTGTCGACGATGGGGAAGCACCAGAGCTCTGGGGCGGGGACCTCGGCGTAGTAGGGGAAGACGCGGCGCGCTCTGCTGAGAGCCTGATACAGGCGGGCGGCCTGCCAGCGCTCGAAGTGCGCCCGATCGCGGAAGCGCCGCCGCCGAGCGGCGGCATACCGGGCGAGAATCCCGAGCCGGTCGGCCCCGAGTCGGCCGGCCCCGAGTCGGCTCGCCCCTGCCGCCATCGGGTCAGGATCCCTCATTCGCCCAGTGCCTGCCGCGCCAGTCCGATGCTGGTCTCGCAGTGCGAGGGTACGACCAGCAGATCCGGCCGGGCGCGGGCCAGGCGCCCCAACGTCTCGATCCGTTGCCGGTAGGCCCTCGGGTCAGCGGTGACGAGCCGGGCCACCGGGTGCGGCAGTTCACCGTGGGTGAACGCCCTTCGGTGCCAGCAGGCGTCCCCGACCAGCATGACCGGTGGGCCCTGTGTCTGCGGCAGGAACAGGCCTAGCTGCCCCGCCACATGGCCGGAGAGGTCAAATCCGAGCAGGCTACCGTCTCCGAGCAGGTCGAACCCAGG
Organism: Dactylosporangium sp.; assembly: GCA_013041765.1. Lineage (GTDB taxonomy): Bacteria > Actinomycetota > Actinomycetes > Mycobacteriales > Micromonosporaceae > JABDRL01. The sequence continues at coordinate 8,809 of JABDRL010000285.1, read as the reverse complement.
GTCGAGACCCGTGCCTGGCGGTGGCGGTGCTGCCGGGCAGTCCTCGGCGGATATCGAGCGCTCCTCGAAACCCGGCGGAAGCAGGCCGGGCAGGAACGCATGCCGCACGTTGCTGACCGACGACCGGGTGCGCCAGGCCGGTCTGAGCGCGGAACGCAGGTACAGGAACCGGGCAGCCGGGAAATCGGCCAGGCCACCGATGTGGTCAGCGTGAAAATGTGAAATAACGACGATTTTGACCTGGTATGGAGAGATGCCGGCAGCTGTCAGTTGAGCCGCAGCGGTCTCCTGGGCGGTGCAGGTCGGCGGGGTCAGCCACCGGTAGAGCCGGGCGGCGCCCCTGGCTGTCTCGGCGAAGAACCGCGGAGAATACCCGGTGTCGAAGAGCATGACTCCGGCCGTCGGGTGCTCGATCACTCCCACCAGCGCGGGGAACTGGACCGATCGCCACCGGCCACCGCGCCGGGCCACCCGCTCGATCTGCCGGCACGCCCCAGCGACCAGCAGGGTCAGTCGGACAGTCACGGTGTCAGAACCTGAGGACCGCTGCGCCGATGGACAGACCAGCGGCGCTGCCGAGCAACAGGGCGGTATCCCCCCGGCGCAGCCGGCCAGAGGCAACCGCGGCGTGCAACGCGGTGGGCAGCGACGCCGATACCTGGTTGCCGTGGGTTTCCAGCAGGTCGACCACCTTCTCCGCCGGGGCACCCAGCCGTTCCCGCAGGTACCGCAACCCGAGGTGGCTGACCTGGTGCGGAACGATCACGTCGATGTCCGCCAGGGTGGTCCCGGCCTGGGCGAGGACCTTGGACAGGAACGCCGGGAGCGTGCCAGCGGCCAGTTTCATGATCCCGAGACCGTCCATCGCGAAGAGGTACGCGCGGGGATCGGGCGGCGGGGTGACCACGTTCCACCGGGTGCCGCCCCCGGCGACCTGGCACAGATCGGCACCGTCGCTCCAGGTTTCGAACCGCAGCGACAGTACCTGTGGATCCGCGTCGCCGTCGGGGGCCCGCCCCAGGATCGCTGCTGCCGCACCGTCGCCGAAGAGCGCACTCGACTCCACGTCCCGGTGGTTGAGCGCCTTCGAAGCGATCTCGGTGGCGACGACCGCGACAGTGTCCCAGCGTCCGGCGGCAATCCCCAGGGTCGCCAGCTCGAAGGCGGTGAGAAAGCCCAGGCACGAGGCATTGACGTCGAAGCCTTCCACACCGTCGCCGCACCGACTGTCCATCCCCAGTTCCCGCAGGGTGAGCACGGCGTTGGTCGGCATCGGCTGCTCGGGGACGACGCTCGCGGCGATCACCGCGTCCAGGTCGGCCGGACCGAGTCCCGCGGCGGTCAGCGCGTCCCGGACGGCAGCCGCTGCCATCCGGGAGGAGGTCTCGGAAGCGTCGGCCCAGTGCCGCTGCCGTACCCCGGACCGGGCCTGGGCCGTACCGGGCGGGCGACCGTGCTCGGCGTCGAGCGCCGTGGACATGACCTTCCGGCGCGGGAGGTACGCCCCGGTACCGAGCACCCGGACCGGGTAGCTGCGGCCCACGCTGGCAGCCGGGGGTGGTTCGCAACGCATATGGCCTCCACATCTGGGTATGGTCGAGAGGCTACCGCTGCCAGACCAGGACCTGATCGCCCGACGGGTCCGCGCCGGCATCCCCGCCAGCACCACCACGACCCTGGGCACCTACCTGCGGCGATGGCACGCCAGTCGCAAGATCGAAGCAACGACGTTGGACGGCTGCGGCCGGCACATCCGGCTACGGCCGGCCACCGGCCTGCTCTTCGCCCGGCCCGACGGCCAACCATGGCACCCCGAAACCGTCAGCACCCGCTTCGAACACCTTGTCAGCGACGCCGACCCTGCCGCCCGTCCGCATGAAGGACATCCAGGGAACCCTCGGCCACTCGTCCAGCACCATCACCGCCGACACCTATACCTCGATCATCCACGAACTGGAGACCGAACGGGCCAAGGCCGGATCGAGGGGATCGAGCAGTACTACGGCGCGACCAGCGTGCAGTCCATCGGCGAGCGGCAATCCCAGGTCCAGCAGGCCCTGTTCGACACACCGCCCCTGGCATACGCGCTGCTGGCCGAAACCGGCGACGGAGAGACCATCGGGATGGCCGCCTGCTCGTGGCAGGCGACAGGCAGCTGGAGGCGCCGGGATGCCCAGCCGGGGCGGCGTGTTGGAAGAGCGCCGTATCGGGCGAAGATGTCTGATGCCGTGATCCGTGTCGGGCAGGGCTCGGCCTGCCCGTAGGCCAGACACCGGCCGTCGCTGCTGCTGGCCACGTGTTGGTCGATGTCGTTTTGTGTCCGAAGCTGGGCCAGAGCACTGACGCCCGTATCGTCTTGCGTGAGGCGGGTGGCCGTGGCTGATGGTCGTGCGGTCGCCAGCGGCGGCCGGGCACGCCAACGGCGTCGAGCAGCTGGGCGTGTCAGAATGCCGGGATGGTATGGACATTGTCGACCGAACCGGCCGCGTTGCGGCCGGACCTGCTCGCCGTGCCGGTGGTCAAGGCCGTGCAGTCCTGGTCCCCGTCGGCCGGATCCGGCCAGCTGTCAGAAGCCGTCCGCGTGGCCGCCATCGACCCGGATCTGGCCGACACCGCAGCGTTCTGCCAAGCGTACGGGGTCCTTCCGGAGGAGTCTGCGAACTGTGTGATCGTTGCCGGCAAGCGTGGCGGGGAACTGCGGTACGCCGCCTGCGTGGTCCTCGCGACGACTCGGGCCGATGTCAACGGAATCGTTCGGCGTCGTCTGGACGCGCGCAAGGCCAGCTTCGCGTCGATGGACACGGCGGTGGCGCTGACCGGCATGGAGTACGGCGGGATCACCCCGATTGGGCTCCCCGAGGCGTGGCCTGTGCTTATCGATCCCAGGGTGATTGCCGCGGCCGCCGTCGTCATCGGTAGTGGGGTGCGTGGCAGCAAGCTGGCCCTGCCCGGCAGGTTTCTGTCGATGTTGCCGAACGCTGAGGTGGTCGACGGGCTCGGCCAGCCAGGGTAGTCGAGTCAGTCAGACTGGAATCGGCGTTTTGCACTCAATGTCACGGCCGGTAGGGACAGCGTCCGCACGGAATGGGGCATGAAAGTGAGATGAAGTATCTGGCCGGTGGGGCGGCTGTTTTGGCCGGTCAGCAGCCGGTCGCGGCGGTGGGCCGGGCCAACCGCCCGGGTCTGCCGGGGGCTCCGGATCGCCCGTCGTCTCGGACTCTCCGGATCCCAACGGAGGGGTCGTGACCGGCCCGGACGGACCCTGCCTGAACGGACGATCGGCCACGGAGCGACTTGGGGTACATGCTGGACGGAAATGACCCGCGTTTCCGCAGTTCAGCAGTGCCCCCAACCGCACCTGGGTCAAACCTGAACCTGCCGGTCAGCGGGGTGGAGATCGCAGTGAAACCCCGCCACGCCAAGATCAGGCGTGATGGGTATTGCCAGCATGCTCAGCACTGTGACTCACGGTGATGGATGGTGATTGTCGGTCGGGCGTCGGGGTTCGAGGAGGTCGGTGATTGGCAGGCCGGTCTCGCCGTTGACCAGGTTGAGGGCTACTTCGGCTCTGGCTGCGAGGTCCAGGGGCGCCAGTCCTTCGGTGAGCATGGCGTGTGCCAGGCGGTCGAGGCCAGCGCCGACGAGTGGGGTGGCGGTGCGGAGTGCCGCGCGCAGGGCCACGCCCTGCGTGGACCCGCCGTGGAGCACGATGTTGCGGGCTCGGTACAGCCGGCGCAGCGCGATCCGGAAGGCTCCGGCGACCTGTCCGAGTTCGCGGCGCGGGTCGGCGAGCAGCTTGGTCATGCGTTCGATGGCAGCCTGGTCGCTGTGCCTGGTTCGGGAACGGGACAGATCCGGGATCGCGTCGCCACTGGCGAGCATGGTCGCGAGGATGCGTGAACGTTCCCGGTTGGTCGTGCAGGTCGAGAGCCGGTCCGACAGTGTGTCTGGCACCGGTGGGCAATGGCGGTGGGCCAGCGCGGTGAGTTCAGCCCGTGGCCAGGAACAGGCGATGATGGCGGCCAGCCGGTCTGCTGCGACGGCCTTGCCCGATCGCTCTTCTTCCTGGGGGTCGTCGGGGTCCGACAGCAGGGATTCCACGGCGGCCCATGCGCCAGCCAGAGCCGGTCCCAGGGCACCCCGGTTGACCGAGGCCGCCAACTCCAGGGCATCGTCGATCTGGCTGCGCGGGCCGTCGACACGGTAGAGGTGGCCTTCGTGGACCAGGGCGAGGACGTCGGCTCCACGTGCGGGGGAGGCGATCGGGATCGGGGTCGGGTGGCCGTCGACCCAGATCGACTCGGCCGGACGGATGCCGTCCCGGCTGCGGCGCAGGAAGGAGGCGCGGGCGGTCATCCGGTCCACAAGTTGGCGGGCCTCGTCCGCCGCCGCGTATGGATCTTGTGCCCGAACGTGGTAGCGCATGCCACCGCCGACGCGCAGTCCGCTGATATCGTGCTCTCGCTGTTTCAGCCAGGCGATGACCTCACGCTTGTCCAGCCAGTTGTCCAACCGCTCGGCGAGTTCACGGCGTGGCACGTCCAACAGGACGACCAGGACCTCGACAACGTGCGCTGGCGTCCGTGCGAGTTCGGCGGCACTCTTGATCACCTCAGCGGCGGTGGCCCGGTCGCGGTTGAGGCCGCTGATCCATCCGCCCAGGTGCTCCGGGGCGTATCCGAGGTCCAGCAGATGGGCGGCCACGGTCCGGGCGAGCCGTTCGGGCTTGGGACGCTCTGTCTCGGGTTTGGCTGCGGCCCTGGCCCAGCGCTCGACGTAGCCGTCACGTGCGTGATGGATCAGTTCCGCCAAGCGTCGGCGAGCAGGACTTGGATCGGGTATTGGTCCGTTGAGGAGCGTGGTGATCTCCCTGCGGAGATCACGTTCGCCGAGCCCGACATCCGGCCCGATGATTCGGCGGAGCTCGTTGCGCTGCCAGTCGCACGCCGCTGGTGACAGGACTCGTCTGGCCTGCCAGAACCCGGATTCCCAGAGTTCTTCCAGTGCGAGGATCGAGCCGACGTCCCATAGCCGTCGCGGCCATGGCATGCCATCGACGGTGAAGAAGTCGATCATTCGGGCGGTAACGTGCCGGCTGTAGTCGTTCGTCCGGTCCGTCGGAGTCATCCCGGTCACACGAGCACTGTAGTGGACCTGCCTCCGATCACTCGGGTAGACTGGTGGAGGACTTGAAGGGGCACTCGCCTACGGGCTACTGCCCCTTTTTCTTGCCCTGTTTGTAAGCGTGTGTCCGAATCCCACTGAGCCATGCTTGCCGTGATATCTTTCGAACGCCTTGCCTCACCCATATTGGTGATCTTTCTGTTGAACCTGATACGGGCTGCTTAGGATCTTCGGGTGTCCGAAGGAAGGGATCACCACGTTCTCCTGGGATGCCGCTAGTCGCGAATTGCGGCGGGATATGGACGCGGCTCTGGTCCGCGCCAACAGAAGAGTGAAGCTGTAGCTTGTGCCTTGCGGATGTTGGCTCGCCCGTCAGCGTTGAGGGCTCCAGCGGTGCAGTATTGGAATCGTGCGGGCCATTCTTGCGGTCAGGTGGTCGGGGATGATCCCGACCGGTCGGCGTGGGTCGGGACACCGGATGCTCTGACTGGGAGTCACGATGAGGTCGACGCTGAAATCGTGGTCGGTTTCGGGGAGGCTGTCGTCGACGATTTGCAGGTCGTGGACGGTTGTGGCGATCACGGTGTTCGGGCGGATCAGGCCGGCTTCGATGAGGAGAGCGACTTCGAGGTCGGAGTAGCCGGCGCCTTTGCCGAGGCGTGCGCCGTTACGGTTGACGGCGACGCTGCCGGCGATGACCAGGTCGACCGGTCGCATGTCTTCGGGGCTCACGGTTGGTGCTACCTGGGAAGCGCCGCGTGCGGTTGTGGCGTCCTCGAACGGCACGGTCAACGTCGTGGGGTCGAGTCGGTAGAAGGGTCGGGTCGTCGCGATCCGGGGGACGGCCATGTAGAGCAGTTTTCCGTCCCGGAGCGCTTGGAGTCGGACCGGGTACTGGGCATGGTCGGGGTTCGATTTGATCACCTGGGCTTGCCGCCAGATGTCCAGTGCCGCGAGCCGGGCGGCGGCTTGGTCGGCTCCGGTGAACCAGGGGATGTTGCCGTAGACGCCCGGCGGTGAGGCTCTCTCACACTCCAGGAGGGTCCAGACTCGGCGCCGGGCGACCTGTTTGGCATGGTCGACTTCGGTGTGCGACATGGGATCTCCTATGCGGCGGTCATCAGAGTGAAGATCCGGTCGGTGAGGTCTTGGACGACAGGGTGACTCCGCCAGGGACGCAGTTCGCGGGCGGCGGTGCAGACGATGTTGAGTCCGCCAGCGCCCCGGGTGGGTTCCAGGATGGTGATCGTTTCGTGCAGGCGGCTGGTTCCGGCGTCGATGTCACCGCGTCGAATGCTGGCCAGGGCCAGGTTTCCGAGCAGGATGGCGGTGGCCTTGTTCTGGTCGTTGCAGAGGCTGCGGGTCTGGTCGAGGACGTGTTCTGCCTTGTCGGGGCGGCCCAGGGACAGCCAGCAGGACCCGGCGAGCCGGCCGGGCAGGCTGGGGCTGTACAACACGGCGGCGGGATCATCGGGCGTGATCTGTGCGAAGTGGGTCTCGGTCGCCGCGTTGAGCGCCCGGTCACAGGAGATGCGGCGGCCGAGCATGGCGTTGGCCTCGCCGACGTGGAGCATGGCGAGCCCGGCGATGACCTGGCTGTCCTGTCTGCCCAGGTCGGCTGCCCGCTGGGCCAGATCGAGCCCGGTTGCCGGGTCGTTGCGGCCGTACAGACAGATGTAGCTCTTGCGGAGTTCGGCGTGGGCCTCGCTGGCAATGTCTCTGGCCTGGCGAGCGGCGGTGATCGCCTGATCGAAGTAGGCCACGGCTGAGGCGTGATCTCGACGCTGGGAGGCGTCCCAGACGAGCAACCCCATGAGGATCGCGGATTCGGCCTCGGCGGCCCACAACTGGCGGCGTGCCGCTGAGTTGGCCGCTTGTCCACGAAGGTAGGTGATCTGTCCGTGTACCTGGCCGGTCGCGGCCAGCAGCAGCGCTGAGGGGGTGCGGTCGTACTGCTCGTCCAGCCGCTGCACCTGCTCGCGCAAGTGGGCAGCGGCAACGAGATCGACCCGGGTGGGGTGACGGAGGGCGTGGCACAGTCGCTCGTAGTCACCGGCAGATGGGCCTTCGGGCTCGGGCGGACGCCCCGACGTCGAGGCATCGCATGGGGCCAGCCCGAGGCGGAGCCGGGCGTGGTCGGGAAGGCGAAGGCCGGCGGCGACGCGTTCGAGCAGGTCGATGGTCGTGACGGTGCGCTGGCCGCTCATGTAGAGCGACACGGTGCCCTGGGCCAGGCCAACGGCGGTGCCGATCCGCGTCTGGCTGGCTCCAGCGTACCGGCGGATCAAACGGAATACCTGGCCGATACTCCGCCGGTCGAGGGCCGTGATGACCTCGCCACGATCCCAGAACTCGTCGGGGATGCGCAGTGGTTCGAGTGCGTGGTTCGGCATGTCCACCTACTCCTCGCCGGATCGAGGGCCGAACGCGGTGCAGGTGGCAAGCGTAGGGCGACTCGCCGCACCGGGCGAGTCGTGGGTGGGTATCACGTCGCGGTATATCGGCTGGTCATGGCAATCGCCACGGCCCATCGCCAGGGTGAATGCAGAGCGCCGGGACGGGTGCTGGTCGATCCCCGCCCGTCTCGGCGCTGGTCAATGCCTGATGCGAGCAGGGTGCGTTCGTCTGGAGGTGGATCATGCGTGATCGTGGGGATCGGAATGCCGCCGTGGCGGCGGTGGCGGTCGCTTCAGCCGGCGCCGCGACCGGTTCCGGTACTACCGGGTTCGGTGATCGGGGCGTCCTGCGGTTGCGGGTGGAGGCAGCGCTGACCGTGGTACCCCTGATCTCACGGGTCGTGGCTGGTCGGGACGATCGGCGAGCCGTGGTCGTCGATGTTGTGGACCGCTGGCTCAACCTGCCCGTCGGTGTTCGCGACCGCTACCGCAGGATCGGAGGCTCAGCCGAGGAGGGTTTGGAGCGTTTCGGCTGGGATTTCGTTGACGCCGTCGAGCAGGGCAGACTGCCGTATCCCGCTGGTGGCAAGGGAACAACCGACGTCCCCGCGGCGTCGTTCGAGTCTGAGGAGCAGGTCGTGTTCGCCCGGTGGTGCCGGTACCTGCAATGGCGTACCACCACTGGACACCGTCAGGCCCGGTGGGTGGCGTGAGCCGCGCCGAATACACGCGCAATGATCTGTTGCGGCGTGCGCGGCTGCGCACGCCGTCGCCGTCGCGGCCGGACAAGCCCATGTCGCGCCAGGAGTTGGCCGAAGCGGTCAACCGGTGGCTGCTGACCGAGACCGGGACGGTGTTCTGCATGAGCGCCGCCCAGGTGGGCAGCTACGAGGCAGGCCAGCACCACTGGCCGAGCATTCCCTATCGGCGGGCGTTGCGCGCCATCCTCGGGGCCGGCACGGATGCCGAGTTGGGGCTGGGTCCTCGCCACCTGGTGAACAGGCGTCTGGGCTGGGTTCCACCGCTGACGCGGGCCTTCGACCTGGACGGTATCGAGACCCCCAACTGTGGGCCGCTGGTGGCCGGCGCCACCGGGGAACGTCTGCGCCGCGAGGTGGCCACGATGGCGCATCTGGTCGCCGGAGGCGATCCGAAGAGTGAGGTGGGCGAGTGGGAGGACATCGTCGCCGAGTACGCCACCGGTTGGGGCATCCGGGCGCCAGCGGAGATCCTGCGGGATCTGGTGGTGGACCTGCCCCATGCCCGGGATCGGCTCGGACTGGTCGCCA
>JABDRL010000232.1 GCA_013041765.1 Dactylosporangium sp. | reverse complement strand
CCCGGGACCGGCCGCCGGTCCCGGGCGGGCCGCCGGTCCCGGGCACTCCCATCGGACGACCTCCGGCAACGCGATAGAATTTCGCCGAACCGATGAGAGAGCGCTCTCGCATGCCTGCTCAGCAACCGGACGGGGGCCTCCGTGCCAGCACCGACCAACACGCCAGCCGCCACGCCCCAGCCGCCGGGGCCGGCCGCCGGCGCCCGGCCGACCGGGCCGTCGTTCCCGCCCGGTTTCCAGTGGGGGGTGTCAACCTCGGCCTACCAGATCGAGGGCGCCGCCGACGATGACGGCCGGGGGCGGTCGATCTGGGACACCTTCGCCGGCGTCCCGCGGGCGATCACCGACGCCAGCACCGGCGGTGTGGCCTGCGACCACTACCACCGCATGCCGGAGGACGTCGCCCTGCTCGCGGACCTCGGAGTTCGGTCCTACCGGTTCTCGATCGCCTGGCCCCGCATCCAGCCGACGGGATCGGGCCGCGTCAACCGCGAGGGCGCCGCGTTCTACGACCGGCTGGTGGATTCCCTGCTCGCCCAGGGCATCGCTCCCCTGGCCACCCTGTTCCACTGGGACCTGCCCCAGCCGCTCCAGGACGCCGGGGGGTGGCAGCGGCGGGAGACCTCGGCGCGCTTCGCCGACTATGCCGATGCGGTCGCCAACCTGCTCGGCGATCGGGTCCAGCAATGGATCACCCTGAACGAGGCGAGTGTGCACACGGAACTGGGGCACCTGCTCGGCGTGCACGCCCCGGGGCTGACCCTGCGGCCGGAGCTGTTCGGCGTCGTCCACCACCAGATGCTGGCCCATGGTCTGGCCGTCGCGGCCCTGCGGGCCAACGGCAACGTCCCGGTCTCGATCGCCAACAGCTACGGCACCCCGTGGGCGGTCGGGCCGGACGGCACCCGGGCGACGGCCACCGACGCCGACCGCGCCGCCGCGGCGGCCTTCGACGCCGTGCACAACCGGATGTACACCGACCCGATCCTGCTCGGCCGCTACCCCGACGAGGCGGCGCTGCTGACGGCCGGCGGGCTCGACGACATCGTCCTCGACGGGGACCTGGCGACGATCTCCGCGCCGATCGACGCGCTGGGGGTCAACTACTACAACCCGATGGGCCTCGGGGCGCCGGTGGACGCCACGGCGGCCCTGCCGTGGTCCTTCCGGAACATCACGGGCTGTCCCCGCACGGCCTTCGACTGGCCCGTCGTGCCCGACGGCCTGCGGGAGATGCTCCTGCTCCTGCACGAGCAGCACGGCGACCGGCTGCCCCCGATCTGGATCACCGAGAACGGCTGCGCCGTCGACGACCGGCCCGACGCCGACGGCGCGGTGACCGACGACTTCCGCATCGACTACCTCGACCAGCATCTGCGGGCCGTGCGGGCCGCGATGGACGCGGGGGTCGACGTCCGGGGGTACTGCGTCTGGTCGCTGCTGGACAACTGGGAGTGGGCGGAGGGCTTCACCAAGCGGTTCGGCCTGGTCCACGTGGACTACGCCACCCAGAAGCGCACGCCGAAGGCGTCGTACCACTGGTACCGCGACCGCATCAGGGCCGGCAACCCGCGCGCAACCCGGTCGGACCCCGGACGAGACCCGGCGAGATGACAGACGCCTGGCCAGCGCCTCCATACCGTGGCTGGCATGGGTGCGAATGACTACGTCCTCGCCGTCTACGCCGTATCGGGAACGCTGGCCTTCGGCTGTGCCTTCCTGCCCGGGGCCGGCCCGGTCGGTCGCCTGCTGAGTATCCTGGCCGGCGTCGGGCTGCTCGGCTGGACCGCCAATGCCTACCTGCTCAACGGGTGGTACCTCACCAGCCCGCTGATCGCCGCCGTGCCGCTGGTCCTGCTGGCGTATGCAACGTTCACGCTGTCCCGGCTGCGCCACAGCTACCACGAGGAGTGGTTCTCCCCCGCCTACCGCGCACGCGCCCGCCGGCTGGCGGCCGCCGCTCCGCGGACCGGGCCCGACCGGCGGGGACCCGACCGGCGGGGACCCGACCGGCGCGTCCTGCCGGGCGAGTACGGC
>JABDRL010000225.1 GCA_013041765.1 Dactylosporangium sp. | reverse complement strand
ACAGCCGGACCGCCCGCTCACGCAGCTCGGTCGGGTACTTCTTCGGTGCTGCCATGGATGACCTCCACCGTGCCTATCGGCACGTGATCAGAGATCTCCAGGAAAACGGGGGAAACTCAGAAGTCGATGAACGTGTCCCCTGGGCGCAGTCGGCGGCTGATCCAGGCGGTGAGGTTGGGCTCCCACATGCCGAACAGGTACAGGTAGCGCTGGATGATGTCCGTGGTCAGCAGCGGGAAACTCGCACCAACTGGTTGGGCTGACGGGTTCGGGTAAGACGACCTATGCCCAGTGCCGGCTGGAGCCCGCCGGGGTGGTCCGGCTGTCGGTTGACGAGGAGGTCTTCGCCCGGCACGGCCGATACGGAGTGGACTATCCCGAATATGAGTACTTCGAGCGGGAGGCTCCGGTGGTCGCGGAGGTTCGCCGGCGAGTGGTGGAGCTCCTTATTGGTGGGACCGACGTCGTCATTGACCATGGCCTGTGGAGGCGTTCGGACCGGGAAGACTGGAAGAAGTTGGTGGAGGCGGCCGGGGGACGCTGGCGGCTGCTGTACTTCCCGGTGGACCGGATCGAATTGCTGCGCCGGCTCGCGGCACGCAACCGGCTCGATCACGCGAACGCCCTGATGGTCACGCCTGAGGCGTTGGACGACTTCATCGCCCGGTTCGATCCCCCACAGGGGGGAGGGCGAGGAGATCATCCCTGTGGGTTCGTTCTAGCGTGGGCACCGGGCCGGTGGCCGCCAGGTGGTCACCACCTCGGTCGCCTCGTGGCTCCACCACTGCGGAATTCGCCGCAACGTCACGGGCCGAAACGGCAGTTCGGGGTCGTTGACCGCGACGTGTCCGTCGTGCCGGTCGAGATGAACGAGGAACCGTCGCGCCTCGTCCAGCATGGCTGGGGTTCGGCTTCGCCACACCCCACGATCGAGGTGATCGGCGCGGCGCCGCAGGTCCGCTGCGATCTCCTGGCGCCATTTGAAGTGGTGGACCACGATCGGGGGCCGGTTGACCGGCCTGTGGTCCGGGGCCCGGTGGTTGCCGCTGTCGATCGGTACTCCCGCTCGTGCGAGCACGATCTTTCGGGGGTCGGCGCGCAGGATCCGGTGGGTCAGGAACCCGCCCAGCGGGTAGGCCAGGTCCAGGCCCGGGCCTGGTGACCAGCCGCGAAGGCAGCCGGCTGCGGCGACCCGGTCGAGCATCAGACCCCCGACGGTGGCGGATCCATTCCGCTCGGCCTGGGCGATGACGTCCACGATGGGGGCCGGGTAGGTGTGGAACTCGTCGCTGTCGGCCAGCAGGTGCCAGCCTGGTCCAGCGTGATCGCGGAGGCCATCGCGCAGCCTGGTGTTGGTGTGCTCGTGCCAGGGGCCGACACTGATTCGGGTCGGTGTGACCCCCAGCAGATGGCAGGTGTCCACGAGCGCCTCGCGGCGCTGTCCGGGGACGTGGTCTGGGAAGTGGAGGGCCAGCAGTACCCCAGCCAGGAGGCGATCTCCCGGCCGGACGAGTCGGCCACCAGCCGGGTCCACACCCGCGACAGCACCGGGTCCGTGGGCGCGCGGTTGCCGTGGACCCGGATCCGGTCGGCATCGAACGAGATGTACCCCGGTCCACGCAACTCGATCAGAAACGCCCCGGCCAGGGCGTAGCCGGCGATCCTCGGCCGGACCCGTAGCCAGCCGGTCGCGTCATCCAACATGATCAGAAACAGGTCACCGGACAGTGTCAACGGCCCGGGCTCCAGGTCACTGGCGGAGCTGGTGGAGGCGGGACGATGCTTCCCGCCAGCCGCAGCCTCGCCGTGGAACCCGGTCATCCGGCGACCTCCACAGCGTCGCCATCAGATGGGTCGATCGGGTCTGCGGGCCGGGGCGCCCAAACCAGCTCGGCCAAAGCCCGCAGACGACGGCGGGCGCGGGCCGATCCAGCGGTCCGGTGGTGCTGGTCGTGGCGGTTGACCAGCGCGGTCGGTATCCCGCGCTGGCGCGGCAACTCGGCGGCCCCGGCCACGGTGGTGCTCCTCCCCGAATCACCGATCGCCTCGGCACAGACGAGGGCACCGGCCCGGGGGCGGCGGTCGTTCATGCGATCTCCTCGAAACTCGGGTTCGGAGAGCGGGGTATGGGAACGGAGGGCGGCGGTTACTCGGACGCCGCTCAGGGCACCCGTGCGACCGCCACGTAACCGGCGGTTTCCTCGGCTGAAGCTCGCGGCTGGGGATGAGCGTTGGAGCGCCAATCGACGATCGGGGTCAGTCCGGGTTCGACGAGGTCCAGAGCGTCGAGGAACCGGGAGGTCTCCTCGCGGGTGCGGAACCGGAACGCTCCGTGTCCGGATGCTGGATCCGCGAGCGCGGACAGCCGCTCGGCGGTATCCGCCGGGAGCGGATCGAGGGTGGCGTGGGACAGGGCCAGGTAGCTGCCCGCTGGGAGTGCCTCGATCAGGTGGTGGACGACGTCGTACGGGGCGTCGGCATCAGTCAGGAAGTGCAGGACCGCCACGAGCAGCAGCCCGATGGGCCGGTCGAAGTCGAGCACCTCCGACAGGACGGGGTTGTCGAGGATCGTCTCTGGCTCGCGCAGGTCACCGTGCAGGTAGGCGGTGGCGCCCTCGGGGGTACTGGTGGTCAGTGCCCGGCCGTGGGCCACCACGAGGGGGTCATGGTCGACGTAGACGATCCGGGAGGCCGGTGCGATGCCTTGGGCGATCTCGTGGACGTTCGGGCTGGTTGGAATCCCGGTCCCGAGGTCCAGAAACTGGGTAATGCCGGCCTCGCGGACCAGATAGGACACCGCCCGCTGGAGGAAGCGCCGGTTCTCGATGGCGGCCTGCCGGATGGTGGGGAACACGTTCGCGATCTGATCGCCCGAAGTCCGGTCGGCGGCGAAATTGTCCTTGCCTCCGAGCCAGTAGTCGTAGCGCCGGCTCGGATGGGTCTTGCCGGCGTCGAAGGCCCGATACGGGCCGCCGGACGCGGGGTGGGCTTCCTCTGCTGCTGACATGGGTTGTGGTCCTTGCGGTGGGAAAGCGGCGGATGCTGGACGGGGACGGTCGGTGGGCGGCTCGGTGGCGCCGGCCGATCCGGTCCATCGGGCCGTCTCCGGGGCCGGGGTTCGGGGCGCGAGCATGATCAGGACGGGTTCACCCTGGTCGATGGCCTGGTGGGTGCGGGGGTCGTGGAGAGTCTCGGTGAGGTTGCCGGGGTCGGCCCGGATCGCGGTGATGGTCGGATCGCCGGTGGTGGCCTGCTCGATCAGTTCGACGACTACGGGATCGGGCTCGACGTAGACGACCCGGCCAGCCTCCGGCCGGTTGCCGAGAACGGTGTGGATGCCGCCCGGAAACGGGATTCCGCAGCCCAACTCGATGAGCTGGCGGATGCCGAGGTCGAGGGCCAGGTTGGCGGCTCGGCGCTGCAGGTGCCGGCGTACCGACAACCGGGTGGCGATCATCGGGTCGGCTTCCAGGAGCCGGGTGGCGGCCCGCCGGTCGGCGGCGAAGTTGTGGCCGCCGCCGGTCGGCGGCGAAGTTGTGGCCGCCGCCGAGCAGGGCGTTGCCGACCCGGGCGGGGCTCGGCCGGTTCAGATCGATGATCGAGTCGATGGCGTCGCGGTCGGGCTCGGACATCGGGGAGAACCTCGTCGCCACCTTCTTCCTGGGTCTTCGAACAACGGCAGTGGAACTGAGACGGTTGATGAGGGTGGGGCGCCGCCAACCGTGGAGGCGGGAGATCGCGGCACCCCACCGCGGGGGTGTTCCACGTATGAGCAGGTCAGCGTGTTGCGGCAGACTGGGCGCCAGGCGACCCGGTGGCGGAGCCGCCAGCGGACTACGGTTTCAGCCAGTCCGGCGGTCAGCCCGGTGAGGATGAGCGCGAACAGCACGAGTGTCTCCGGTCACAAGAGCCTGGATGTGTCGATCCAATACCGGAGCCAAAGGCCAATCCAGCGTGCTGCTTGATATTGCGGCGGATGTTCTTCATCCCATGAGGGAATGATTGTCTTGCCGGTATATGACGACCGGATATACACTCCCAGCAGCTCTACCGCCGCTGACATGAGGATGGCATCATGCTGGGCAACCTCTTGGACGACAGGACCGTGCCCATGGACTGGTGGACCTCTCCGGAACTCCTGCAAGCCCTGGCTCGGCGGGACGTTGGCCACCTGTTCCGCATGGTTCAGAAGATCACGAAGGTCAGTCAGACTCGCATTGGCGTCGCCACGGGTCTCAACCAAGCCCAGGTCAGCGAAATCATGAGTGGAAAACGACAGGTCACAACACTCGATGTCGCGTCGCGCATCATTGAGGGACTCGGTATTCCTGAGCCCGCCCGAACGGTGCTACTGATGGGGAATCTGGAGGCCGCTTCCGGGTGTGTTGAGTACCCGCGTCGCGCTCCGGGAGAGGTGGCCGGCCAGCCGACGGCGCTGGTGCCGCGGGGCGTCGCTGACTCGGCGACGGCGGGGTTCGCGTCCACTCAGGGCGCGTCGGCGTCGTCACCAGCCCAACCGGTTGTCCCCAGAGACGGTGCCCTGCTCCTCCGAATGAAAACGGAGCGTCCGGTCGGGCTACGCCCGCACGTCGATCAGGCATTCGCTGAGCAACATGTCATCATCGACTTTGCTGGATTCTCGGGCGAGACGTTGCACGGGGCACTACAGGAACCCCTGGACAAGGTCCGGGTTGGGCAGTACACGCCGGAGTCCATTCACATTCGCGCGCTCATCCTCGATACGGGGGTTCCCTGGCATTTTCCATGCGACAGAGACACGCTGGTCGATGATCCCGAGTTCCGCAGGAGGATGCACCGTCTGTCGGTGCGCCATGGTCAGGCGCTTGTCGACTCAACGCAGGAACTCCGGGACATGAACATTGTCCATGATGCCACTGTGGAAATCCGAGCGCACAGCCTGACGCCAACGTTCAAGCTGTATCTCGTCAACGGTCGGGAAGTGTTCTTCGGATTCTATCCGGTGACGGAGTTCTCATTCAAAGCCGAGGGCCAGCGGCATTCCGTCCTCAACCTGATGGGCAAAGACCAGACCCTGTTCCGGTTCGCCAGGACCAATACGGAGGATTCTCCGGCGGATGACTATGTCGGTGCCGCCCAAACCTGGTTTGACAGCATCTGGGATACCGTAGCAAGGGAGCTCCCCGCGTGATCACGATGAGGTTGAGCACCATATTCGCCAGCGTCGGCGCGGTGCTGCTGGACTTTGACGGGCCGGTGTGCACGACCTTCGCGGGATACCCCTCGCCTCAGATCACCGACCAGATGCGAAGGACGCTGGCCAACACGTACCCCGATGCGCTGGATCGATGCCGCCACCGCTACCCGCTGCACGCGCTGGCCGAACTCGGCGACCTCCCCCAGCAAGTCCACGATGATCTGGAACGGATCATCCAGCGGGGTGAGTTGCGGGCGGCGGAGTCGGCGACCGCGACACCCGGCGCAGCGGGGTTTCTGTCCGCCTGCCGGGCCGCCCGTCTGCCGGTAGTCATCGTGACCAACAACTATGAGGCGGCCGTCGTACGGTACCTGGCTCGCACGCGCCTGACGGAATACGTGGCTGCCGTGGTGGCTCGGGATACCACCGATTCGGCCCTCATGAAACCCCATCCGCACCTTGTCCAGCGGGCGATGGAGCAGGTCGCCGTCGCGGCGGAGAAGTGCGTGCTTGTCGGCGATTCGGACACCGACATCCAGGCGGCGGTCGACGCGGGGACGCTGTCCATTGGATATGCCAACAAGCCTGGCAAAGCCGAGCAGTTCACCGCGCTCGGGGCGAACAGCATCGTCACGGACATGTCAGAGCTGACCGCTGCGGTGCAACAAGCTCAGGATGCCGTTCGTCCATCCTGAATCGTGCCGGCGGGCGGTGCGTGAGCTTCGAGCGTTCTGCGGCACCAGGCGTCAGGATGGTAGTGCCTGGTGCCGCATCGTGCTGGAGTTGTCAATCAACATGCGCAGCCCGACGGGCTGCCAGAGGTCCTGCTGTGGTCAGCCGGATCGTTACGAGACAGGCGAGATCTGACCGCGCACCCGCGCCGAAGCCGTCAGTACGGCGTGCGCTGCCAGCGCGTGACCACAGGGCCACGCCGCCGTGCAGGCAACGCACCCTGGCCGTCGGATCGAGATCGGCGGACGGCAGAATCCCCACTCGATCCAGGCCCGGTCGGCTTGGTGGGTTTGCCATACCGCGCCGGCTTCGAGGGGGTCCGGCCGGGGCGGATTGGGGATCGAGGGGTCGTGGTCGGCCGCTGGGACTTCCCGTGTTGCCTGGTGGGGTGGGCGTCGTATCGGTGGTGATGCGCTGGCGGGCCGCTCACGGGGTGCCTCCTTGCTCGGCAATACGAGTGCTATTCCATGTCAGATGGAATAGCTGTTCACGTGGTGATCCAAAGTCTGGTGGTGCATTGAGTTGTCGATCAGCCGCTGGCGCGGTGGTCGTCGCGGATCTGGTCCAGGAGCCGCCTGGCGGCGTCGTCGTAAACCGCCAGCCTGCTCACCGCATTGAACTGGTCGAGGTACAGCGCGACATCACGCGGATCGGCGATCGTTGCCGTGGCGGTAAGCGTGCCGACGATCGCAAGCCGGTCGTCGTAGAGATGGAACGCACTGCTTGGGAAGACGTCGACCTCGGTGTGCCACGCGACGAGGCCGACCCGGACGTTGGGCAACTCCGAGACAGCGGCGATCCGGTCCAGCTGTTCGACCATCATGGCTGATGATCCGGCCCGCCAGCGCAAAGCGCCTTCTGTCATGACCAGGTCAAAGCGTTTCGTGGTGTCCCGAAGCACGCGTTGTCTGGCCATGCGGGCGTCAACCGCCCGCTCGGCATCCTCTGCGGGCAGGCTCGCGAACACCCGGCGCATGTAGGCCGGGGTCTGGAGTAGTCCGAGAACGAAGGTGGGCTGGAAGTCGCGGAACAGGGTGGTCTCCGCCTCGATCTGACCGATCTGGCGCTGCTTGCGGTAGGCCCCGCGCTGCAGGACGACCCGGGCGCTCTCGGACTCGTTGCGTAGCCGGCGGATGAGGGCCAGCGCATCGGTGCGCTGGCCGCTCGTCGCCTGGCAGACCCGGAGCAGGGCCGTGACGTCAGCCTCCGCTGGCAACAGCATGCCGTTTTCGATCTTCGAGAGCTTCGACTGGCTGAACCCGCAGCGTCGAGCGGCCTCGCTGCTGGAGAGCCCCGCGTCCATGCGCAATTCGCGCAGCAGGGACGATAGCCGCGCTCGCTCGTGCTGGGCACGTTCCGGGACGTCCATGAGCCGCCAGTGTAGAGCCGATGATTCCGGCTCGACCCTAGTCGCCGGCCTGTGCCCGGTTGACGCGCCAGTCCTGCGGGCGAGCCTGCCAGAACGCCTCGAACGGGACAGCGGCGGCGAGGGTCGCGTCGCGGCACTGGCGATACCGTGGCACCTCCTCGGCTGGCAGGGGTCGCCCGCCGAGGAAGCGGCCTTCATCGTCGTAGTGCACGACCACCACGTGCTCGTCGTCGAGCAGGAGGAAGTCTTCATCGATCAGCTCCTGCGGTCGCGAATGTTGCGCGAGATCGAGGATGAAGATGTCCTCGCCGGCTCCAGCTGTGTACGCGTAGCCCCATTCGCACTCGTAGCGCAGGTAGTCGCTGAGCGGGGTGTGCAGGACATGGACGCGGGACCGGCGCTTGCCCTCGGCGCGTTCCTGGCTCAGACGCTGTAGCCATGGGCCTTTGACGTCCATGGCCGGTGCCGGATCTCCGGCGAGGTAGCGGGTGACGTTGCCGGCGTCGGAGTCGACTGTGTACCGGTCGAGGGTCTCAAGGCGGAAGACGGTCCGCTGGAAGTGCTGGTCGACGTACGAACTCAGGTCGGATTCGTTGAGCACCGGGCTACCGCCTCTCGCAACACCTCGGCCGGGATCTCCACCGCGTACTCGTCAGCCCCGAGGCGAAGCTGGCCGAGCGTCTCGGCGGAGCAGTGCCGACCTTGGACGATCATGGTGTCTTCGTCGGTGGCGAAGATGGCGGGGCAGGTGACGCCGTCGGGGCATAGCCCGCCGAGAAGGGTGAGTTTCATCGTGGGTACTCCGCTCGCCGATAGCTACATGATTCCATGTGTTGTGGAATGGAACAAGTCGGGCTGGCGTACTCCGACCGTACGGCGACAGCTGCCGGATGGTCGCGGTGTGTCGCGTTCCAGTGTTGACCGGGCTCTATGGACTGGCCAGGAAGTCCTGGCGGAACATGCTCCGGAACAACCGGAATATCCGCACCAATTGTCCCCGTTACGCATATGCCGTTCGCGATCTACACTGCGTGAGTATGGGGAGGGATCGCTACCGTCCAAACCAGACGCTCATCGGCCGGCGCCTGGCCCTGGGCAAGTCGCAGGAGGAGTACGCCGAACTCGTCGGCGCCACCGCCCGGCAGGTCCGCAACTGGGAAAGCGGCCGAGTCCGCTGCCCCCAGACCTGGCACCTGACCCGGATGAGCCGGCTCCACGGCACCACCACACCCCAGCAACTGGGCTTCGCCCCTCGTCCCCGCCACACCCGACCCACCACTGGGGAGCACTGCGATCGATCGGAGACGGACATGCTGCGCCGGGACTTCCTTGGCCTCACCATCGCTGCGGCCTTCAACACCCAACCCCTTGCCGCCTCCGACCGAAGCACGCCGACCACGCGGAAGGTCGGAAGCGCCGACGTGGATCGCATCGAGCAGACCAACGACACCCTGACCCAGGCGGACTTCCTCATCGGCGGCGCGGCCTTCCGCTCCGAGGCGCTCACCGACCAGTTCCGGCAGGCGACCCTCCTGCTCGACGGTCGGTTCCGGCACGAGGACACCCGCCAGGCGATGCACTCAGCGGTCGGGCACCTCGGATCAACCATCGGCTTCATGCTGTTCGACCAGGACCGTCACACCGAAGTGAGACGCCTCTACACGAGCAGCCTTCGCATCGCCCAAGACGCACCCGACCGCTGGCCGCTGCGCGCGATCGTCTTCTCCGAGATGGCCAGGCAGTGCATCCAACTCGGCCAGTACCGCGAAGCCGACGAGCTGCTCCGGATGGCCAGAGGCGCCGAGACCGAGGTCAGCCCCACCTTCCACGCCATGCTCCACGCCGTACACGCTCACGCCCGCGCCGGCCTTGGCGACCTCGACCAGACCAGGCAGTACGTCACCATGGCCGAAGACACCTTCGCCACCGCCGACCCAGCGAACGACCCGTCCTGGATCAGCTGGTTCGACCAGGCCGAACTCGCAGGCGAGACCGGAGCGGCGCTCACCACCCTCGCGATCACCCACGACGCCGTACGAGACGAAGCCGCCCTCAGGCTCACCCAGTCCGCCAACGCGCACAGTGCCACCGGCCAGCGCTCAAAGGCCCTGGCACTCGTCCGGCTCGCCACCGTGCACGCCGTACGCCGCGACGTC
The DNA here is from genome assembly GCA_013041765.1 of Dactylosporangium sp. Classification (GTDB taxonomy): domain Bacteria; phylum Actinomycetota; class Actinomycetes; order Mycobacteriales; family Micromonosporaceae; genus JABDRL01. The sequence goes on along the minus strand of JABDRL010000225.1, from coordinate 5,502 downwards.
ACCAGCACGACCACGGCCGCGTACGACGCCCGGGAGGCGTCTCGGGCGCTCCGGTCGCCTCGGCTGGCCCTCGAAGTCACCGCCCTGCGCCAGCATCTGCAACCGATGCGGCGACATGGGGGCATCGCTGAGGTTGACGACGAGCTGGCCTTGCTGACCTCGTGACCATGGAATACAGCGAGGAGCCCACCCTGCCCGAGATCGCCGAACACGTGGCGGACACGGTCCGGCAGGCCATGTCCGAGATCCGGCCCCGGCTGATCCACGCCGCGCTGTCCGGAGACCGGGGTGAGAGCGCCAACGAGCGCCATACCGACAACTTCCTGTCGGTCCACGACCTGTGGATGCACGAGCGGTACCGCGAGCTGCTGGCCGGCAAGCTGACCAGCTTCGTGTACGCCTCGGAGGAGGACGAGCCCCAGGTCGTCGGCGACGATCTGGATCCGGACCTGTGCGTGCTGGTCGATCCGCTGGACACCAGCGAACTCGCGGTGCGGGGGCTGTTGGGCTACACCCACGTCATGGTGTTCTCGCGCCGGCTGCGGAGACCGGTCGTCGCGGTCGTGGGCGACCTCTACCACCACCTCCAGCTGTACGTCGCGGCCCGAGACGACGACGGCCAGGATCGGGCCTTCGCGATCACCGCTGACGGGGCGCGGTACCCCCTTGGCCAGCCCGTTCCCAAGACCCTGCCCGAATCGCTGGTCACGAACTTCCTCATGCGGCCGGGTGAGCGGTTCCTGCCGCTGGCCCACCAGGATCGCCTCATGGCGGCCCTGGACCGGCCAGCCCCGGATGGCAAGTCCCGGGGCCGGATCGGGGTGGACTTCGGCTCGGTCAGCCTGTGCCACGTCGCCGCCGGCTTCACCGAGGCGACCATCGAGTTCGCCAAGGGGTTCGCGATCTGGGACCTGGCCCCGGGGCACTACATCCTGCACGCCGCAGGCGGGACGGTGCTCGACCTGGACGGACAGCCGATCTCCCTGGACTACGGCCTGGACTCGCTTACCGACATCGCCACGGCGATGGACCGGCGCCAGACCTTCGTCGCGGCCGGGACGGCGGAACTCGCCCGGGAGGTGCTCGCCGCGCTGAACGTACAGCCACAACAAACCGGGACAGCGGGTCGCGAAGCCTTCAGCGCGCCAGATATCCCGGTTTAGGGCTGACAACGTTCGCCATTCCGGGCAGGTGCCAGCGGATACGTCATGTCGATCATCAGCACACTGATTGACCATGCACAGTTCTTCAGTGTGCCCCCAACTGCACCTGGGCCGAACCAAAACCTGCTGGTCAGCGGCGTGAAGGGTGCCGTGAAACCCCACCATGCCAAGATTCGACGGGACGGGTACCGTCGCCGAACGAAGGATCGTAACTGAGTGTAAGGATCGTGACTGGGGGCGGGGAGTGGCCGACTGTTGCCGTGGCGGAGCCCTGGAGAGTCTGGCGTTCGCGCGTCAGCGTGGCAGGGTGCGTCTGGCAGCCCTGACGGCGAAGGCGTCCAGGGCCGCCAGAGTCTCTGTCGACCGCCAGGCCCGGTCGCGTTTCTGGCCGGTGAACTCGAGCAGGATTCCCGTTGTGGCCCACCGATGGTCATCGCGGGCAGCCACCCGGGTGGATCAGGCGAAGTCGAAGATCGGGGGGAAGGCCAGGACCACAAACCAGACCCACGCGGTGTACACCGCGATGTACCCGGTCTGCCAGCGTTCCAGGCGCGCGAAGGGGCGGCGCCTGCGCAGGAAGCCAACCAGCAGCACCGCCGTCCAGGCCAGGTTGACCAGCAGGATCACGTTTTCGCCCAGGGCCGCGGACTTGTTGGGGGTCACCCCGGTCTCGGTCATCCGGCCGGTGATCGCTACCAGTACGAGGACGTCAATAAGCAGCGCACTCACCGCGAGCCCGAACTGCAACCAGTCGAACACTCCAGGACCGGCCTGCGGATCGCGGGCGGAGAAGGCGTACAGCAGCAGACCGAGCACCACGACCAGCACCATGTCGAACAGGATCAGCACGTCCCGGTCGACGTGCACGACAGTACCGGTCCATGCCATGGCCCCGAGGAATGCCAGCAGCATCGCGGCGAACAGCGGGGTGAACACCCTGGTGAGTACCGGGGCCATGTTTTCGATGACGCTCTGCTTGGCTTCCACCAGCCACGCGGCGATCACCACGGCGGCCACCATGCCGCAGGGCAGCAGCCACGGACCGATCAGCTCCTCGGCGTCGATGCCGATGGCCGTGAACACCCCGCCGGTGAGACCGGTGAGGATGCCGCCACCGAGCGCGATGAGCGCGTAGTAGATCAGCCACTCGCCGGTGAACCGGATGAAGTCCATCCACCGATCGTGCGCCCGCCATCGACCGCCGACGTACGCCAGACCCACCACGACCCACAGCGCTAGCGGCAGGTGCAGGGCGGTGACCCCGAAGGTCTGCGAGTCCGACCTCAGCGGATAGGCGTTGGCGCCCACCGCGCCGAGCCCGAACAGCGCCGCGAGCACCCCCGCGACCACGAAGCTCACCCGGCGTCGGATCCCCACGTACACCGCCAGCGGCACCAGGGCGAACAGGCCGATGTTGGCGGCGTAGAAGTCGCCGTCCTTGATGAAGTCGAGGCCGAACAGCGCGGGCACCTTGACGGCGGCCGCTGCGAGGGCCGCGCAGCCAACGGCGAGCAACAGGTCCCGCCGAGCGGCATCCGATGTGGTCTTCTGTGGACCGCCGGTGAGCACCAGCTGCTTCCACAGGCGGTCGTGGTGCACCCGGGCGAACTCCCTGGAGAGCTCGTCCTGGCCGCCCATCCGCTTGACCGCCACCAGGAACGCCTCGTCCGGGCAGAGGCCGACCCCGACCAGGTCCCCAACGGTGTCGTGCAGGTGGTCCTCGAGTTCGGCCACGTCGGCCCCGGTTACGGCGCGTCGACGTTCCATGTAGCCACGCCACTCGGCGTACTGCGCCGCCAGGTTCTCATCGTTACCTGTTGTCACGTCTCATGCCTCCAACAACGGCGCCGGCAGGGAGGGCATCCCACCGGATGACCAGGTGTTCTTCAGGGCGGTGAGCACCGCCGCCCATTGGCGACGCTGCTCTGCCAGCGCTGCCAGGCCCTGCTCGGTGATCCGGTAATACTTGCGCCGCCGGCCACCACCGGTGGCGGTGCGCCAGCACGCCTCGACGTGGCCGGCACGCTCAAGTCGGTGCAGCAGCGGGTAGAGCAGCCCCTCGGTCCAGTCCAGTTCGCCGCCGGAGATCTCGTTGACCTGCTTGAGGATCGCGTATCCGTAGCTCTCGCCCCCGGCGAGAATGCCGAGCACCAAGGGCGTCGCCGACGCGGCTACCAGGTCTTTTGTGACGCGCACGGCACCTCCTTCCTCGATACCCTAGAACCACGATGCATAGTAGTGTTAGGTATCGCTGGCGTACAGCCAACCGATCGGCTGATCACCCAGCCGCGGCACGGTCGACCTCCTCCGCTTGGGCCTCCGGTGGACCCGGACCCCGCTACGACGGACCAGCACCACCCACCCGAACAGGCTCACCCCCGCATCAGCGCCCTGGCAGGCAAGGCCAGGCAACCGCGCCGTCGCTGAGATGAACTCGCCGTTCTCCTGGAGGAAACCCCGCCGTCCCCAGCCCCGGCCCCGCGCTGTGCCAGGTCTTCCACGATCATGATCCGGGTCACCGGCCGACACCAAGTCAAGCCAACGTTCCGGATCCCCACCGACAGCCTGGCCCCGCTGGCCAGTCGGCAGGATCGAGCACATGCGCAGGCCGCTACGCGGGGTAGGGCTCGACCCCCGACCTGTTCGGCCCCCCGGTGCTTCCGGAGGTCAACGCTGTGGGCAATGCGCTGTCGGCAGACGCATCGCCCACAGGCGAGTCAGATGGCCTTGGGCGCCTGAGGAGGCATAACCGCATCCATGGGAGTCGGTGCGAGCTTCGGCGGCGTCGAAGCATGTGTGCCCTGGTCCTTGACCCTGGAATAGATGGGCGGTAGCGACACTTCCGGTTCCGCGATGGCGGGTGGGTTGTCCGTATGCTGGCGTGTCGGGGGAGGGGCTCGTGGATGTTTGGGCGCTGGGGTCTACTGGGGTGGGCTCAGGGCCGGGGTGCTGCTGGTTCTGGCGTAGGGCCATCTTCGATGGCGGTGCCCTGGCCGACCATTTCCCGGGCTCTGGATGCCAGGCGGAGTTGGTAGCGGGAGTAGCGGCGGTGTCCGCCGGCGGTGCGGTGAGTTTGGCCTCGTCGAGGCGGTGGAGGAAGCTCGCTGTCCGATGGCCTCCTGAACCGGGAGATACCCTCGAAACCTTGTTTCTGTGTGATCCTGCAAGACTGCAAAGTCAAGCTGACGGAGAAACCACACGATGGCCGCACCACATGCCGGTCTGACCGCTCCCGCCGGACGGGGGCGGAGGCTGGCCATGGCCAAGGGCCGCTGACACGATGAGGTCCATCGGTATCGATCGATCGCGCGACGCTATCGCGGGCTGCGATCCCGCCACCATCAGGCGACTTCAGCGAAGACTGCTGGTCGTGACAGTGAAGTATTTACCACTGGCAATCGCGCTCACGCTGATGGGCTGCTTCGGTACACAGCTTCTGGAGCGGTCGATCGGGTTGGACCGCCACATCGGCTTCGCAGCAGGATGGATCATCGGCGGCTTCGGCGCGGCCATTGGAACCCTCGCGATCTGTGTCGCCGCACTCTGGGCCCGGTCCGCGGTCGGTGCCGGCCACGCGGCGATCCGCGTGGATCAAGCGATCAGGATGACAACACGCGGTCGGTTGTTGATCCTGCTGGCCGCGGTGAGCGCCGAGACGGTGACCGTCCTGGACGCACCCTCCGGCATCGACCGTGGACTTGCGCTGTGGGTCAACAGCATCATCACCGTAGGCCTGGCGCTCTTTACCCTCATCGCAGACGACGTCCGTCGAATCGTCCGCCGAGTTGACGTCATGGACCAGCACCAGGGACGTTAGGCATGTATATGGATTATGCCGTCTGATTCTTCCTGTCTGTTTCTGTGTTGGTTGTTGGTTGTTGGTTGTTGGAAGGCACCTGTCACAGCCCGAAGGTCGTGTCGGGGCGACGCGGTTTCCCATGTCGCGCTGGAGCGGAGGTTGCCGTGAAACCCCTGTAGCGTGTCAAAACCCCGTTCTGCATCCAGCGGGCCAGGTTCCTCGGCTACGAGATCCGCGTCGCTGCCAGCGACCGCAGGACCCGGCGACCGTCGGCAACCGATCGGCGCAATCGCCGGTCGCTCAACGGCGTCGTCGCCCTGCACGTGCCCAGAGACGTGGTCACTGCCAAGAGTGCCCCCTACCTGGCCCGCGGCAAACCCGCCTGCCGCTCCCAGCTCGTCAACGAGGGCGACTTCACCATCGTGGCGAAGTACGGGGCCGAGTACCGGGGCATCGTCCAGTACTACCTGCTGGCCGGTGACGTCATGCGGCTACACCGGCTGCGCTGGGTCATGGAGACATCCATGCTCAAGGCCCTGG
>JABDRL010000242.1 GCA_013041765.1 Dactylosporangium sp. | reverse complement strand
CGTCTACACCTACGGCGAAGCCGACGACGCCGACCTGCACGTCAGCGCGATGACCTCCTTCGGCAGCGGGGTGCGCTACACCGCGGTCCTGGACGGGGAGAGCCTCGGCGAGATCACCCTGTCCTGCCCCGGGCGTCACCTCGGCCTCAACTCGGCCGGGGCCGTGCTGACGGCCCTGCGGCTCGGGGTGAAGCCCGAGGCCGCCATGGAAGCGCTGGCGACCTTCCCCGGGGTCCGGCGTCGTTTCGAGCGCAAGGGCGTCGCCGCCGGGGTCCAGGTGTACGACGAGTACGCCTACCACCCGACGTCGATGACCCTGGCCCTGCAGACCCTGCGCGAGGTGGCCGGCGAGGGCCGGCTGCTGGTGGTCTTCCAGCCGTACCGGGTCTACCGCACCCGTGACCTGGCGCACGAACTGGCGGCGGCGCTGGCCCTGGCCGACCAGGTGATCATGCTTGAGGTCTTCGCGCCCGGTGAGGTCCGGGAACCCGGGGAGGGCGGCGCGGCCCTGCTGGACGTGATCGACCTGCCGGAGACCGCCAAGGTCTTCGCTCCCAACTGGGACGACGTCGCCGGTGAGGTGGTCCGGCGGGTGCGGGACGGCGACGTGGTGGTCACCATGGGTGCCCCGCCCATCTCCCTGATGGGTGACGAGTTGCTCTCCGCCCTGGCGACCGGGTCCGGCCTGCCGGGACAGGACCCGGTGGAACCCGACCAGTACTACATCGCCCGGCACGCTCGGCCGGATTCGGCCGGCGGCGGGTGACGGGCCACTGGCGGCTGGTTCGGGCGTGGGGTGCCGTCGCACCGGACTCGGTGCGGCGCTTCGCCCGGCGGGCCCGCCGCCGCCGCCTGCGGGCCGCGGCGCCGTGGCTGGCGATCCTCGGGGTGCTGGCGTTTCTCGCGGCGCTGGGGGGCGTGCTCGGTTTCACCAGCGTCTGTGGGGTGCGCCAGATTGACGTGCGGGGGGAGAGCCTGGTCACGGCCCCGGAGGTGCGCACGGCCGCGGCCGTGGCCGCGGGGGCTCCGCTGGTCCGGGTGGACACCGGGCTGGTGGCCAGGCGGGTCGGCAGCCTGCCGCCGGTGCGTGCGGTCTCGGTCACCCGCCGCTGGCCGGACACACTGGTGATCACTATCGCGGAGCGGTCGGCGGTGGCGGCCGTGCCCCTGGCCGACGGAACGGCCTTCGTGATGATCGACGAGACCGGGACGCCGTTCCGGACCGTGCCCCAGCGGCCGGAGGCGTTGCCCCTGGTGCGTCTGGCCACGCCGTCCACGGCCGACGCGGCGACCCGGGCGGGGCTGACGGTGCTCCAAGCGCTGCCCCCCGAGTTGCTGGAATCCCTGGGCACCCTGGTCGCGGAGGCTTCGACGCGGATCCGGCTGGAGCTGACCGATGGCCGGGTCGTGGTCTGGGGCGACGCCACGGAGAACGCCGCCAAGGCCAGGGTGGCGCTGGTGCTCCTGGGGCGGCCAGGTACGGTACTCGACGTCAGCGCGCCGACTCTGGTCACCGTTCGCTGACCGCCGTGCAGGGAAGAGCAACCCTTTGGGTGATGGGTTTTGACCCGGCCGGACGACACGCCGACGGTGGTCCTTGGATCGCGTCAAGTGTCCCTTTACCTTGCGATGGAGGCAGGAGTTGACATAACTCTGGGCCTCTAGTAGAGGGTTAGGGTTTGCGGGCCCCAAACCCCTGTTTGCGTTAAGCGGACGCCGCCCGTGGGGGGCCGGGCACCTGGCTTCTCCCCTCGGATCGGTGTTTCGCCAACCTCGAGAGGAATGGCAGCCCGATGACACATCCGCACAACTACCTCGCGGTCATCAAGGTCGTCGGTATCGGTGGCGGCGGGGTGAACGCCGTCAACCGAATGATCGAGGTTGGCCTGAAGGGCGTAGAGTTTATCGCCATCAATACCGATGCCCAGGCACTCCTGATGAGCGACGCCGATGTCAAGCTCGATGTCGGACGTGAGCTGACCAGAGGACTCGGCGCCGGTGCCAACCCCGACGTCGGCAAGAACGCCGCAGAGGATCATCGTGACGAGATTGAGGAAGTCCTCAAAGGGGCCGACATGGTCTTCGTCACGTGTGGCGAGGGCGGCGGGACCGGTACGGGCGGGGCTCCGGTGGTGGCGAACATCTCCAGGAAACTGGGCGCGCTGACCATCGGTGTGGTGACCCGACCGTTCTCGTTTGAGGGCAAGCGTCGGCAGGTGCAGGCGGAGTCCGGGATCGAGGAGTTGCGGAACCAGTGCGACACCTTGATCGTGATTCCGAATGACCGCCTGCTGGCTCTGGGCGATCGCGGGATCAGCATGATGGACGCCTTCCGGCAGGCCGATCAGGTCCTGCTGTCCGGCGTGCAGGGCATCACCGATCTCATCACCACCCCTGGCCTGATCAATCTGGACTTCGCGGATGTGAAGAGCGTCATGAGCGGGGCCGGGAGCGCGCTGATGGGGATCGGCAGCGCCCGGGGCGACAACCGGGCGGTCGATGCCGCGGAATCGGCGATCTCCAGCCCGTTGCTGGAGCAGAGCATGGACGGGGCCCGGGGGGTGCTGCTGTCCATCGCCGGTGGTTCCGATCTGGGCCTGTTCGAGATCAACGATGCGGCCCAGCTGGTGACGGATGCCGCACATCCCGATGCCAACATCATTTTCGGGGCGGTCATCGACGATGCACTCGGTGACGAGGTGCGGGTGACCGTGATCGCCGCTGGGTTTGACGGGGGCGCCCCGGCGTACCGTCCGACCGAGGCCCGGCGGACGACGCCGGCACCGCCGAAGGATCCCGAGCCACTGCGCGTGAGCCCGCCGCCGCGGCGGGTGCTGTTTGACGACGTCGACGTTCCGGACTTTCTGAAGAACGGTGCGTGACGACTGCGATGAGTGACGATCCGCGGGCAACCGAGCTTGCGGGCAACCTTGTTCGAGTGCGACAGCGGTTGGCGGC
>JABDRL010000240.1 GCA_013041765.1 Dactylosporangium sp. | reverse complement strand
GTCGCGAGGTGACGGCCGGAGCTGCCCGGCCACGCCGGGTCCTTGCCCGTCGCTCGGTGACCTGCCCCGCGAACCCAGGTGGGGCTACAGCGGCACCGGGAGTGTCCTGGCGTCGATCCGGACGCCGCTGAGTGTCATGGGGATTACCGAGGGCTACAGGGGGATCTTCACGCTGTTGTGGGCGCCCACCACCTCGATGCCGAGCGTGCCGACGTAGTGCGTGACGTCGAGGGTGGCGACATACGGGGTGAGTACGGGTAGCCCGATGCCGTCGGTGCAGCCCAGCACCTGGATCCCCCAGTACTCCGGCTGGCGGATGTAGATGATCGGAACCAGCTCGATCGTGACATTGGTGGCCGACTTGGCGCCGCTGACGACCAGCGTGAGCGTGCGCTCCTCGGCGTCGGGAATGACCTCGGCGGTGTCGAACATGGCCAGATAACAGGTGCCTTGGCTGGTTCGGCTGGGTGTGGCGGCTGCCGGCGCGGCGAGCAGCGACCCGAGTAGGACCGCGGCGGTGGCAGCGGCGGTGACCGTGGCGAGTGCGGACTTCATCGCTGGACCTTTGCTCTCGTATGAGATGGGGTGGTGCGGCACCGGTGGCCGACGGAGTGGCGTCGATCGTGCGAGCGACCACCGGGCGCCCTATCGTATCGAAAGATGTCGCTTCTTTGGTCACCTGATGCTTACCCGTTCACCCGCGGGGGCCGGGGTGGGGATGGCGTTGAAGATCATCATGGCTGTGGCGCTGTGGCGCTGTGGTGCTGTGGTGCTGTGGTGCTGTGGTGCTGTGGCGCTGTGGCGCTGTGGTTGCTCCGGGGATCCGGGCGAACCGTGAACTCGCGGTCGTGGTGATCTTCGGGAGATCTCGCCTGCCTGAGGCTTTTGCGGGGGTCTTGATCGCTATCCGGTCAAGGCCCCTTTCGGGTACTTCTGCCTGGTGGTGGTCGCTCGGGTGCGGGGTGGGTACCAGGTCGGGATGGGATATCACTTCCGTGGCCAGGGGCAGGCGGTGCCCGAGGAGACCATGCAGTGGGCTGATCCCGAGATATGGAAACTCGCCAAGCTCGTCGAGCAGATCGATATGTCCGGGTTTCTTGCTGATTATTGTGATGACGGGCGGGGTGGCCAGCCCTGTGGGGGTGTACCACCGGGCGGCGGAGGCCGCGGAACAGGGCATGGTGGACGAATGCTGTCAGACCCTGCGCCGGGCTGAGATGCGTGTGCTCGACCGGGTGGGGCGCCTGCGGGCAGCCGAGCGGCTTGCCCGGGACCGGGACGAAGAGGCTCGCAAGGACCATTCGCCGCCGGAGAGCGTGTGGGCCCGGCACGTGGAGGACCACCGTCGGGGGCGGCTGAGATGATCGCCAAGCAGCAGGGGGCGGTCGATGTCTACCAGGCCAAGGTGGAGGCGGGGTGCACGCCCCGGGGTGTGCGGGACCACCCCGGCATCAGGGCCAAGACCGAGGCCCTGGCCAGCTGCGAGGAGAAACTGGCCAAGGTCACCGCTGAGCGGAAAGGCAAGGCGATCTATCAGTACGCCCGGACCCGACCCCGACACCTCATCCGAAAGGGGCCTTGACCGGATAGCGATCAGGACCCCCGCAAAAGACTCGGAGTCAGCAGAAGTTTCCAAGATCTTCGGAAACCGTGACGGTGGTCGGCACCCCTGGTATCTGGTAGACGGTCAGCAGGGCGCGGACCTCTGGGGCGATGTCGTCGGGGCGCTGGGATCGCGGGACCGGGCCGTCGAGGATCGTGGGCGGTGGCACAAGGTCACCAGTTCGTCGGCTGGGCGGCGGCGGTGACCAAGCAGGCTGGTGGCCAGCCTCCACCGCCCGCACGGCTCTTCCGTGCTGGCGATATTGATCTTTCGTTCGAACGCTCATTCCGTCGGGCTACCCGTCTCAACTCTGCCGCTGCCGAGTGCGGGTATGGACCTCGGCTACCGCAGCCTCCGGGAGATGAGGTCGCGGGTGGCGTCGCTGAGTTGGGTGGCGACGAAGGCATGTGGTCGGCCTGCTCGGTCGGCACGTGCAACAAGACGTAGGAGTGGGTAGCCGCCCGGCGGTGCGCCAGCGCCTCATAGACCGCCTGGACGTTGATGGCATTGGCGGCTTTGACCTCGTAGGTGGCAACTTCGAGATATTTGCCGGGCACATATGCGAAGGCGCGGACCTCGACACTGACGATGTCCGGGCGTGACCAGGTACCACCAGTGGCCCGGCGCCCCTGTAGAGCGGTGACTTCCACGGCGAGTGGGTCCCGACGATGGTCCTTGGCCCAGCCTGTGGCGATCACCTGGCGCATCGGCTGGTACAACACGAGTTCATTCTTGATGACCGCCTCGACCGTAGCCGCCGTCGTGCGGGTGTCGGCTCCGACGTCCATGACCACCGCGACAGTGCGCTCTTCCACGACCGATGATTCGCCGAGCACACGCCGTACGACACCACCGCGACCTCGTCCGCGCACGACGAGACCCATGTCGACCAGAGCATCACGGGAACGGAAGTAGCGATCAGCGTCCCACCCGAGCTGCCGCTGCAGGGACAGGTTGCTGCTCGTCGCTCCATCAACGGGAAGGATCGTGAACAGTGCCTGATAGTCGTTTGGCAACCTAGCGGGGTCAATGGTCACAGAGCGATATCAGGTCAATGCGGCAGTCCAAGCTCGTGGTGTGCGCAAATTTGGATGGTGAGGGGGAAACCATGGACGATGAGCGGAAACGGGCCAGATGAACGCACCGCAATGGCGCGTTCCGTGTGGCTGCGGTAGGAACGCCTCTGGCCGTCTGCAGGGGATTCACCCACGGGGTCAACGCCCGCAGAGTTCGCAAACATGTGGGAATGCTGCGCCAGTCCACATGACACTGTTGCCTGGTTCAAAGAATCGGCGCGAACTGCGGAAACTTGATCCCGGTTGGCTTCGGGTCGACAGATTTCGGACGTCGAGCCGACCAGCACGCCCCGATTTCGAGGAGTGCCGCACCGCTGCTCGTGATGCTCTGACGAGTATTTTCGCAGGTCACAGTCTCCTCGAAGCGGGGCGACAGGGTCTCACATGGACAGAGAGCCCGACTTGGCCGTGTTTGTGCTGGTCGAGACCATCGTGAAGGCTGAGGTTAAATTGGACAAAAGGTCATTTATGGCCTGCCGCTGTTGCGGTACGGGCCAGATCTGGCTTGCCGCCTCACCCCTTGATCCCGCGTGAATCGCTGGTCGTCACCCGTTTGGCGTATCTATGGTGTCACCATTCCTAATAATTGGCACAAAACGCAAGAGTGCGCACCCGGTAAGAGGTATAAAGATTACCGTCGAAATTAGAGTCGGCATTGCGATTCTTCGCAAGGTGCTGCTCTGGTGGTGCGGCAGCCACGACGACCCGTCCAGGGGGTGCTGCGATGAAGGTAACGTGGGAACAGCTATACAAGGCAAGAGGGACCGTCGGCGGGCACCTGAGAACACATTGGATCGCCTGGGTGTTCATGTTGTTTCCGGTGGCGGCCACCATTGTCCTGATGGCTGTGTTCTGGGGCAGTCATCCTTTCCTGTCTGGATCCCTCGCACTCGCCCTTGTCATGGTTACCTTTGCGATCTTCATTCTTCCGAGGAAAATGCTTCCCTCGTTGGCCAGGAGGGAAGCTGACGATGGCCTTGATCTGAGCATCGGGACTCTCGAGAACGCGATTCGGGGGGTGCTGATCCAGGTCGTCGGCGGAATCTTGTTGATCATGACTGTTTTTGTTGCATACATGGAAATGGTTGAGTCTCAGGAGCGGGTCGAAATCGCACAACAGCAGCTTGACCAGCAGGCGACCCTGACGCTGAAGGAGCAGTACGCGCAGCGCTTCAATAATGGGGCCGGCGGCCTCAAGGAGACCTCGACAGAAGCAAAGATCGCCGCGATTGCCCAGTTGGAGCAGGTTGCGGCCGATGCGATGAACGAATCGATTCCTGACGATGAGCGAGCGACCGCCACCAGGTACCGAGAGCCCGCCGTCAGGGTGATTTCGGCTTACGCGCGTAGCGCCTCCCGGGTTCCGGTGTCCGAGATCCCGTCCTACGGCAACGATCCCGAGCAGACTCCCCTTCTCGGGTTCCGACTTCCCGAGGTGCAGTTCGCCGTCGAGGCACTCAGCCGGATTAACCAGGACGGCCAGGTACCGCTCGATCTGACCCAGGTCGACCTCATCCGCGCACAGCTGCCAGATGCTCACCTTGCCAGGGCCGTCCTGACCGGGGCGAGAATGCAGGGGGCCGACCTGACGAAGGCCGATCTCACGAAGGCCGTCCTGCGGGGCGCCGACCTTAGGGGGGCGGGCCTGGACGGTGCGATCGTCACCGACGTCAACTGCTCTGGAGCGCTCATCGATGACAGAACATCGGGCCCGGCCGAGTGCCTCGGCAGCGCAACGAAAATCACCGGAAGCATTACGTCCCCGAAGTACGGGACTACGGTGCCGCACGTCGTGACGCTCCAGGGGGAGACCGTAGCGGACGTCGAGGCGTTCGGGTTTCAGCTTTGGGTGGCGGTCGTTCCCCATCCGGCCGCGACGCCTTCGGACGACGACAGGTACTACCCGCACCGTCAGGCCGTGCTTGCCGGTGAGCCCAGCGACTCAGGCCCTCCGCAGTGGAGTCTGGAGGGAGTAACGCTCGGCCAGCCGGACGAGGTGGGGATGAGATTCGACCTCGCCCTAGTTCTTGCGGATGGAAAGGCGACCAAGGTGATCGAAGGGTATCTATCGCAACCGAATCCACCCGGCATGAAATTCCTTCCTGTCGGCGCCGTCGTGCTGGACAAGGTGGCCGTCACCCGGGGGTGAACCGCCTGTTGGTTGGATGTACATGCCGTTATGATCTTGAATTCCTGTAAGCCTGACGTGCACCCCTATGAGCGGCGGCGAGGCAGTCCTGTCGGCGCATGCCCATGCAGTGGCTCCGTCAGAGCGAGAAAGCAGGGAGTGGAAATGCTCGATGGTGACGTGGACTATCCGACAGGTGTCGCCAGCAGGGTCGAGCAGGCGGGGGGCGCCGGTGACGGCGACCTGGTGGCGGGCGTGTAACCCGGGCGGGTCGGTGGGCAGGGCTTCGCCGAGGCCTGGATTGACGTGGCGAGAAACGAACTGTTGCGGGCACCGGCGGCCTGACGGCCCGGAAACCGGGGCAACAAATCACAACTGGCTTTGCCATGCTGTGAACATGACCTCTGGCATCGATGAACCGCATTGCCATGATCCCATTCCCCTGGGCACTGCCCAGGTGCCGAATAGGCGGCCGCGAAAACACCTGCTCTACGTCTTCTTCGCGGTGGCGGCGCTGTTGTCGGGCGCTGTTGTCGGGCGCTGTTGTCGGGCACTGCTGTCGCCGTCCATACGGTGGCTGATCGAGGTGATTCCACCACGCGGGTGCAGCCTTCACACAGGGGCGCGCTCGCCCTCGGTGCCGCGTTCAGCCCGGACGGGAAGACCCTCGCTGCTGGAACCGAAGACAAGTCGGTCGACCTGTGGGACGTGGCGGCGCGCCGGGTTCCTTTCTAGCCCTGGTGGGGAAAGCGTTGTCGGCAGCTTCGGCCCGGGCACCATCCGGATGTAGGACCGGTCCACCCGGAAGGTCACCGTCGCCATTGGCAGGTCCGCCGACGAGGTGGTGCCGCCGGGCTCAGACGCATTTCGTGGGATATGGCTCCGTTGATGGAAAGCATTTCCCCTGGTCATAGTCGCGGACCGGGAGATGGGCTGGTGGTTGGTAACGAGGAGACTCCCTCTGTCTACGGTCTCGGGTGCCTACGCCTGACCGGAGCAAGAAGGAGACTCGTGGCATCGTGCGTGCTGGACGTGCCCGAGCCGTTGCCGGACGCGTGTGGGCAGGTCCTGATCACCGCAGACAGCGACAGCCCACCAGCTTCGCCCGGCCTTTCCGGTGCCTGCTCGTCTCCCCGATCCCGATCCCGGCCCCCCCAACGCGCCCGCCGGGGCTGGGCTATGCCGGGGCGCCACCCAGCGGGCGCATCGCGGCGCGGAAGGTCGCCGGGGCTGCCCGCAGCTCGTACTGCGGGAGCACCCCCGGCCCGCAGGATCCGCTGCCCAGCCCGTGCTGGGCCAGGTCCAGGTTGACGTGGACCGCGTCCCGCGGCACCAGGTCGACCTGGTGCCGGGCGGCATCGAGGTCCTCGCTGGTCCAGGGGCGGGCGGTGAACCCGAACACCGGGCGGCCCTCGAAGCGCACGCCGGAACCGTTCGGCCTGGTCAGGGTGGCCCAGCGAACCTCGGCCCGGCAACCGTTTTCCTGCGGGAAGGCATACGGGGTCTGCATCTCCTCGACGGTCATGGCGTAGCGGCCGATCCGGGCGGCCTGCCACGAGTCGGCGTACGCCTCGCCCGGGCCGCGCCCGAACCACTCGGCTCGCCGCAGCGCGGCGGGGACCGCCAGGCGTAGCCCGAGCCGGGGCAGCGGGAAGGGCCACTCGCCCTGCGGAAGTACCTCCAGCGTCAGCAGCACCCCGTCGCCCTCGGCGCACCAGCGATAGGTTGCCAGCATGCCGAGGTCCAGGGCGGCCGGGGCGACCCTGGTGCGCACGACCAGGTGCTCACCGTCGGTGTCCACGTCGATGAGTCGGTGCCGCAGCCGGTGCAGGCCGTGCCGGCGCCACTCCCCGTGGATGAAGCGGTCGTTGTCGATCGGCGCCCGCCACAGGTCCAGCCGAGGATGGTCGACCGGGATGTCGCCGAGACGGACCAGCCGGCCGGTCGTCGGATCGAAGGCGGCCGGCCCGAGACGGTACTCACCCGAGGATGCGGACGCGGGGCGCCCGCCCGCCGGAACGGCCTGGTCGCCCCATGGCCCGGCCACCCGCATCCGAATCCCAGCGGCCTGGCGCACCCTCGCCTGGCCCCAGGCGACCTCGTGCCCGGCCGGCGCCCACGGCTCGTCACCGGCCAGGACGGCGCTGACGGTGAGGAAGGCCTCCGCCGGGCCGGGTGACGCCGGGCCGGGTGACGCCAGGCTTGGTGACGCC
>JABDRL010000211.1 GCA_013041765.1 Dactylosporangium sp. | reverse complement strand
GCGTTGAGATCCTCGCCGGCGGCGTACCGCCGGCGCTGCTACCACATCTTTCGTGGCTACGTGACCGACTGGGGCGTTGAGATCCTCGCCGGCGGCGTACCGCCGGCGCTGCTTCTCGCGGTTCGCGGCGGCGTTCAGGAAGGACTTGTTGAGATCCTCGCCGGCGGCGTACCGCCGGCGCTGCAAGATACGCCAGAACCAATAGCGTCTTTGGCCCAATTGTTGAGATCCTCGCCGGCGGCGTACCGCCGGCGCTGCTCGGGTATGTCTGATACGAGCGCAAAGGAGCAATACGTTGAGATCCTCGCCGGCGGCGTACCGCCGGCGCTGCATCTGCGGGCCAGGTTGTTTCCCATCTCCATCATGTTGAGATCCTCGCCGGCGGCGTACCGCCGGCGCTGCGGCCAGCCTGGACCTGGCAAACGCCATCAACGGGGTGTTGAGATCCTCGCCGGCGGCGTACCGCCGGCGCTGCACCGTGGTGTTCGCCCAGTTGGATACCCTGCTGGGGGTTGAGATCCTCGCCGGCGGCGTACCGCCGGCGCTGCACCGCCGCCGGCTGGGGCGGGGGGAACCCGACGGCGTTGAGATCCTCGCCGGCGGCGTACCGCCGGCGCTGCAGGCACACGTAGTCCACTCCGAGGCGCACGTCTTCGTTGAGATCCTCGCCGGCGGCGTACCGCCGGCGCTGCACCAGACCGCCATCACCACCGCGGCCACCACGTGGTTGAGATCCTCGCCGGCGGCGTACCGCCGGCGCTGCGCTTCGCGAGCAGGGCGGCTGCTGCCTGGCCTGGCCGATCTGCCCTGCTGGTCATGGAATGATGTCCGTTTCGCGATGGTTAGTGGCTTGGAACACCTGGCGTGTCGAGGTCGGACTTGGGGTTCCTAGATCAACTAAAGGATGTGATCGATCTGGTGGGGCGCGGCCTGGGCCACGCCGAGACGTTCGACCGTACCGAGTGTCCCTTCCTGGAGCCTATACAACCTGATGTCGTCGAGTGTCCTGTCAATGGTGTCCAGCAACCGCTGTCGCAGCGCGGGAAGCTGGGCTGCGGTACAGGTGATCTCGAAGACGGACTTCTGGACGCGGATGCCGTGGCCCTCGCAGATTTTGGCGACGCGGCGCAGCCGCCGTTCACCGGCCGGGGTGGTGGTATCGACGTCGTAGGCGACGAGGTACTCCATCAGGCCGGGCTCCACGGGACATACTGGGCGAGATCGCCGCGTAGGTATCTGCTGAGCAGCCGGGCCTGGAGGATCGGGATGGTGGCGGCTGGGACGCCGCGCCCGAGGTGCCTGTGCGGCCACTCGCGGCGGCGGCCTTCGCTCCATAATGCCAGGTAGGTGCGCCGGCCATCTTCGGTCAGCTCGTATGCGCCCCCGAGATGCTCGCTGAAATGTTTCTCCTTGAGCTGGCGACGGTTGAGCGCCGTGAATACGAGCCGGTCGACCAGAAGCGTGCGCATCTCCTCCATGAGGTCGAGGGCGAGGGCTGGTTTGCCAGGCCGGATGCCGTGCAGGTAGCCGATGTAGGGATCGAGCCCAACCTGTTCCAGCGCTCCGTGGACGGCGACGCGCAGCATGCCGTACCCGAACGATAGTGCCGCGTTGACGGGGTCTTGAGGTGGCCTGGTCGTGCGTCCTGCGGGGGCGGGAACCTGGCTGTGATCGTTGATCAGGTTGCGCCACTGGGCAATGTACCGTTTCGCGGTCTGCCCCTCGACCCCGAGGATGACGTTGATGTTGTCGGTGCTGTCCAGCGTGGGTAGATCCTCGGCGATGTCCGCCGCCGTCTTCCTGAGAGCCTCCTGGCGGCCTCCGCTCGCGTCGGCCGCGGCCTTCAGGAGAACCTGCCGGGTGTTGTGGATTTTTCCCGCCACGAAGCACCGGGCCGTGGCCAGCCGGCGTGCCTGGTCGCGGAACGCGTCGTGCTGCGCGACGCGGAGCAGGGGGTTGCCTCCCTGCGGTCCGACGACGCGTCCCTTGAACCGACCGTTGCCCGACAGCCAGGTGACCGATCGCTGGTCGGCGGCGCAGCGGTGCAGCAGGTCGTCGGTCACGGTGACTCCGCCGAAAGCGACGACATGATCGATGCGGATCAGGGGCAGCCGGGTGGCTTCGCGGTCGGGGTGGTAGACGCGGACCGCGTCGTGGTCGAGATGCAGGCTGGTGCCTGGGGTCATGACGTACAGGGTGTTGTTGATGACTTCAGGCATCCCAGTTCCCGAGCGGTCGTGGCCGGATGAGCGTGCTCGCTCCAGCGGCCAGGGCATTCGGCAGGCAATCGTCGAGCAGGGAGCACCGCCGGCATCGTCGGTCCGCTGCCGGCGGAGGCATCGCGCGGTCGGCCAGCATCGTCTGTAACGCTGCGGCGGTGTCGCGGACGGTGGCGATGAGAGCGCCGGTGATGACGACGCGATGGCGTCGCCGGTCGGCGTGCGTGAAGACCTCGCCGTGAGGAACGTCCAGGTCGAGCATGTCCCTCAGGCACAGGACCTGCCCGGCGACCTGGACGTCCGCGGGACCTCCCGGGCGGTATCCGCCGATCTTGTGCTCGATGGGGACGGCGGTGTTGCCGCCGACCTCGACGACGTCGCAGCGGCCGTAGAGGGCCAGGGTCTGGCTCCAGACGGGCACGGCGTAGTGCTGCCGGGTGCCGGGCGCGGCGGTGGCACGAATACCGGGCCTGTCGACGCGCTCGTGGGCCAGGTGGCCGCGCACGGTGTTGACGTCGTCAGTGAAGATCGTCTCCAGATGTATCAGGGCGGCCTGGCGGGGACAGTAGGCATGGTGTTCCAGCGCTGACAGGGGGATCCGGCCCGCCTCGCTGTCCCCGTCAGGCCACCAGGTCACGCTGGCTTCTCAGCCGTGGAGCGGGTCGATGGTTACCCCGGCGGGGAGATCCTTGACGTCGGCGGTGACCGCGTAGTCGGCGAAGCTGCGGGGTGCGCGGCAGCCGGGGAGCTTGCCGACGCGGATGCGATCGAGCAGCGTCTGGGCCGGGGCGTTGCCGAAGGCGTCGGCGTGGTTGAAGACGTACAGGCCGCGCAGGGCCAGCACGCCGCGGGTGGCGGTACGGTCGTGGTCGAACATGTTGAGCAGCGTCCGGTACAGCATGGTCAGGTCGTCGGCGTTGACCCCGGTCCGGCGGGCCAGGGCAGCGGAGTAGTGGAACTGGGCCCGGTACAGACCGTAGGGGACGGTCCACTTCGAGCCCATTTCCGTGCTCTCCCCCTTGTCCAGATCGGCCTGGCGGGTCTGGGTGACCCGGGTGATGGCGTGGGAAACCGGCAGTACCGGGTCGATGGAGCGGGCCATGCCGAACTGCAGCGGGCCACGGATCTGCCCGAGGGCCTTGGTGTCGCCCGTGGACAGGACCGCGCCGAACAGGCGGATGTCGACGTACCGCTGGCACAGCCAACCGCGCGCGCCCTCGGCCTGCTCGGCGGTGAGGCTGCGAGCCTTGAGTTCCAGTCCCGTGGCGGTGTAGGACTCGGCCGTGCGGGTGTTGAGGGCGTGACCGGCCTCGACGAACACCTGGTACCTGCCGGCGTCCAGCCCGCTGTGCTCGGCGGCCAGCCCGATGGTGTCGCGGATCTTGCGTTTGAGGCAGACGTCCGTGACGATGCCGTGGCCGGACTCGCCGTCGACGCGGGGACGGTTGCCGCCGTCGGGGTCACCGTTGGGGTTGCCATCGGTGACGTCGAAGAGGATCAGCGCGTCGTGGCGGACGGCCGGGTCGGTGGTCTCGGTACGCATGTGGGCTGGGTCCTTTCAGGCTTCTGGAGTCTTGGGCAACGACGTGGACGGGCCCGGATCGGAGCCGAACTCGGACTCCGGCGACCGGCTGGCCCGGGCCTGGGCCCGGTCGTGGGCGCGCTGGTGGTGGTAGCCGACGACGAACAGCGACTGCTCCTCGGTGCCGATCCGGGCGGGCAGGGGCTGGTCATCGAGGCACTCGAACAGCGCGTCGAGGTGGGCTTCGATCGCGGTGACGGTGGCCAGGCGCTTGCTGCGGGCCTCGGGGCTATGTTCCCGATCCGCCGACGTGCGGATCTTCCGCATCCACGCGGCCCGCATCTGGCTGCCCTGCACGGCGGCGATGTGCGGGTTGGCGACGGCCCCGGCGAAGTACTGGTCGAAGAACGTCGTGTTGGGCTGCTCCTCCCGCGGGTACGCGGCGCGCTGAGCCGCCTCCAGCATGGCGAACAGCCGTCCACAGACATAGGCGGGATGGGTGTTGTCCGGGTTGAGGCCGGGCATCGGTGCCTCCACGGTGGGATTCGGGTGTCTGACCAGCGCCACGCGTAGCAGCGCGACCCGGGACTCGTCGAGATGCTGGTCCGTGCGGATCCGCCGGATGAGGTGGGCCAGCGCGTACGGCGGCAGATGCGCGCCGTGCAGGGCACTGCGCAGCAGCAGCTGCGCGAGATCGTCGGGGCGGTCGGCGGCCTTGTCATACAGCGGGACGTACCGCCCCTTGGCCGGTGCACCGCCCTCCTGCGACGCGCCCGGTTGCCACTGCCCGGCGCAGGTCACCAGCCTCCAGATCGGAAAGCGGGCGGGGCGGTCCTCCCATATGCTGGCGATCTCGTGGTCGTCGAACCACCCCAGGACGCTGTCCTCGGCTTGCTTCAGCGGCTGTTCGAGCCAGTCGTGGACAACCAACCTGGCGACGTTCCCCGAGACGGTGACCGCACACAGCTGATGCTCGCCCAGTGCCCGGGGCCGCTTGCCGGTGTGCAGCCGTTCCAGATAGTCACTGATCTTGTCGGGGCTCTGGTCGAGCAGCTCGATCGTGGCCGCGTCGCCACCAGCGGTGACCCACCACGCCAATCGCGTGCGCTGCCGCTCATAGGTGAAGGTGTGCTCGCGGTTGGACAGGATCGTGTGCAGGTTGGCCACCGCCGCCTGCCCGCAGTGCACGCAGATCGGGGTCGTCCCAAGCCCCTGGCTGAAGTCGTAGGTGTGGATGGCCTTGTTGGCCGAGACCAGCGCGATCTCCTGCTCGGCCCGGGGTACCAGTGCCTTGGGCAGTGCCTGCGGCATCCGGTTGAGCAGCGGACCGGTGGTGCCACACACCAGGCATAGTCCCTGCTTGGCGTCCGAGCCGCCGCCGGTCCCGCCGCCGCTCTTGCGTTCCTCGACCACCGTCGCCCACAGTTGCCACAGCGCGTCGGAGTCGGTCACCGGGCGGGAGCCGACCGCGATCGTCACGAGGTCCTTCGACGACCACGCCTGGCCCTTGGCGAGGACCGCCGCGTCGGGGACCGGCTGGCCGTAGAAGCCCGCCACCGTCTGGGCCAGCGCATCGTCGGGATACTCCCGCGCCCAGCGCCGGCACAGCTCGGCGAACGCCGCGTGGGCCTTGGCGACCCTGGGCGGCTTGCTCTTGTCATCGCACCAGCCCAGGACGTACTGCACGTCGTCGGCCCCCAGCACCGGAGCGATGCCCACGGTCCGCCCGGCGTGCGGCACGGTCTTGGGCAGGCCGCGTTTGGTGGCCTGCTGGCTGGGGTCGGCGAGGTCGACCAGCCCCAGCGGCCGGCCGCTGGGATCCAGGGTGAGCTGCCAGCGGACGGTCCGCTCGCGGCTGTAGGGGCGGGTGGGGGCGTCGTCGCTGCCCGGCTCGGTGGGCCGGTAGTCCACCAGTTGACGCAGCAGCATCAGGCCACCGCCCCGGTACCGGGGATGCCGATCGGGGGGATGTGCAGCACACCCGTGTCCAGCCTGGCGGTGAACCAGTCGAACCGCACCGGCGGTCCATGGTGGATACGGTGCAGCATGACCCCCAGGTCCTCGCTGTGATCGATGGGCTGCTGGTCGTCGGGGGCGAAGAACGACGCGGGAAACTCCCGGGTCCCCAGGTACGGCGACTGGTAGCAGGCACCCCGGCTGACCCGGCGCCGGAACTGCTCGCGGTAGGCGGCCTCGTCCTTGTCGGCGTGCGCGGCCAGCTCGACCTGGGCGTGGATGCGGTACTCCACCTCGCGCAGGCACAGGGCGCTGCGCTGGTCCCGCTTGTCGACCGTGTTGATCCGGCGTCCCCTGGATACCGCGTCGACCAGGCTCGGCAGGTCATGGGTCTCGTTGCGGCGCAGCGTGAACTGCCGGATTGCCCGCAGGACCTCGATGGTGACCGGAACCCACCGGAACTCCGGCTTCCAGAAGATCGACTCCAGGACACCCACGGCGGCCGTCGGCGTCATCACCGGGTAGCTCACCCGCTCGACGCGCAGTTCCGGGCGGGTGAACAGCGCGCCATCGGCCTTCACCTGGACCACGACCGGGGGAAACGGCCGCTGTGGTCGGGATGTGCTCACAAGATGTAGTCCTCTCCTCGGGGTTGCAGGACCAGACCGAACCCGCCGTCGTACTCGCCACACCATTCGAGAAGATCCCCGACGACCGGCACGGCCAGCCGATCCGCCAGGGCCTGGCGGGCGCTGCGCTGGCGGATCGTGGTCACATACGGCTGGATACGCCGCCACGCGTCCCGATCCGGGAGCGGCCCGCGCAGCGTGGCCAGCGCGTCCTGGACCACCTGCCGCTCGGCTGGGGTGCCGTGGGCGACGACGACCGGGACGGTGTCGTCCAGGATCATGCGGAAGGCGTGGTCCCGGTCGCGGCCCTGACCGTTGGCGCGCCGCGGTCCGTCGGCGACACTGAGGAAGTCCCACCGCCGGCGGTGCCGGGCGATCGTTGCCGCCGGGCGTCCCCTGTCCTCCACCCCCAGGGTCCGGTACAGGGCCGCGAAGTAGGTTCGCAGGACGGTGACGTCCTCGGGCTCGGCCAGGCCCGGCCCGAAGGACAAACGGGCCAGGTCGATCTGCGTCGCGTACGACGGTGGTGTTCCGCCATCGGCCGGGTCGAAGACCACGACCAGACCGCCCTCGGTACCCAGCCGCATGTGCCGGTTGCAGCGGCCCGCGGCCTGTGCCTGCGATTCCGGCGGGGACACTGCCCGGAACACGACCGGGAAGTCCAGGTCTACCCCCGCTTCGATCAGCGAGGTACTCACCAGACACAGCGGTGTATCGCTGTCCAGGCAGGCGGTGACCTCGCGCAGCACCGCCCGGCGGTGGGCCGGGCACATGCCCGTCGACAGGTGAAACGCCCTGCCGCCTTGATCCTGGTGACCGGCATCGGCTCGGGCCTGCTCGAACATCGTCCGTGCGTCGCGCACGGTATTGGCGACCACGAGTACCTGCCGGTGCCCGAGGGCTTCCGCCATGACCTCGGCCAGGGTCGGCTTGGGGCTGGTGCGCCACTGGTAGCGCACCCGCCGCGTCTCGGTGAAGACCGCGGCCGGGTCGGCGAGTACCTCCTGGATCGGCAGATCCCGCAGGGGAGCCAGTGCCCCCAGCTCCGGCTGGGTGGCCGAGGACAGCAGCACCGTCACCCCGAAGCGCTGGGTCAGGATCCGCAGCGCGTCGGCGATCTGCGGCAGCAACCGATGGGGCAGGGCCTGCACCTCGTCGAGCACGATCACCGAGTTCGCCAGGCGATGCAGCTTGCGCATCCGTGCGGGCTTGCGACCGAACAGCGACTCGAACAGCTGCACCGTGGTCGTCACCACGAACGGCGCATCCCAGTTCTCCGCCACCAGCCGCTGACGGCGGCGGTCGGAACCCGGGCCGTCGATGTCCACATCGACATGACTGTGCTGCTCCAGCACCACCGGGTCGGCATGCTCGTCGGCGTCGTCGAGCAGTCTTCGGTAGACGGCGGCGTTCTGCTCGGTGATCGTGATGAACGGCACCGCGACGATGATCCGGCGCTTGCCGAACGCGACGGCGTGGCGCAGCGCGAACCCCGCCGTCGCGATCGTCTTCGCGGCCCCCGTCGGAGCCGTGATCCTCATGATCGGATGCCCGGTGACGGCGGCGGCCATGGCCGCGTCAAACACGCGTTCCCGCACCTCGTCCATTGGCGACGGCGGGCGCGTTTCCAGGTAGCGCCGCCGACGCCGCAGGAAACGATCCAGCAGCCTGGGCGCGTCCAGGTCGCTACCACGCCGAGGACCGGCCAGCCCAAGACGGTGCGCCTGCGTATCCAGGGCGTCGGCGTCCACCAGGCAGGAGAACAGAAACCGCAGCAGGAACTCCTGCGTCAGCCTGTCCTCGCCCGCAAAGCGCTCCGGCAGCGTGGGGACCCGGGAGAAGATCTCTGGCAGCACCGGGCGCAAGGCGCCTTCGGCCTCGGCCCACGGGCCGGAGCGCAGCGCGTCCTCGGCGTCCTCGTCCTCGCCGAGCAGGTCGTCGACCGAGCTCTTGCAGGTCATTCCGCCGTGATGGCCGGCAAGCACCAGTTCCAGGGGTGCCAGCCCATGCTGGCGGGCCAGCTGCACGCCGTAGTCCTTGTGGCAGATGCCCACGCGCCCGCCGGTGGCCTCGACCCGGAGCAGCTTGGTCTGCCACTGCCGGGAGGCTTTCCCGCCGTCGTGGGCCAGACCCGACCAGTACGCCAGCTCACCGAGCCCGAACGGCTCCGCGAATTCCCTCGCCAGCGCGGCCGTGCTGCGAAGGTGCTCGTCGAGCGGCTGGCGATGACCATCCTCGTTGGCACTATGCGCCCACATCATGACCCCCTGCCTGGCAATGGCGATGTCCGACATCGCCGCTTGCGAGCGGACCACGCACCTACGACGAAAACCGGGCCAGTGTATGGAACTCTGGGCAGCCCAACGACGGCCGCCGAAGGGAATCAGCGCGGACCGGTTGAGGCCGCTTCGCCGGCCCCAACCGCTGTGAGCAGGGCAACGTCATCATGCGCGTTGCGATGGCAGTCGTCGGCTTCGATGAGATGCCGCTGCTATCTCACCCGTTCGGATGAATGGACGGTATTTGCCCCGTCTGCCCCCGGCGTGACCACCCCGGGCGTGAGATAGGTCAGGTACGACCCGGTGCCGAAGCCGGGCATTGTGGCGATCCCCCGGAACAGCTGGCCGAACAGCAACAGCCACACCCTGGGCTGCACCAGGGTGAACAGGAGATAGGCCGGCTGGCGGGTTCGGGGCGCGCAGGGACCGCGCCGTCAGCAGACCGGTGTGGGCGGCGAAAGCGGCCATGCCGTGGCGGCTCAGCGCGTCGAGGACCCCCCGGCAGCATGACACTCCCGAACGCCGGCGCCCGCCGGATCGACATGGTCTACCGGCGGGGCCGGCACGAGCCAGGCCCGGTCGCCGAACTGGCCGCTCAGGCGATCTTCACCAGCGCCGGCCGCGACGGCTGGCCACCAGCAGAACCGGCAACGGCCCGCTGATGACTCGCCCTCGCCGGTCGAGACCGCTGGCCTGAGGGGGCCGTCTCACCCGCCGTCAACGGCGCGGAATCCGGGAACGCGGTGCCGCGTCGCGGCGGGCGGGACCGCCGTCGTGGAGATCGCATCGAACATGGTCCGGCCGAGCACCGCGTGGGCTTCCACGGCCGGGTGGGTCGCGCCGTAGTTGTCGAGATCGCCAAGGCCATCGGCGAACAGCGCATACGTCAGCACCGGCGCACCGTCGGTACTGAACATGATGCCGGCCTCATGCCGGGAGGCGCCCTGGGTGTTGTAGTCGGCGCCGTACTTGGTGGCCACCCGGCTGCGCTCGTCGGAGGACATGGTGCGCCGGATGCCATCGTGGTAGCCGTTGACCCAGCGGGTGATGGTCAGCAGGAAGTCGCAGGACGACGCGGACAGCAGGGTCTTGTTCGCCAGCCGCCAGAGCAGATCGTGCATTTCGCGTGGCGTCGTGGTGCCCAGATAGAACCGGTTGGGGTTGGCCACGGGCTCGACCCGGGTATTGACGAACCCCTTCGCGGCGAGAATCTCGTTGATCTCCAGAGCCGGGACGACGCGACCGCACATGCGTACCGCCGTATTGTCCGACACCAGCAGCATGGCGGTCAGGAAGTTGGCGATGGTGATGTCGTCTCCCCAGACCGAATGCAGGTGATAGATACCGCTGCCGCCGAGGATGATGCTTGCCGGAAGGTCGAGCCGCTGCCCCAGGCTCAGCTCTCCGCGATCGACCTTGTCCATCACGGCCGTGGCCACGGCGAGCTTCTGCACGCTGTAGCCGTGCGTCACGCAGTCGGCATCGTCGTCCACCACGGCCGCCAGGGCACCGGAGGCATCGACCGCGGCGATATGCGAGTGCCACACCCCACCGGCCGTGTTCCGCTGCTGGAGGTAGGTGCCTCGGATCTGGCAAGCGGGATCCTTGGCTGTCGGGACGCCTACCGCGGCGTCCGCCCGGCCGGCGATGGCTACGGCCGCGGTGGCGCCGAGGCCGACGCCCAGTCCCAAAGCGGTACGTCGCGACAGCGCCTGTCCCCGGTCTTCCCCGTCGAATCCCACGGTGTTTCCCCCATCGAGTTCGTAGTCGTAGCTTGATCGACATTACTGACTCCGGCCACGATAGCGGACATCGACAGCGGGGGACGCCCGCCGTACGCCTGGCTGGCTTCGTACCATTGCCGCGAACGACCCTGGCGTACGTCTGCGACCCGGCATCGTGGCGGTGAGCAGGGGGAGAGCGGCGTGGCGGTCAATGGCCTGGACCGCGGCTCTTTCGATCACAGCCAGCTGACTGGTGCCGGGGTGAACCGGCGCAGCGTCTGTACCACGTCAACGACGGAGGCGGTGTATCGGCGGCTCGCGGGGATGACCACCGGCGAGCCGTAGAGTCGACAGTCCGCCCGCGCGTCCCAGCGGCGGTGAGCGGGGCGGACCGCGTTGATGTGGCGCTGCGGGTCAGCGACCCGCAGCACCACGAACCGAACGTCGGTATGGGGAGCCAGGGCAAACCGGGGCCAACCCAGTGCCCGGCCGGCCCGCACCTCGATCTCGCGCACCTCGGCCCACGTTCCACACAGGCCACTGCCGGGAAGTGCCCAACCGTCCGACGTCAGCCGGATGACGGCTGGGCTGGTGCGCGACCGGATCTCCCACAGAACGAGTACCACAAGGACCGTGGACAGGACGAGGCCGATCAGCCACACCGCGGGCAGCGACCCTGCCGTCACGAGTTCATGCCCGGCGTCACCGAATACGACCAGCGCCGCGGCCCCGCAACCCGCCGCCACATGCGCCAGGAACCTGCGGCGTACCCGGATCTCCGTGGCCGGGGCCTGGCCGGGTGCGCCCGGGGCGTCGGCGGCTGCCGGCACGGCAGCGATCTGGACCTTTTCGACGGCGAGCAGGCCCCAGTTGCGCAGCCTGCGGTACCGCAGGTGCGGCACGGCCTGGAGCAGCGCCACCACGAGGCAGCAGAGGATCGCAAGCCCCACCGGCAGCTCGCTGGCGTGTGCGGCCCGCGCCGACAGCGCGGACACGACCATCTGCGTCCGGTCCAGGGCCAGCAGCCCGGCGGCGGACAGCCAGAACAACCACCGCATCCGGCGCGTCATCGTCTCGCCGTAGCCGGCCACGATCGACGCGAGCTGGACGTCCCGCAGCGGCTCGCGGCGGAATGGTCCCTCGCGGCACCACCATCGCGTCTGCGCCGGCAACGCCCGCCAGGCAGTAGCGGCGTCACGATCAGTGGAGTACATCGGCTGTATCGGCATCTTCGCTCCAGGGGTCCGGCGGCCCCGTATCGAGTGCCGCCTCGGAGGTCAACTCCAGGGGCGGCCGCAAGGAACGGGTCAGAATGGAATCGCGTGGCCCGCTCCCGAGCCGCGACGCGGGCCGCCAGGCAGGCCCGTAGCCAGCGGACGGCGCCTGGCCACTGGGGGCCTCGATCCATAGAGTGTTTTCGTGGGGCCTTGGCGGCCCGCTGCGGCATCGGGTTTTCCGGACGTATCTGTTGAAGGAGGGGGCCGGCCATGGCTGTCAAGCCCCGGGTTTCGTGGAGACGGGATTATCTGGTGTCCGGGGGTGCGGTGACCGGGCGGGTCATCGCGTGCAGGGCCTCATCCTCGGCAGGTGGGACGTGCTCGAGTTCGCCGTGGAGCCGACGATTGTTGTACCAGTCGATGTATTCGACGGTCGCGAGTTCCAGGTCGTCCAGGCCGCGCCAGGTGCCCTTGTAACGAGGCGGCCACCCGCCAGCCGACGATCATACGAGAGAACACGTCCAGGACGAACGCGGCGTACACCCAGCCTGCGTTCGTACGCACGTAGGTGAGGTCCTATGCCGACCATCGAACTATGCCGGCTATTCCAGCGTTCGCGCTGGTCATCGCTGCTGCTGACGTTTAGGGGGGCGGCATAGTCGCGTAATCGTGGTCACGCTTCCAGGCACGGAGTGTCTGGAAGCGAGGTCCGTGACGAAGAGATCGTTGACGGCCCGGTCGTATCCAGTTCGGGTCCCGCGGGTTCCGGTGGGCCCGTTGGCACCGACGGTGCTGGGCGAGTGCTCGCAGTGGTTGTCCGCGCGGGGCTATTCGCCGGGTTCTGCGGCCGGGATCGTAAACCTGCTGGAGCGGCTCAGCGCGTGGATGCAGGTGGTCGACGCCGGAGTCGACGACATCGATGAGGAACTCCTCGGCAGGTTCGTCGCCACGGAGCGCTCGCGGGAGGTCGTGTGCGCCACCGTGGCCAGAGCGCTGGGGACGATGCGCAGGTTCCTCAGGACCGGCGGTTATCTGGGTGCGGCGGTGGTCGAGGACGGCCGGTCAACGCCGGCTCAGGTCGCGGTGACGGGGTGGAGTTCGTGGATGCGCGACTACTGCGGCCTTACCGAGAAGACCGTCATGGCGAATGTTCGCTACGCCGCTGGTCTGCTGGACGGGCTGCAAGCCGCCCACGGAGAGCTGGACTGGATCCGGTTGGACGCGTCGGGGGTCAACGCCTACATCGTCGAGCGAGGCCGGCTATACGGTGCTGTTACTCGTGCGCACATCGTGACCGCAGTTCGATGCCTGTTGCGGTGGGCGTTGAGTACCGGCCACCTCGACCGAGACCTTGCCGCGGGGATCCTCAAGCCTGCCGGGCCGAGGCGGTCGCTACCTCGAGGGGTGAGCGCCGAGCAGGTCGCGGGCCTGCTGGGTGCGTGCGATCCGGTCACGGCGATCGGGGCCAGGGACCGGGCGCTCGTCGTGATCCTGGTGCGGCTGGGCCTGCGGGCTGGCGAGGCCGCCCGGCTCAGGCTCGACGACATCGACTGGGTGGGCGGTCAAGTCAAGGTCACCGGCAAGGGCCGCCAGCACGCTCTCCCGCTGCCGGTCGACGTGGGCCAGGCGTTGGCGGCGTGGCTACGGCTTCGGCCACCAGCGCTCGACCGGGCCGTCTTCGTTCGGATGAAAGCGCCTCGCCAGGCGATGACGACCTCGGGGATCTCGGGGATCATCGCCCGGCTCTCGGGCCTGGCGGGGATCGACCCGATCTACGCGCACCGACTCCGGCACACCGCTGCGACGGATGTGTTGGCCTCCGGTGGTTCCCTGGCCGAGGCCAAGGAGCTTCTGGGCCACGTCTGCACGGTCACCACGATGGCCTACGCGAAGGTCGACCTCACCTCGCTGCGGGAACTGGTCGTCCCATTCGGGCAGGTGCCGCGATGACGACGCCGACGCTACGTGAGCGACTGGACGAGTACCTGGCGATGCGCCGGGCCCTGGGGTTCGGCCTCGACGACCTCGAACGGCAGGTCGGCCTCTTCCTCACCTGGCTCGCCGCCCGAGGGCAGACGCAGACGTTCACCATCGACGAGGCCGTGACGTGGGCCCGACTCAACCCGAACGCGCATCCGTCGTGGTGGGCGACCCGGCTGTCGTTGATGCGCCGCTTCACCACCTACCTCAACGCCACCGGCGTCGATGTCCCGGTCATCCCCCGGGGCCTACTGCCAGCCCGCAAACCCCGGGCGGTGCCGTTCATCTACAGCCAGGACGACGTCGATGCGTTGCTTGCCGCATGCGACACCGCAGTCGCCGACGCGCTGGTCGCTGCGACCGTGCGCACCGTCATCGGTCTGCTCGTGGCGACGGGGCTGCGGATCGGCGAAGCCTTGCACCTGCGCGTCGAGGACATCGACCAGGACGACGACGTGTTGGTGGTCAAGGCTGGAAAGTCTGACGAGCGGCTGGTCCCCATCCACCCGTCGACGACGACCGCGCTGCGGCAGTACATCGAACTGCCCGCCCGGGTGGCCACACATCCCGATGCTCACGGCCCGGTCTTCGTGACATCCAAGGGAACCGGCTACGCCTACGTGACGTTCCAGGCCAGGTTCAGACGAGTCCGGGAGGCTGCCGGGCTCACTGCACATGGCAGGGCGCGTCCCCGCCTGCACGATCTGAGGCACACCTTCGCCACCGCACACATGACCGCGTCCTACACCCGTGGTGGTGACCCCGACCGGGTGCTGTCGCTGCTGGCGACCTGGCTGGGGCACCGCGACGCCGCCCACACCTACTGGTACCTGACCGCGACCGGTGAACTCATGGCCCACGCCGCCGGCATGCTCGAACCCGCCGCTGTCACCACGGGAGAACCATCATGAACGCCCTGGCCACAAGCTTGCAGACCTACTTCACGACCTTCGCCCGCACCCAGCGTGACCTGTCGGCCAACACGATCGCCTCCTACCGCGACACCTGGCGGATGCTCCTGAAATACCTGACCACGACGCTCGCGGTTCCCCTCGACGTGCTCGACTTCGACGCCGTCACCACGGCGAACGTCACCGGGTTCCTCGACCACCTCGAAGACCAGCGTGGCAACAACGCCAAGACGCGTAACGTCCGGCTGACCGCGATCCGTTCCGTGCTCGCCCGGGCACTGCCCGACCATCCCGAGCACGCCGCCACGATCACCCAGGTCCTCGCGATCCCACCCAGGCGCACCGTCAGAAAGGTCATCGAGTTCCTCACCGCCGAGGAGGTCAACGCACTGCTCGCCGCACCAGACCCCACCACCTGGACCGGCCGACGCGACCACGCCCTGCTGGCCATGACCGTGCAGACCGGACTTCGGGTCAGCGAGATCTGC
>JABDRL010000210.1 GCA_013041765.1 Dactylosporangium sp. | reverse complement strand
GTGGCGATCCACGCGGTGGACGGGATGGCCGGGGTGGGCAAGACCGCCCTGGCCATCCACGCCGCGCACCGGCTGGCCGGCCGGTTCCCCGACGGGCAGCGGTTCGTGGCGCTGCGGGCCCACGCCCCAGGCCAGACCCCGGTCGACCCGGCCGCGGCGCTGGCAACGCTGCTGCAGGCCGACGGGGTCGCCGCCGCACAGATCCCCGCCAGCCTGGATTCCCGCGCCGGGCTGTGGCGCGACCGGATGGCGACCAAGCGGATGCTGCTGGTCCTCGACGACGCCGCCGACCCGGACCATGTCGCGCTGCTGCTGCCCGCGGCCCCCGGCAGCCTGGTGCTGATCACCAGCCGCCGCAAACTCACCACCCTGCCCAACACGGTTCCGCTGCCGTTGGACACCCTTCCGCCCGCGCAGGCACGAGCCCTGTTCACCGCGCGGGCCGGGCGCGGCCACGACGATCCGCGGGCGGCCGCGCAGATCACCGCGCTGTGCGGCTGGCTGCCGCTGGCGGTCACCCTGGCCGCCGCCCGGTTGCACACCCACCCCGCCTGGAGCGTCACCGACCTCGCCACCGAGCTGGCCACCACCCGCGACCGGCTCGCCGAGCTGGCCAGCGGCGACCTCGCGGTGGCCGCCGCGTTCGACCTGTCCTACCGCGACCTGCCCGCGGCACGGCAGCGGCTGTTTCGCCGCCTCGGCCTGCACCCCGGCCCGGACGTCGATCCCTACGCGGTCGCGGCCCTTGACGACACCAGCCTCGCGGATGCCCGCCGCGGCCTGGAGGACCTCCTCGAACACAACCTGATGACCGAACCCCACCGGGGCCGCTACCGCCTGCACGACTTGATCGCCGAGCACGCCCGCAGCCGCGCCGCCGATGATCCGCCGGCCGAGCGGGACGCCGCCCGCGACCGGCTGCTGGGCTTCTACCTGCACACCGCGACCACCGCCGGCCGGTACCTGGCCCGCAACACCGCACCCGCCGCCGGCGCCGGTCTGGCCGGCAGCCCACCGGCCGAGGTCCCCACCGTGGCCAGCCCCGAGCAGGCCGCCGACTGGCTGGCCCGGGAGCAGCCCAATCTGGTCGCCACCGCCGGCTGGGCCGCCACCCACCACCGCGCCCAGGCCACGATCGCCATCCCCGCCGCGTTGCACGAGCACCTGCATGCCCGCGGCCCGTGGAGCCTCGCGCGCGACCTGCACCGCACCGCCCTGACCGCCGCACGGCACGCCAACGACCGGCCCGCGCAGGCCAGCACCCTGGCCAACCTTGCCGACATCCAGCGCCTGACCGGCGACCATGCGGCCGCGGCTACCAGCGCTGGGCGGGCTCTGGATCTGTCTTGCGGGTTGGGCGACCGGGTCGGTCAGGCCAACGCCTTGACCATCCTCGGCTGGGTGCAGTGCGCTACTGGCGGCTATGCGGCCGCGGCTACCAGCGCTGGGCGGGCTCTGGATCTGTCTTGCGGGCTGGGCGACCGGCTCGGTCAGGCCAAGGCCCACTACACCCTCGGGTACGTGCAGTGCGCTACTGGCGGCTATGCGGCCGCGGCCGCCAGCGCTGGGCGGGCTCTGGATCTGTCTTGCGAGCTGGGCAACCGGCTCGGTCAGGCCAACGCCCTGACCACCCTCGGCCAGGTGCGGCACGCCACCGGCGACCATGCGGCCGCGTCCACCAGCCTCGGGCAGGCCCTCGACCTGTTCCGCGAAGCCGCGGATCGCGACGGGGAAGCCGAGACTCTCAACCACATCGGTGAACTGCTGCTCACCTCGGCCACGCCAGCCGCCGCGCAGCGGCGATTCACCGCGGCGCTTGGCATCGCCCGGACCATCGGCACCGCGGCACACGAGGCCCGCGCCCTGGAAGGCATCGGCACCTGCGCGCGACGCGACGGCCACATCGACGAAGGGGTCATGCACCTGCGGCAGGCCCTAGCGATCTACCGGCGTATCAACTCCCCGAACGTCGCCGGTATCGAGGCGACCCTTCGCTGTCACGGCCACTGACCGCCATCGCCGAGCGAGCCGGTTCGACGTCACGATGATCCACATCAGTGACTTCTGCCGGACCCGCTGGGCCATGGCGCAGACCTCGCGCGAGGATGACGGACATGGTGCTTGATGGAACAGCCCGGCGGTTCCGGCGTGGGGTCAACTTCGGCAACGCTCTGGACAGCGCTCGTGAGGCTCCCGCGGGGCTGCTCCTCGGCGAGCGGCACCTCGACGTCGCCCGCGATGCCGGGTTTGACCTGATCCGGCTGCCGGTTCGGTGGTCGGCGTGGGCCGATCCGTCCGCCCCGCATCTGATTGAACCGGGTTTCTTCGACCGGGTGGACCTGGTCATCAACGGTGCGCTGGACCGCGAGCTGACCGTCGTGGTCAACGTCCATCACTACGACGAGTTGCAGCGGGTTCCGGACGAGCACGAGGACCGGTTCGTCGCGTTGTGGAGGCAGATCTCGGCCCGGTACGCCGGCTACCCGACCACGCTGTGGTTCGAGCTGCTCAACGAGCCCCGCGACGCGATGACGGCCCGGCGGTGGAACCGGCTGCTGTCCCGCACGCTCGCCGTCGTCCGGGAACGCAACCGTGACCGGACCGTGGTCATCGGTCCGGTCCAGATGAACGGCTTCGCGGCCCTGCCCGACCTGGAGCTTCCCGCTGACGACCACGTGGCCGCGACGGTCCACTACTACGAGCCGATGACCTTCACCCACCAGGGTGCGGCCTGGACCCCCGGAGCCGACCGGTGGCGGGGTACGACCTGGGGCAGCGACGCCGACCGCGACGCGGTTCGCAGCGATCTCGCCCGCGCGGCGGCCTGGGCGCACCAGCGGGGCGTCGAGCTGTTCGTCGGCGAGTTCGGCACCTACGACCAGGCCGACCTCGCCTCCCGGGTGGCCTGGACCCGGTATGTCCGCTGGCAGGCCGAGCAACTCGGGCTGAGCTGGTGCTACTGGGACTTCGGCACCGACTTCGGGGTGTACGACCCCGGAAGCGGTTCCTGGCGGGAGCCCCTCCGCCAAGCGCTACTCGACCCCGGCTGACCGAGCCGAAGTCCACCCCGATCCGGCCCCGGGACGTGCCGCCCGGCGTGTCATCCAACCCGGTGAACGTTCCTGGCCGGCGCGCGAGCCAGCGTGGATCTTGGCATTCTGGTTTGTGAGCATATCGGCCCTGTTGGGGTCATGATTGGCTTGCGAGGGCTCTAAGTCACCAATCAGGTGACTTTCCTGGAACGCCTAAATTGGAGGCAAACTGAAGGTTGCCGTGAGTGGGCAGGAGACACGGCGTCGATAGGGGGCCGTGGCCATGCCTCTGCTGTGGTGGTGGCTGGTGAATGGCATTCATGCACGCCATGTCGTTCGGGCTGAATTCCTCTTGACAACATGATTCCCCGCCACTGAGCCCGAACGGGATTTCATGAAGCCCGACGGCTCTGGCCTGACGGTGATACTATTTCCATAGCCAGCGATCATCGACAATGGTGGACCACCCACAACTCTCTTGTCGTCAGTCGACAACAAGACACAGACCGCAGCAACAGGAGGCTCCAAGGGTCGAAGCCGTCACCATCATGACGATTGTGAACTGCCCGAACACCTCATCACACATGCACAGGCAATATGTATGCCGCATGATGCGGAAAGCATTTAGCACGATGTCGCGGACCATGAACGCCACGAATTTTCCATACCGCGAACAGCTCATTCGACGGGGGTCGAGTGTACCGGCGTTTGGAGAATCAACAACAGTGTTCACACAAGTACCACGGGCCAACGATTCGCTATCCGCTTCTGCTGCTCGTCGACGATTTCACCCACTGTCCACCTATATCGCAATGGTCATGGCGACGGCATTTGGGGTGATGCTCGTCTGGCAGCCCTGGGCGGGACTCCATGATCCTGAGGAAAGCCGGGGCCTCGGCGCCTGTCCCGCCGTGACCGACCTGGCGGGCACTCCCCGGAACGATCCGCCATCGACAACGATCGCGGAGGCGGACTACACCGCCGTGCAACTCTGCCCGGCCGATGCTGACGGGCTTCGGACGACGATTCACCCGCTCGCCAGGGCCGATGCCCGTGGCCTGGTGGCTCGGCTGAACGGCCTGCCGGATCGACGTCCGGCAACGGGCTGCGGCCCGAACAGCAGGATCCTGCTCAACCTGGTGCTCTCCAGGGGAGAAGCCGAGCCAGTGGTGATCCACATGTACCCCGTTCCGTGCGGGGAGGTGTGGGGGCCGGGTGGCATCCACTACGGCGGCGACGAGATCCACACGTATCTGAAAACCCTGGTCAGCTGATGATGAGCCGTCACAGCGCCGGGCGGATGCCCAGATCACTCGCGGCATAGCATCAGCATGGGCCGCGGCGCAGGAGCACGATCGTGATCCTCGGCTGGCCGGGCTGCCGCAACGCGCGCGATCTTGGTGGCCGCACCGCCCGGGACGGGCCCGGTACCCGTCCCGGGCGGTGCGGCGCTCGGACAGCCACAACCGGCTGACCGCAGCCGCGGTTCGCACCGTGGCGAATAGCGAGATTGGCAGGATCGTCGATCTGCGTTGATGTCCGATCCGTCCCCGAAACGCACCCCGACGCACCCTGGCGGGACCGCGACCGCACGGTAGCGCTCCGCACAACGATCATCGAGAATCGCCAACGGGGGTGGGCCAGCGACTGTGGCGAAAACCGATCATAATCGCTGTTGTGGTTCTCACCCCGGCATCGGCCATGGTCAGGGTCGCACTGCCCAGCCGGCTCGGCGCAAGCGTGTGGCTGGCCATTACAGTGGTATGTCCGATGATTTGCACCTATATCTACCCGGTCGGCGATGTGTTCTCTGCCTCCGCTACGGCGCTCTCGGTCGTGCTATGGGCACCGCCCGGCTTCTTCGCGCTTGGGATCGTCGCGGGAGTCCGCCACAAGCGCCGGTACACGCAGAACCACGGCGCCGTGACCGCCCTCGGGTGCGCCATGCTGGGCGCGTTGATCACCGGTATCTCCTATGGCGGCATCCACGTACTGATCTATGGTGTGGTCATTCCGCTGCCGGACCGGTCCGACTGGATCCCGCTACTGGCCATCGCAGCGGCGACTGCCCCCGTGGTTGGCATCGGCTGCGGCTTCTGGGCCGGCGGCCACAATGACGGTGACCCAGACGACGATCTGGACTCGCCGCCGCCACGCCTGGCCTGGCGCTACGGTGTGGGCATCGCCGTCGCGGCCGTCGGCTGCTGGACCGCCGGTCCGGTGCTGGCCGGGGCCATCATGGTTTCCGACAGCTCCAAGTTCCGCATCAATTCAGATCACGTTGAGCGGGCCGGGCAGCGGAATCTCATCGTCGTTACCAGTTCGGTACCTGCAAACACCCGGTGCCACGTCTCGGCACCCCAACCGGCGCCATCGGTGCGTCAGTTGCCGTTCCGGCCGTATCAGATGGACGAGGAGTACCTCAATTCATTCATCTGGGTTGCCGAGTTCACCGCCACCACTGACGGTCCATACACGGCCACCTGCGCCGGGTTCAGCGCCGACATTCGCTCAAGGCCGCAGGTCCAGGGCTGGGCCGCGGCGGCTCTGGCCTGGCCGCTGCCGGCCATCCGGCTGTTTGGCGCCGTACCGGGCCTGCTGATCCTTGCCGACACCGCCGGCCGTGCGGTTGCACGACGGCTGCGGGAGCCTGGCGCGCCCGAGAGCCCCGGCCCGACGGTGATCATTCCACGGGGAGATAGAGGTCGAGCGTGAGATCGTCGGGATGCCCGTCGGTCGGACTCACGATCTCCTCCAGTGCTTGCCGATGCGCCGGCCGGTAGCCGCTGGCCGCGGGCCACGCGGACAGCCTCGCCCAGGCCGGGTGGACGTTGTCCGCGCCCCGGACCGTGGCGACCGCGTACGCCCCGCCCGGAAGATCGACGATGCCGATGTCGTCGTCCCCGCGGACGTCGCCGCCGACGGGAACCATGCAGGTGTAGCGATGGTTCGGAGACGGCTGGCAGTTGTCGAACCCGAAGACGCGCCGGCCGGGAACGTCGAAGAGGCCTCTCGGCTCGGCCCAGGCCCGGAGCCTGTCGAACGCCTGACGCTCAGCGTCGTCGGCGACCACGCTCGCGCTGGCCATTCGCATCGGAGCCAGCCGTTCGATCCGGACAGTAAGATCGTTCATGAGATTCGTGCCTCCCGGGATTCGCCGTGGTCTTGCCGATCGCCGCCGCGGACCGTGTCCCCAGCCGACCGTGGGGGCGTCAACAGCCGGGCTCGACACACGATAGGCGCCGGGTACGACAGCCAGACAGTGCTGATCAACCGGGTGCCGTCCGGGGCCGCACGCGATCCGCCCGCCTATGCGGGGCGGGGCAGGCGCCGCGGCGCGCCCGGTCAGCCTCGGGCGGCGGTCGTGAGTGCCGGGTCGGGCGGCGATACCACGGCGGGTTGCCGGTCGCGGAGTGCGTCCAGTACGGCCTTTCCCCCGGCGGCCAGTTCGCGGAGCGATGCCTTGGCCAGTGTGGCGTCATCGCACCCATGGCAGCCGGCGTTGACGCCGTCGGCGTCGATGCCGAGGGCTCTGCACAGCGCTACCGCTCGGGGCAGGTGGTAGGACTGGGTGACCAGGAGGGCGCGGCGCACACCGTAGACGTCACGCGCTCGACGACACGTGTCGTAGGTGTCGAATCCAAAGGGGTCATGCACAACTGTGGCAAGTCAGGGCAACCTCACTGCTGGTGGCAACGAGTAGCTGGCCGCGCGGCATCCAGCCGTAGCCCTCCACCGACGACCTGCACGGCCCGGAGCGCCGCCGCCCGCGCGTCCGGCGGCGATTGCCCATGGCGGATGGCGGCCATCGCCGCGGCCGTCCCCGCCCGGACCACCGCCCCGACCATGGCCGCCGCCATGATGGGGTCGAACCCGTCCGGGTAGGCCACCCGCAGCGCCTCGACGATCTCCGCCTCGGCGAGCGCCAACCGGTACAGCGCGCGTGCCTGGAGGGCCGGCACCTCGCGGATCAGGCGCAACCCGACCCGCCCGAGGTCCTCGTTGAGCGGCTCGGCGCCCCAGGGGCTCCGGCCCACCTCCTCGGCGGCGTGCACCAGGACGTCGATCATCGGCTCGTGTGCCGGCCGGGCCCGGATGCCCTCCAGTACGAGGTTGGCGCGTTGGCGCATCCCGTAGAAGAGCACGTCCTCTTTCGCGGGGAAGTAGCTGAAGAAGGTCCGCCGCGAGACGTCGGCCGCCGTGGCGATCTGGTCGACCGTCGTCTCCTCGTATCCCCGCTGTTCGAACAGCCGCAGTGCCGCCTCCACGAGCGAGCGCCGGGTGCGCTCTTTCTTCCGCTCGCGAAGTCCCGGCCGGTCGGTCACGTGATCAGGTTACTGCATCGCGGAGAGAATTGCACTTGATGTAAGTCTGCACTAGGTGCAAAATTGATCCGGGCCATGAGCGACCCCGGCAGGGAGGAACCAGGATCATGAGCGGCAACGCCCTTCGACAGTGGAACGACGCCCGGTCGGCCCGACGGCGGGGGCCGGAGGAGATGGACCGCCTGCGGCGGCGACGGCTGGCCGACCTCGTGGCCTACGTGCGGGCCAACTCCCCCTACTACCGTGAGCTGTACCGGGACCTGCCCGACGACGTGGACGATCCGGCGCGGCTGCCCGTCACCACCAGGGGCGAGCTGATGCCCCGCTTCGACGACTGGGTCACCGACCACGAGGTGACCCAGGCCCAGGTCCGCGCCTTCGCCGCGCGCCCAGCCCTGGTCGGTTCGCGATTCCTGGGCCGCTACCTGGTGGCCACGACCTCCGGCACCACCGGGACGCCGGGATTCTTCCTCGCCGACGACGCGACGGTTTCCCTCAGCACCGTGCTCGGTCTCCTGGGCCGGTGGCGCTGCCTTGGCCCGCGCGGGTTCGCCGGGATCCGGGCGCGGGGCGGGCGTACGGCCGCGATCGTCGCCACCGGGGGCCACTACATGGCCATCGCCGGGATCGCCCGGCTCGGGCCGGCCGCCCGCCGAACGAGGATCTTCTCCGTCCATGAACCGGTGCCCAGGCTCGTGGACGGGCTGAACCGGCTCCGCCCGGCGCTCCTCGTCGGGTACACCAGCGTGATCGGGCTGCTGGCGGACGAGCAGGCGGCCGGCCGGCTGCGCATCGACCCGGTGCTGGTCGAGACCGTCGGCGAGACGCTCGTGCCGGGCGAGCGCGAACGGATCGCCACCACTTTCCACGCCCGGGTGCGGGCGCCGTACGGCGCCACCGAGTGCACGTTCCTGGCAGGTTCCTGCCCGGCCGGGTGGTACCACGTCAACACCGACTGGGCGGTGGCCGAGCCGGTGGACGCCGACCACCGGCCGGTGCCGCCGGGCGAGCCGTCCGCCACCGTGCTGCTCAGCAACCTCGCCAACCGGGTGCAGCCGATCCTGCGCTACGACCTGGGTGACTCCGTGCTGGTGCGTCCCGACCCCTGCCCGTGCGGCGACCCCCTGCCCGCCCTGAGCGTGCGGGGCCGCAGCGCCGATGTGCTGCGCTTCGCCACCCCGGCCGGAACGCAGGCTGCGGTCGCGCCGCTGGCGCTGGCGGC
>JABDRL010000206.1 GCA_013041765.1 Dactylosporangium sp. | reverse complement strand
GCCGCCAGCTGCGGCGGATCGGCCCGCCGCCGTACACCGGCCGGGGCCGCCTCGTGCGCTATGCCTTGCTCGCCCGGAACGTGGCGAAGGTCCTCGGCGAGGATCTCGGACTGCCCCGGCTGGCCCGCCGCACCGGCCCCCGGCCACCCGAGCTGACCCGGCTCGACACCGTACGCGGCTGGCTCGGCCGGCTGCGGACGCTCCAGCTCATCTATCCGCGGTTGCAGCGGCTCGACCTGATCGCCCAGTCCACCCGGCTGGGAGTGCCGGTCCACCTCGTCGTCGACGGGGAGCAGGCCTCGACGACCAAGCTGGTCGAGCGGTACCTCGCCGTCCTGGACGCGCCGAGCAAGCACCTGGTCCGCTTCGACGGCTCCCCCGTCGACCCGCCGTACCTCGGCCGGGACGGAGCCTTCGGGCAGTGGCTGGTGTCAACGGTGCTGCCCGGGGAACGCCGTTCCCCGACCGCCCAACAGCCGTAGCTCCGCCGAGGCCTGGCGGACGTGCCCGGTCCGCGCTCCCGCGCTACAGTCCCCGGTAGGCCAGGATGCCCCGGCTGATGGCCGTCATGGCCTGCCGGGCGGTGGTCCGCAGGCCTTCCGACGTCCCGGTGCCGTCGGCGAGCTGGCCAAGCAGGTCGACGACCTGCCTGGCCCAACGAACGAAGTCGCCGGCCGGCAGGGCCGTGTCCAGCCCCGGGCCGCTCGCCAGCACCCGGGCCAGGGACTCGCCCCTCGCCCACCGGTAGATCGGCCACGCGAACCCCACATCGGGTTCTCTCGTGCAGGGCAGCCCTCGCCCGGATTCCTCCGCCTCCAGCTCCTGCCAGAGTTTGACGGTCTCGGCGATGGCCTCGCCCGCAGGGCCCCGCGGCACCGGCGTCCGCTCGTCGGTCTCCCGGCGGCTCTCGTAGATCACCACGGACACGGCCGCAGCCAGCTCGGCCGCGGACAGCCGGTCCCACACCTCCCTCCGCAGGCACTCGGCCACGAGCAGGTCGGATTCGGTCCAGATCCTGGCGAGGGTCCTTCCGGCGCTGGTGACCTCGCCACCGGGCGCCAGGTATCCCCGGTCGGTCAGCAGGGCACAGATCCGGTCGAAGGTCCGGGCCAGGGAACCGGTGCGGCTGGCCATCTTGCCCCGCAGGGCGGCGGTGTCGCGCGCCAGCCGGCGCCCCCGCTCGGCCCAGCGGGCGTGCTCCTCCCGCTCGGGGCAGGCGTGGCAGGGATGCTGGCGCAGTCGTGTGCGCAGGTCGACCAGCTCCCGGTCCTCGGAGGCATCCCGGGAGCGGCCACCGCCCCGCCGGCCGGGGGGAGCCTCGGCCCCGGCCGACCGCAGGGCCGACGCCAGGTCCCGCCGCTCCCGCGCCGAGCGGTGGTTGAACTGCTTGGGGACCCGCAGCCGGGCCAGCGGGGCGACGGGGTCGGTGAACTCGGCCGCCGCCACCCGGCCGGCCCACCGGCCGACGGTCAGCACCAGCGGCCGGGGCTCGCCGAACCCGCCGGTGTCCGGGTCCAGGACGACCGCGAGACCGGAATGGCGGCCTCGGGGGATCTGGATGACATCCCCGATCCGCAGGCGCCGCAGTGCGGCCAGGGCCGCCGCGCGGCGCTGGGCCACGCCGCCCCGGTGCAGGGCGCGTTCCCGGTCGCCGATGGCGACCCGCAGCGCGAAGTACCCCTCGAAGTCGCCGCAGTGGCAGGCGCTCTCCGCGGTGTAGGTCTCGACGAGTTCGGTGTTGCGCTGGGCCTGCCTGGCCAGGCC
Source organism: Dactylosporangium sp. (assembly GCA_013041765.1). Lineage (GTDB taxonomy): Bacteria > Actinomycetota > Actinomycetes > Mycobacteriales > Micromonosporaceae > JABDRL01. The sequence goes on along the minus strand of JABDRL010000206.1, from coordinate 3,069 downwards.
GACCACCGACCGGTCGGCCTGGAACTGGGCGAAGGAGCTCTCCAGCAGTTCCCTCGCCGCCGTTGTCCCCAGGCTGCCGACCAGGTTGACCGCCATGTTGTACGACGGGCGGAAGCTGGACCGCAGCGGATAGGTGCGGGTGGAGGCCAGACCGGCGACCTGGCGTGGGTCGGCCTCCGGCGCCCAGATGACCACCGCGTGGCCTTCCACGTCGATCCCCCGCCGGCCGGCCCGCCCGGTCAGCTGGGTGTACTCCCCCGGCGTCAGGTCGACGTGCGCCTCGCCGTTGAACTTGACCAGCCGTTCCAGCACGACGCAGCGAGCCGGCATGTTGATGCCCAGGGCCAGGGTCTCGGTGGCGAACACCGCCTTGACCAGCCCCCGGACGAACAGCTCCTCGACGACCTCCTTGAAGGCCGGCAGCAGGCCGGCATGGTGGGAGGCCAGGCCGCGTTCCAGGGCGTCGAGCCACTCCCAGTACCCGAGGACCGTGCGATCGGCGGGGGTGATCGCCCGGGTGCGGTCCTCGACGATCGCCCGGATCTCGGTCCGCTCGGTCGGTGTGGTCAGCCGCAGCCCGGCATGCAGGCACTGCTGGACGGCGGCATCGGCCCCGGCCCGGCTGAAGATGAACACGATCGCGGGCAGCAGCCCGTCCCGGTCGAGCCGCTCGATGATGTCCGGACGGGCCGGCAGCATGCGCCGGCGGCCCTTGCCCGGCCGGCCGGGGGCGTCGCGGTCGAGCCGGCGCAGGGTTTCCCGGGTGAAGCGCAGCAGTTCCGGATGCACGTCGTGGTGCTGGGCCGCCTCGGCGTCGGAGAACAGGTCGAACATCCGCTTGCCGACCAGCATGTGCGGCCACAGCGGCACCGGTCGCTCTTCGCTGACCACGACCCTGGTCTCGCCGCGCACGGTCACCAGCCAGTCGGCGAACTCCTCGGCATTGGACACGGTCGCCGACAGCGACACCAGGGTGACGGTTTCCGGCAGATGGATGATCACTTCTTCCCAGACCGCGCCCCGGAAGCGGTCGGCGAGATAGTGCACCTCGTCCATGACGACGTAGGCCAGCCCGTCGATCGTGGAGGAGCCGGCGTAGAGCATGTTGCGCAGCACCTCCGTGGTCATCACGACCACGGGTGCGTCGCCGTTGACGGCGTTGTCGCCGGTCAGCAGGCCCACGGTGTCCTGGCCGTAGCGCCGGACCAGATCGTGGTACTTCTGGTTGGACAGGGCCTTGATCGGGGTGGTGTAGAAACACTTCCGCGGTCCGGCCCCCGGGCCGCGCAATGCCAGATGCACGGCGAACTCGCCGACGACGGTCTTGCCCGCTCCGGTCGGCGCGCAGACCAGCACACCGAGGTCCCGTTCCAGTGCCTGGCAGGCGTCCTCCTGGAAGGGATCGAGGTCAAAGTCCAGGGTGGCGGCGAATGCGGCCAGCGCGGGAAACGTCGAGATTCGGGTGGCCCGGCTGCGGGCGGCGGCATACCGCTCGGCGGGGCTCGTCATGGCCCAAGGTTAGTACGTCGCCACAGGTTGGCGATCTACGGGGCCAAGCGGCGCCGCACGCCGACGACGATCAGCACCTGGGCCACGACATAGGTCGCCATAATGATCATTGCGCGGCCGGGGACGTCGACGTCGACGATCCGCAGCCCGATGGCCAGGTCGGACACGACAAACAGCCCGGCGCCGACCGCGGCCAGCCGGCCGGCGACGGTGGCGGCCGCGGCCATGGCCGTCAGGGCCACGGCGTAGCCGAGCACGGGGATCCGCATCGATCCGAGGCGGCTCCACAGCGCCCCCGCGGAAGCGAGCCAGACCAGCCCGTACACCACGATCGCCAGGCGCCCCGGGCGGGCCAGGGCCAGCAGACCCAGCAGATAGCACAGGTGCATCGCCAGGAACAGCCCGAGCCCTACCAGCAGCCAGGCGCGACCGGCCAGCATGGCCACATCCCCGGCCGCGGCGAAGCCCAGCCCCGCGACGAACGGCATCGCCGGCCGCCGGAGCATCGGATCCACCAGCAGCAGCGCGGCCAGGCACGGCGCCAGCAGCGGCTTGGTGGCCCACAGGAGCGGGCGGTGGTCGGCGAGCACGCCGAGGAGCACCGCCGCGCCGAGGGCGGCGTAGCTGGCGAGCAGGACATGGGTGACGCGGGTCCGCGGACCAGCGGCCATGGTCGCCTCCGTTCATCGGTGGTTCAGTATGGCCGCCGCCGGCTCGGACCGGGCCGTGGACGGGCGATTTCGTGACGCGCGTCCACGCCCGGTTTGCCGGTCGGTATCGTGCACGGCGTGCCGGACAGTTTTCGACAACCACCACATTCCCGTGGCGGATCTTGGTCCGCCGCTCCAGGGCCACGACCGATCGAGGCCGTGCTCTTCGACTTCCATGGCACCCTGGCGCAGGTCGAGGACCCGGTGCGGTGGGTGACCCAGGCCGCCGCCAGCTGCGGGACCGTCCTGGAACGGCCACGGGCGACGGTCCTGGCCGACCGGCTGGTCACCGCCGGGCGCGCCGGCGGGCCGCGCCCCTACCGTATTCCCCCGCACCTGGCGGAGGTCTGGGCCGAGCGGGACCTGTACCCGCCGGCCCACCGGGCGGCCTTCGCCGGGCTCGCCGCCACCGTGACCACCGGCGTCGACGGGCTGGACGACGCCCTCTACGAGCGGGTCCTCGACCCCGACGGATGGGTCGGCTACGCCGACACCGTTCCGGTGCTGGCCCGGCTGCGGGACGCCGGCGTGCCCACCGCGGTGGTCAGCAACATCGGCTTCGACATCCGGCAGATCTCGGCGAAGCTGGGTTTCGCCGATCTGGTCGACACGTTCGTGCTGTCGTACGAGGTCGCCCGGTGCAAACCCGATCCGGGGATCTTCACCACGGCCTGCGCCGGGCTGCGGGTCGATCCGGAACGGGCGCTCATGGTCGGTGACACCGCCGCGGATGCCGGGGCCGCCGGGGCCGGCTGCCTGACGCTGGTGCTGCCGGAGAGCCCCCCGGGGGCCGTCCACGGGCTGGCCGCGGTGCTGGACCTGGTGGGCACCCGCCGCTGACCCGGTGTGG
>JABDRL010000198.1 GCA_013041765.1 Dactylosporangium sp. | reverse complement strand
CCTGTACACCGAGTGGGGAAGATGACTACCCGAGTGGGGCTGTTGTGCTGGACAGGGCGTGACTGGTGGCTGGGGCCAAGCTAGCGTCAAGGGTGGAGGACCACGATTGAGCATCTGATCGGGCGTCGACCCGAGGAACGGTGCCGTCGAACGGGGAACGGTCCTCGGAAGGAGGATTCCGCCGGTGCGGCAAGCCGGTCTACGTAGTCCCACCACCAAATGTCAAAGCCCGTGTGGGGGAGGTCAAGAGTGGACATTGTCGTCAAAGGCCGCAACGTCGAGGTGCCCGACCACTATCGCCAGCATGTCGCCGACAAGCTTGCCAAAATCGAGCGCTACGACCAGAAGCTGATCAGGGTCGATGTTGAGCTGGCGCATGAGCGCAACCCTCGCCAGTCCGACTACTGCCAGCGTGTAGAGATCACATGCATCTCGCGGGGGCCGGTGATCCGGGCCGAGGCCCGTGCCGCGGACTTCTACAGTGCGCTCGATGTTGCCCTCGCCAAGATCGACAATCGGTTGCGTCGCGCCGCTGACCGGCGCAGAGTGCACCGCGGCCGGCGCACCCCGGTGTCCCTTGCCGCCGCGATGGCGCCCCTGGCGTTTGAACCGCGACCTGGAGAAGACCCCAACTCGCTCGCCGGCGGGCTGACCGACACCGCCCTGCTGGAACAGGACGAGGAGTTCCTGGACGAGCGTGGTGACCAGCCATGGCACATCGCTCGGATGAAGGAGCATCCCGGCGATCCGATGACCGTTGACGACGCGCTCTTCCATATGGAGCTGCTCGGCCACGACTTCTACCTGTTCAACGACAAGGAATCGGGCCGACCGAGCGTGGTGTACCGGCGCAAGGCCTACGACTACGGAGTCATCAGCCTCGCGAAATAGCGCCTCGATACCGGCGTTCAGCCGAGGTCCGCGGGGAGTAGCGCGGCGCACCACGCGTCGCGCCGCTCTCCGCGTTGCTCGGATCCGGCGCGGTGGGTCCCCTCACTGGTGAAGCCGGCCTTCTGGGCGACCCTCAGGGAGGCGTCGTTGCCGGTATGGGCCTGCCACTCGATGCGGGCGAGGCCGAGGGCGGCGAATCCCCACTCGCAGAGCGCCCGAACCGCCGCCGTCGCCAGCCCGAGCCCTCTGGCCTCCGGCGAGACCAGGAACCCGATCGATCCGATCAGGGGATCCTCCCAGCTGATGTGCAGATCGATTCGCCCGGCGAACCTGTCGGTGCCGTCGGCGATGGCGAAGACGGCGCCCTCCCCGCGCGCCCACCGCCTCGGGGCGAAGACCCGGACGGAGGCCTCGGCCTCGGCGTGCGTGAACGGCACGGCGACGTTGGTCCACTGGACCGACATCGGATCGGAACATGCCAAGATCATGGGCTCGATATCGGCGATCGCCAGGGCGCGCAACGTCGCGGCGCCCGCCGGGACGCGGGGTTGCGGCGCGCTGAAGACCTTCGCGCGCCGAGCGCCCGGCCCGTCCGGCGCCAGCCACGGCGTCGGCGCCGACCGGATCTCGCCGGGGCGGAGCGTCCCGCGCCAGCCGTCGGAGAGGTCGTGGTTCCGACCGACAATCAGCCCTCGGGCCGGCGCGTCGAAGACGAACCCCACCCGCTCCGCCACCAGCCTTGACACGTGGTTGCCCAGCTCGACCCGCCAGACGAGCTGCCGCAGGTCCAGCACGTCGAGCGCCCAGCGGGCCACGGCGCGGGTCGCGCGTTCGGCGACCCGGCGGTTGCGCGCCCACGGCACGGTCCAGGTGCCCATTTCCGCGACCCCGGCGGCCTGGTCGAGGTGCACCAAGCCGTGCGCGCCGAGCAGGACTTCCGTCATGGGCTCGAAGACACCGAACAGGGCCGAGGTGCCGGTCCGCCAGCCCTCGGGCGCGAGCCGGTTGATGAGGAGAGTCGCATGCTCCGGAAGATATGGAACTGGAATGTTCGTCCATCGCTGGATGAGCGGATCCTGGCAGGCCCGGTGGATGACCATGGCGTCCTCCGGCTGCCAGGCACGCAGCAGCAGGCCTTCTGCGGAAAGTTCGACCGGCTCCATGTTCGTGATCCTGCCCCAGCAAAGATGATCTTTGCCGGCGGTATCGTTCACTGGAGTAGCATGCCTTGGTTACCTGCCGCCTAGTATTGGGGGCGCAGGCCGTCGAGGGAGCGCTGACCAGTGTCGATTTTCGAGAAGATCCTCCGTGCGGGCGAAGGCCGGTTGCTTCGGCGACTGAAGCACATCGCTGACGTGGTTGGCGCGATTGAGGATAAGTACACCGAGCTGACCGACGCCGAGTTGCGTGAGCTGACCGACCAGTACCGGGAGCGCTTCGCGGAGGGCGAGACGCTTGACGATCTCCTGCCGGAAGCCTTCGCGACGGTGCGCGAGGCCGCGCGCCGGGTGCTGGGACAACGACATTACGACGTGCAGATCATGGGCGGTGCCGCACTGCATTTCGGCAACATTGCCGAAATGAAAACCGGTGAGGGCAAGACTCTGGTCGCGACGCTCCCGGCGTATCTCAACGCGCTGGCGGGCAAGGGCGTGCACATCATTACGGTGAACGACTACCTTGCCCAGCGCGACGCCGACTGGATGGGGCGGGTGCACCGCTTTCTCGGGCTGACCGTCGGCGTGCTGCGCTCGAACCGGCCGGCGGCCGAGCACCGGGCGGCGTACGAGTGCGACATCACCTATGGCACCAACAACGAGTTCGGCTTCGACTACCTGCGCGACAACATGGCATCCCGGATGGACGAGCTGGTTCAGCGGGGCCATTTCTTCGCCATCGTCGACGAGGTCGACTCGATCCTGATCGATGAGGCCCGGACGCCGCTGATCATTTCCGGCCCCGCCGAGCAGTCCGCCCGGTGGTACCAGGAGTTCTCCCGCATCCTCGGGCGCATGGAACGCGGCCAGGACGGCGAGGGCGACTACGAGGTCGATGAGAGCAAGCGGACGGTCGCCATCACCGAGCGAGGCGTCGCCCGGGTCGAGGACCGGCTGGGCATCGACAACCTGTACGAGTCCGTCAACACCCCCCTGGTCGGCTACCTCAACAACGCCATCAAGGCCAAGGAACTCTACAAGCGGGACCGGGACTACATCGTCACCGACGGCGAGGTCCTCATCGTCGACGAGTTCACCGGACGTATCCTGCACGGCCGGCGGTACAACGAAGGCATGCACCAGGCCATCGAGGCCAAAGAGGGCGTCGAGATCAAGCAGGAGAACCAGACCCTCGCGACCGTGACCCTGCAGAACTACTTCCGGCTCTACGGCAGGCTCTCCGGCATGACGGGTACGGCGCAGACCGAGGCCGCCGAGTTCAACAAGGTGTACAACGTCGGCGTGGTGACGATCCCCACGCACAAGGAGATGATTCGTGCCGACCAGGCCGATGTCATCTACAAGACGGAGAAGGCCAAGTACGGCGCGGTTGTCGAGGACATCGTCGAGCGCTACGCGCTGGGGCAGCCGGTGCTCGTCGGTACCGTCAGCGTCGAGAAATCCGAGTTGCTGTCCCAGCTGCTGACCCGCCGGGGCGTGAAGCACTCGGTGCTGAACGCGAAGTTCCATGCCAAGGAAGCGGAGATCATCGCGCAGGCCGGGCGCAAGAGCGCGGTCACGGTCGCGACCAACATGGCCGGCCGAGGCACGGACATCCTGCTCGGGGGAAACCCGGAGTACCTTGCGGCCTCCGAACTGCGCCAGCGTGGTGTTGACGCCGATGAATCGCCGGACGAGTACGAGCGGGAGTTGCAGGAAGCGTTCCCGCGCTGGGAGAAGACCTGCGACGAGGAACAGTCCGAGGTCATCGCGGCCGGCGGGCTCTACGTGCTGGGCACCGAGCGCCACGACTCCCGCCGGATCGACAACCAGCTGCGCGGCCGGTCCGGCCGGCAGGGCGACCCCGGCGAGTCGCGGTTCTACCTGTCGTTGCAGGACGAGCTGATGCGACGGTTCCGGGCCGGAGCCGTCGAAGCGGTCATGGAGCGTTTCAACATTCCGGAGGACGTCCCGATCGAGTCGAAGATGGTCACGCGCCAGATCAAGAGCGCGCAGACCCAGATCGAGGCGCAGAACGGCGAGATCCGCAAGAACGTCCTCAAGTACGACGAGGTCATGAACCGCCAGCGCAAGGTGGTCTACGCGGAGCGTAAGCGGGTGCTCAACGGCGAGGACATGAGCGACCAGTTGCGGCACATGATCGAAGATGTGATCGCGGCCTACGTCGAGGGCGCGACGGTCGAGGGCGTCGGCGTGGAGGACTGGGACCTCGACGAGCTCTTCGCCAGCCTCAAGCGGCTGTATCCCGTCGGTGTCAGCTTCGAAGATCTCGCGGGGGAGGCCGGCGATGCCAGCGCGATCGACGCGGATCTGCTGAAGACCCAGCTGACCGAGGACGCGCTGGCGGCGTACGAGCAGCGCGAGGAGGAACTCGGCGAGGAGGTCATGCGCAAGCTGGAACGGATGGTCCTGCTGAGCGTCATCGACCGGAAATGGCGGGAGCATCTCTACGAGATGGACTACCTCCAGGAGGGTGTCGGGCTCCGGGCATATGCCCAGCGGGATCCCCTGGTCGAGTACCAGCGTGAGGGCTTCGACCTGTTCCAGCAGATGTTCGAGGGCGTCAAGGAAGAAACGGTCAACCTCCTGTTCAACCTGGAAGTCACCGTGGAGGAGCCGGCGGCGCCGGCCCCCGCCAGCGACGCCGGCGTTCCTCTCCCGACCGGGGATGCGCCGGTGGAGGTCCGGGCCAAGGGGTTGACCGCGCCCCGCAGGCCGCAGGCGTTGCAGTACTCTGCGCCGATCATCGACGGCGCGGCGGGGACCGGCGGGGTCCAGGTCGAGCAGGCGCCGGCCCTGGGACTCGGCGGAGCCACCAAGGGCACATCGGACAAGGACGGCAAGCGCGTGGACGGCAAGCGCGTGGACGGCAAGCGTGCCGCCGGGACCACCAGCAAGCCCAGCCGGACGGGGTCGCCGCCGGTCAGCGCGGGGCACCACGTCGCTCCCGGACAGGCCGTCGGGAGCGGGCCCGCCCGCAACGCCCCGTGCCCGTGCGGATCTGGCAAGAAGTACAAGCGCTGCCATGGGGCACCGAACGCCATGTGACCCGTCACGGTGGCCACTGCGG
>JABDRL010000220.1 GCA_013041765.1 Dactylosporangium sp. | reverse complement strand
GGGCGCCGATCGGCACCCCGCCCGCGGTCCGCTCACCGGGTCAGCGGTTGTACTGGTACAGGTCGTAGCGCTTCATGACGCTCTGGATGCTGGCGGCGTAGGTGGTGCTCGTCGCGTACCCACCCCTGTGGACCTCGACGATGAACTGGTCGGCGTCGTCGGTGTACCGGAACGCCGCGGCGTAGCGGCTGTTCAAGGCCAGCAACCTGCCGTGGTCCCGGAAGGAGTCCAGGGCCGAGGAGTAAACCCGGAACGACGCCTGCGTGCGGTAGTTGCTGCCATCGGCGTTGCAGCACTCGTAGGTCCAGTAGGTGTGGCAACTGATCGCGATCGAGCCCTGGCTGAAGCACTTCATGCCGAAGAAATTGCGGTCGTTGCGGGTCAGCGTGCTCTTGCCCCACCCGGACTCCAGGATCGCCTGGGCGATGGTCACCGACGCCGGCACCCGGTACTCCCGCTGACTCTGCTGCGCCAGCGGCACCGTCGCCGCGATGAACTGCGCCTGCGTCATCGAACCGGTCGGTTCGCCGAGGGGCGCCGAGACCGGGGTGGTCGGGGCGGTCGGCGTGGTCGGGGCGGCGGAACACATCGAGATGCTCTTGGACGTGCTGACGTAGGCGTGCGAGATATACGTGCCGTTGGTCAACCGGTCCCACTGGGCGGTGCGGCGGACGCTCCCGGAGATGTACTGCCCACTGACCGCGCAGGAGACGGCGACGGCCTGCCCGTTGCGGAGCCGACCGACCACGGAGTACCCCGTCGAGGGGCCCTTGCGGACATTGAGCCGGCCCCCGACGCGGATCGTCGCCGTGATCGCGCCGCCGGAGGGCGTTGTCGTCGGCGTGCTTGTCGTCGGCGTGCTCGGCGTCGTCGGCTTGGCCGCCGAGGAACAGCCCGAGATGCCACTGGACGTGCGGATGTAGGCGTGGGAGACGTAGGTGCCGTTGGTCAGCCGGTTCCACTGGGCGGTCCGGCGGACGGCCCCGGAGATGTACTGCCCGGTGACCGCGCAGGAGACGGCGACCGCCTGCCCGTTCCGGAGCCGGCCGACAATCGGTGATGAGGTGGATGGCCCGCTGCGGACATTGAGGTTGCCGTTCACCCGGACCGTGGCACTGGTCGCCGCGTGCGCGGGTGCTGGCGTCAGAACGAGAACTGGAGAGAGAACGGTGAGGGCGAGCAGTGGTCCGACGACGGTGCGCCGGAGGCTGACGCTCATCGAGTTTCGCCTTCCGCGGGGGGATGGGAGGTGAAACTCGACTGTGTTCTTCGGGTGTTGTGGGTCCGGTCCCGTCAGGATGCAGCGCGGTTATTCCGGCCGAAGGAACTCAGGAATCGGTGTAGTGTCGGCGCAGCGTCAGATAGTCACCGAGGCCGAGTGACCGGTAGCCGGTCACGCATTCGGGAAGACCATCGCTCATCGTCAGGACGCTGTGCCGGGCATAGGACACATGGCCCAATCCAAATACATGCCCGAACTCGTGGGTGAGAATGCTCTCCAAATCCCATCTGGTCCGGCAATCGTCCGGCTGGGTCAGAAAGAAAACACCACCCGCGGAGTTCACGAGTATGTCGGCTTCGACGCTGTGCTGGTCCCGGTGGACTCCGTGCTGGTCCTGGTGGACCCCTTCCCACCACACGCAGGTCACCGCGAGCAGACCCGCCGGAAGCGAGCCGAAGGACACCACGTTGTGGCCGTCTCTCCCACCGCATCCACCCTGGTCGGTGATGGCGGCCGAGCGGCCGGTACCTCCGTCGTACGCCTGCCGGAGGAGGGCGAGATCCTCCAGCCCACAGTCGTTGCGACCCGTCGCCACCGTGCGGGCGGCGGCCCGCGTGGCGGTGAGCGCGGTTGCGGCCCAAGGCCGGGCCGCGCTCTTCTGGAGATAACTCGGGACGCTTTCGCCATTGAACAGCCAGCGGTATTCCGTGAACCACCGCATGCCCAACCAGGAACCGGCCGGATCGCCGCACCGCCCGGCCAGTGGCGCCGGATCGAACGGTGCACCGACGACCTGTGCGACGGTGGTCTGTGCCGCTGGGACACCGCCCGGACCCGTCGCCCAGAAAGCCCCGAGGACAGGCGCGAGGGCGAGTGGCAGGATTCGGCGAAACACTGCTCCCACCCTCCGAATATCACACTGGAATATCTGATGGTGACCCATCTTCGCGAACGGGATCGGGGAAACCGCCGAAATTTATACGATGGCATGGTGGCGATCGGGGGAGTGGCCGTGACGGTTCTCGTCGCGGGAACCTGCGGCGGAGTGATCGGTGGGGCAATCCCCACCGCGGCGTACCGCCTGTCCGTGGCCTGGAGGACCCCGCCCCGCCAGTCCTGCGACAGCTGCGGGGACCAGCTGCCCGCCGGCGTCCGGGGCTGGCTGCGGTGGGGCTCCCGATGCCCGGCCTGCGGGCGGCGCAACGGTCCCCATCCCGCCCTGATGTCCGCCGGGTGCGCCGTGGCGTTCGCGGGCTTCGCGGCCCGGTTCGGCTGCACTCCGCAGCTGGTGCCCTTCCTCGCGATCCTGCCCCTGGGATTCCTGCTCGCGGCCATCGACATGGCCTGCTACCGGCTGCCGGAGGCGCTCGTGTTCCCGGCGATCGGTGGGAGCGCCTGCTGCTTCGCCGGGCTGGCCGCGGCGACGGGGCAGTGGCCGTCCCTCGGCTCCTCCCTCCTGGGGGCGCTCGCGTTCGGGGCCGGCTACCTGCTCCTGGCCGTGCTGCCCGGAGGCCAGCTCGGGCTGGGGGACGTGACGCTCGCGGTCCTGCTCGGGCTCTACCTCGGCTGGCTGGGCTGGCCGTTCGTGCTGCTCGGAGCCGTGCTGCCGTTCGTGGTCAACGCTCCGGTTGCCCTTTGGGTGCTGATCGTTTCCCCCGCGGGTCGCGGGTCCGAACTTGCCTTCGGCCCGGCGATGCTCGGTGGGGGGTACCTGGCCGTCATCGGCCCGCCGGCGCTGGCGACCCTCCTGGCGCGTTGAGGCTGGCTTGCGGTGCGCTTGAGCACCGGCTGCGTCGGCCTTGACCCGAGCTTGACTGCCCGTCAGCCGGGTGCGGGACATGTCCTCCTGGGGGACCCGTCAGAACAGAACGACCACCCGACAGTCACACTCGGTGATCGTCGGCAATCTGGTAACTGCGAGTCGACGCACCGGTTGGTCTACCGCTCGACCCGCGCCCCCAGCCCTGGCCCCGGAAGATAGGAGACTGCATGGCGAGCGTATTCGCCAGGTACCGCAGCCTGCGGTCGGCCCCCGATCGTGGGGCCACAGCGGTCGAGTACGGGCTGATGACGCTTCTGATCGCCATCGCCATTGTCGGAGCGGTCACCCTGCTCGGTGCCAATCTGACCGACCTCTTCACCGACGCCGCGGGCATGTTCCCCTAGCCCGCACACCTGATCTTCCAGCAGGAGTCACCCCCCAACACCCCGCAGTATCCGCGAAGAACCCAACCCCAACCCCCGCCCCACCCAACCCGTGCCTTTGGGAGTTCTTATGACGAACCTGTCCGCCAAGTTCCGGGCCATGCTCGCCACCCGCGACCGGGGAGCAACCGCTGTCGAGTACGGCCTCATGGTTGCCCTCATCGCCATCGCCATCGTCGCTGCGGTAACCCTGCTCGGCAGCAACCTCACGGACCTGTTCAACGACATCGCGGGCAACGTCGCAAGCACCTGATAGACCCCTCGAGTCCCGGG
>JABDRL010000158.1 GCA_013041765.1 Dactylosporangium sp. | reverse complement strand
GTGGCGGATCGACCGCCAGCCGGCGCTGGCGGAACTCGGCGCGGCGGCCGCGGTGCGATTCGTCTATGGCCTGACCTCATTCGCCCTGATGTGCGCCCTCGCCGTCATGCTCTACCTGGCGGCCCTGCGCCGCCGCGACCGCGCGGACCTGGCCGACGACGGCGACCGCAGCCACCAGCCGCTGACCGCCCTGCCCTGGAGGGGCGTGGCCGTCGCCGGGAGCCTCGCGTCACTCACCCTGGTAGCCGTCGCCCTGCAGGCGTTCACCTGCCCGTTCGTCCTGGCGGGCGGTGGTCCCCGGCAGACGACGCCGGTGATCGCCATGTTCACGGTCGGGTTCCAGCAGCTGACCTTCGGCCCGGCGGCCGCGATCTCGACCCTGCTGCTGGCCGTTCTCGCGATCCTGGGCATCCTCGGCGCCCTCGTCCTGATCGGCACGGGAGCGCGACTGGAACTGGACGACCGCTGCCGGCACGCCGGCGCCCGGCGGCCGGGGGACCGGGTGGGAACGCTCGCGACCGCCGGGGCCGCGGTGCTCGTCGTGGCGGTCATCGGCGTCGCGGCGTACGCCACGGGCCCGTGGCTGGCCGCTCTGGTCGACAACAGCCAGCCGCCGCCGGGCAGCGTCTCGCTGGTCGAAACCTTCGGTAACACCTGGGTACCGCCGCTGATCTCCACGCTGCTCGGGGTCGGCACCGCCGCGGTCGCCGGCTACGGGATCGGAGCCCTGCGCCCGCTGGGGCCCCGAAGCGAGCTGCTGCTGCTGCCGTTCGCCCCGTTCCTGTTCGTCGGGGTCGCGCCGCTGGCGCTCCGGGCGTACGCCGACGGGGCCACCGCCAGCCGCCTGGAGACGATGCTCGGCCTGGTGCCACCGACCCGCCTGGCCGTGCCGGCCCTGTTCGTGTTCACCCTGCTCGCCCGGGGCCAGGCGTTCGCCGATCAGTCCGCCCGGCGGGACGGGGTATCGCGCTCGTGGACCCGGACCTACATCCTGCCGACCCTGCCGATGGCGGCCATCCTGGTGGTGGGCACCTGGCTGGTGTCGGCCCAGGACCTGCTCTGGCCCGTGATCTCCGGCTCCGGCGATCTCGCCACCGGACCCGTGCGGCTCTACGACCTGCTCGGCGTGGGCGGCCTGCGCGGATCGGTGCCGGTCGTCCTCGCCCTGCCATGGTGGCTGCTGCTGGTGATTGTCGCCGCGGCCGTCGTGGCCCAGCTGACATATCTCGACCGCATCGCGCTGCGGGTCGGGGACGGTGGAGAATCCGGGACGTGACGACAACGCAGATCCCCGATGTTCTTGCCGCTCGGTACGCCTCCCCGGAACTGGTCGCCATCTGGTCGCCGGAGGAGAAGGTCCGCCTGGAGCGACGGCTGTGGCTGGCCGTCCTGCGCGCCCAGCGAGACCTGGGCGTGCCGGTCGCCGACGGGGCGATCGAGGCGTACGAGGCGGTGCTCGACGACGTCGATCTCGCCTCGATCGCGGCCCGGGAACGGGTCACCCGCCACGACGTCAAGGCCCGCATCGACGAGTACTGCGCCCTGGCCGGTCACGAGGAGATCCACAAGGGGATGACCTCCCGGGACCTGACGGAGAACGTCGAGCAGGCCCAGATCCGGGCTTCCCTGCTGCTCATCCGTGATCGCATCGTGGCGACCCTGGCCCGGACCGCCGAGCGGGCCGCCGAGTACCAGGAACTCGTCATCGTCGGCCGATCACACAACGTGCCGGCCCAGGCGACGACGCTCGGCAAGCGTCTGGCCAGCGTCGCGGAGGAGCTACTGCTGGCGTACGAGCGGTTGGACCACCTCATCCAGCGCTATCCGCTGCGCGGCATCAAGGGGCCGGTCGGTACCGCCGCGGACCAGCTCGATCTGCTGGGTTCACCCGAACGGGTCGCCGAACTCGGTGATCGCGTTGCCGAGCACCTCGGATTCACCCGCAAGTTGGACAGCGTCGGCCAGGTCTACCCCCGTTCCCTGGACTTCGATGTGCTCTCCGCCCTGGTCCAGGCTGCGGCGGGGCCATCCAGCCTGGCGACCACGATCAGGCTCATGGCCGGCCAGGAACTGGTCACCGAGGGATTCCGGGCCGGGCAGGTCGGCTCCAGCGCGATGCCGCACAAGATGAACACCCGCTCCTGCGAGCGGGTCAACGGCCTTTCCGTGATCGTCCGCGGGTACCTGACCATGGTTGGCCAGCTGGCCGGTGACCAGTGGAACGAGGGGGACGTGTCCTGCTCCGTGGTGCGCCGGGTGGCGCTGCCCGGCGCCTTCTTTGCCCTGGACGGACTGTTCCAGACCATCCTCACCGTGCTGGGGGAATTCGGGGCCTACCCGGCGGTCGTCGCCCGCGAGCTGGACCGCTACCTGCCTTTCCTGGCGACGACCAAGGTGCTCGTCGCCGCCGTCGGCAAGGGGGTCGGCAGGGAAACGGCCCACGAGGCGATCAAGGAACACGCGGTGGCGGTGGCGCTGGCCATGCGGGAGCGGGGCCTGGTGGACAACGATCTGATCGACCGGCTGGCGGCCGACGACCGGCTCCGGCTCACCCGGGCGGAAATCGACGCGCTGCTGGCCGACGGCGGTGGCTTCGTCGGTACCGCCGGTTCCCAGATCACCACGGTCACGCGACGGGTGGGCGCCGTCGTCTCCGGGCATCCCGCCGCCATGCGGTATCGGCCGGCGCCCATCCTCTGAACACCACCCGCTCTGGGACATGGGTGGTGATCTGCGGCGATCTTCGGACGAGTAGGCTCAGGAAGCTTGTTGAGCACGCCAGATTCGTGCTTATGTCGAACGTCAGGAGTGCCCCGTGGCCCGCGTGGTGGTAGACGTCATGCTCAAACCCGAGATCCTGGACCCCCAGGGGCAGGCAGTCGTCAATGCGCTGCCGAGGCTTGGTGTCTCCAATGTCCGATCTGTGAGGATCGGTAAGCGAATTGAGATTGATTTCGCTGGGGACGCCGATCTCGATCGGGCGAAAGACATCGCAAATCGGCTTCTGGCCAATCCCGTGATCGAGGATTTCGCCCTACGGGTTGAGGCCGATACGACGGATGCCGCCGGTGACGCTGGCGAGGACGCGCGATGACCGCTCGAATCGGGGTCGTCACCTTCCCCGGCTCGCTCGACGATCAGGATGCGGCCCGGGCCATCGGTCTGGGTGGTGCGACACCTGTCGCGCTCTGGCACGCCAATGCCGATCTGTACGGCGTCGATGCCGTGATCCTGCCCGGCGGGTTCTCCTACGGCGACTACCTGCGCTGCGGCGCGATCGCCCGGTTCTCCGCGGTCATGGAATCGGTGGCGAAGGCCGCCGGGGACGGCCTGCCCGTGCTGGGCATCTGCAACGGCTTCCAGACCCTCTGCGAGGCCCACCTGCTGCCGGGCGCGCTGACCCGCAACCAGAACCTGCACTTCCGCAACCGCGCCCAGTGGCTGCGGGTGGAGTCGACCTCCACGGTGTGGACCAGCGGGCTGACCCAGGGACAGGAGATCCTGATTCCGCTGAAGAGCGGAGAGGGATGCTACGTCGCCGATGCGTCGACGCTGGATGCCCTGGAGGCCGAGGGCCGGGTCGTCGCGCGGTACACGCGGGACAACCCCAACGGCTCGCAGCGCGACATCGCGGCCGTCCGGAACGAGGCCGGCAACGTCGTCGGCATCATGCCGCACCCCGAGCACGCCGTCGAGGCACTGACCGGACCGTCGACCGACGGGCTCGGATTCTTCACCTCCGTGGTCGCACACCTTGGAGCCGTCGTATGAGCACCACCCCGGCCGACGAAACATCCGAGCTGTCCCTGCGGTACCACGAGGGGCCCGATACGGTCGCCTGGGCGCTGGAGACCTCCGACGACGACCAGCCCTACGCCCAGCTCGGCCTGCGCGACGACGAGTACGCCAAGATCAGGCAGATCCTCGGGCGGCGGCCGACGCAGTCCGAGCTCGCCATGTACTCGATCATGTGGAGCGAGCACTGCTCGTACAAGTCGAGCAAGGTCCACCTGCGGCAGTTCGCGGAGAAGGCCCCTTCCTCCGACCGGCTGCTGGCCGGCATGGGGGAGAACGCCGGAGTAGTCAAGATCTCCGATGATCTGGCGGTGACCTTCAAGGTCGAATCCCACAACCATCCCAGCTTCGTCGAGCCGTACCAGGGCGCGGCGACCGGCGTCGGCGGCATCGTCCGGGACATCCTGGCCATGGGCGCGCGTCCGATCGCCGTCATGGACCCGCTGCGGTTCGGCGCGGCCGAGCACCCGGACACCGCCCGGGTGCTGCCGGGCATCGTCGCCGGGATCGGGGGCTACGGCAACTGCCTTGGCCTGCCCAACATCGGCGGCGAGCTGGTGTTCGATCCCTGCTACCAGGGCAACCCGCTGGTCAACGCGTTGTGCATCGGCGTGCTGCCGGCCGACCGCCTCCAGCGCAAGGAAGCCGACGGGCCGGGCAACATCGTCGTGCTGATGGGCGCCAAGACCGGTCGGGACGGTATCGGCGGCGTCTCGGTCCTCGCCAGCGCCACCTTCGACGACGAGAGCGAGCACCGTCGTCCCAGCGTCCAGGTCGGTGACCCGTTCACCGAGAAGCTGCTCATCGAAGCATGCCTGGAGCTGTACGACCGGCAGCTGATCGTCGGCGTGCAGGACCTCGGTGGTGCCGGCCTGACCTGCGCGTTGACGGAAACCTCCGCGGCCGCGGGGACCGGGATGCGCATCGACCTCAACGCCGTGCCGCTGCGTGAGCCGTCGATGGAGCCCCATGAGGTGCTCGCCAGCGAGTCGCAGGAGCGGATGCTGCTGATCGTCGCCCCGGACCGGCTGGCGGAGGTGCTGACCGTCGCCAAGAAGTGGGGCGTGATCGCCACCCCGATCGGTCGGGTCACGCCGGCGGCGGAGCCGGAGACCGGCAGGCTGATCGTCACCTGGAACGGCGAGGTCGTCGTTGACGTGCCGCCGGAGTCTCTCGCCGACGATGGTCCGGTCTACAACCGGCCGATGCGTGAGCCCGGTGACCTGATCCTGCTCCAGGCCGACCGGGCGGAGACCCTGCCCCGGCCGAAGACCCCGGACGAGCTGCGCGAGACGCTGCTGCGCCTGGCCGCCAGCCCGAACCTCTGCGACAAGACCTGGGTGACGGAGCAGTACGACCGTTATGTCCAGGGCAACACGGTCCTGGCCCAGCCGGAGGACGCCGGTGTGCTGCGGCTGGACGACCACAGCGGCCTCGGTATCGCCCTGTCGACCGACGGCAACGGCCGCTACGCGCGCCTGGACCCGGGCGAGGGCGCCAAGCTCGCGCTGGCCGAGGCGTACCGCAATGTCGCGACCACCGGGGCGGTACCGGTCGCCGTCACCAACTGCCTCAACTTCGGCTCGCCGGAGGACCCGGCGGTGATGTGGCAGTTCGCCGAGGCCGTGCGCGGGCTCGCCGATGGGTGCGCCGAGCTGGGCATCCCCGTCACCGGCGGCAACGTCAGCTTCTACAACTCCACCGGAGCCGCGGCCATCAACCCGACGCCGGTCGTCGGGGTGCTCGGGGTGATCGGTGACGTCGCCAACCGTGTGCCCATGGGCGTGCGGCAGGACGGCGACATCCTGGTGCTGCTGGGAGAGACCCGCGAGGAGATCTCCGGTTCCGAATGGGCCTGGGTGACCCATGGTCATCTCGGCGGCCGGCCGCCCAAGGTCAATCTTGTCCGGGAACGGATCCTGGCCAACGTCCTGACCTCTGCGGCGAAACTCGGACACCTGTCGGCCGCCCACGACGTCTCCGAGGGCGGGCTGGCCCAGACCCTGGTCGAGTGCTGCACCCGGCAGGACACCGGGGTGACGGTCGCGCTGCCCGACGACCTTGACGCGTTCGTCGCCCTGTTCTCCGAGACGACCGCGCGGGCGCTCGTCGCGGTGCCCCGCAAACACGAGAAGGCGTTCCAGGCGCTGTGCCGCGAGCACGGCCTGCCGCAGACGACCATCGGCGTGGTCGATGCCCAGCAGCGGGCGCTGGAAGTGCGGGGCCAGTTCACCATCCCGCTGGACGAGCTGAAGGCAGCCTGGAGCGGCACGCTGCCGGCGCTGTTCGCCGCGGGAGACGCTGCGGGGGCCGCCGACGCCACGGTTGCGCCGGGGTCGGCCACCGACCCGGAATAGCGGTAGCCGATCGGGCGAAAGCCGAACGACGATGGGGCGGG
>JABDRL010000156.1 GCA_013041765.1 Dactylosporangium sp. | reverse complement strand
ACCGAGACCGCAAGGCTGGGCGTTGAGGGCTCGGACGGATCATCGACCACCTCGTCGTATCCGCTGGGCTCCGCACTGACCGGGCGGCTCGGCTCCAGCGGCGGCGCCGTTCCCGGCGCGGGGTGGGAGCCTTCCACCCCCCGGAACGCCAGGACAACCATGGTGAGGAGCAGCACCAGCGACAGGGCGGCCCCGTAGCGCGTTCTCAGCAGTCGTAGCACCAGCCGCATGGCTTATCCCGGAAGGTTTGCCGACTCCGGCCGTCGGAGCGGCGCACGTTGGGTGCGCGGCCGGTCGGAGTCGGGGCGATAGATGGAGTATGAGGGAGTGCTTGCCGGTAGATCTGGCTCTTCCCAGTGCGGCGCGCGGCGCGGCGGCGCTTTGACCGGGTCTGAAACGGGCTTGGCATCCTCGGGGCGGGGCGAAGCGGGCGGGCCGGTCGTCTCGGCCGAGGCACCCGTCGCCGGGGGCCGGGCGGATGGGGCGCCGACGACAACGACATGCTCACCACGAGACTCTGGGCGCTGGGTGGGGTCGAACGCTCTGCCTTGCTTCCCCCCGGGGCCGGCTTGGGCGTCCGCTGTCGACCGCTGGACCGAGGAGGCTCGAAGATCCCGCAGCAGCATCTGGCCCCAGCTCTCGGATCCGTCGGCCGCGCTTCGCCCACCGAGCTGGGTGATCCGTCGGTACGGTCGCAGCAACATCCAGCCGACGACTCCCGTCAGCAGAATCAGCACCACCTGCAGCCATCCGGGCAGGGCTGAGGTGCCTAGGATGAGGTTGACCGCGAAGAGATAGATCGCCGCGCCGGTGCCGAAGATGATGATGTTGAAGATCGCGGCGATCACGATGTTCGCGAGCCGCCGCAGTCCGGAACTCGCCGGGCGGAGCAGACCGAAGGTTCCGAGGATCGGTGTTGCGATCACTGCCCACCGGAAGATCAGGAATCCCAGCAGTACCAGAACCGACGCGGTGAGATCGAACAGGGCGAAGAACACCGCAGAGAGGATGGCGATGAACCCGGCTCCGATGCGTTCCATGCCGCGGGCCCCGGTCAGGTACTCGTACGCCTCGGGATCCTCGGTCTTGATCTGCTCAGCGACGCGCTTCCACCGGTCGGCCTTCACATCGATGATCGGTTGGCGCTGGTTGGGATCCTGCCGGATATCCTGGATCTCGCTCCAGGTGAAGGCCTTGGCGTCATAGAGGACGGGGCCGTATTTCTTCGCCGTCTCGCTGTCCGCCGATCCGAGCAGACCCCGCAGCCAGTTTCGGTAGAGCATGCCGTCGACGGCCGTGTCGCTGGCTCGTAGCGCCGGTTCCCGGTTATCCGCACAGGCGCCCGGCTCGGGATCGGGACACGAATCGGTTTGTTCCTCCGACGGCGGCCCGACGGCCCCGTGCACGACATTGAGCGACGTGATGAGCGTTGTGTCGGCGGCATTCGCCGACCGTGTCGGCCAAGCCGCGATCGCGGTCACCGCGACCATGACCAGGACGGCCCAGCCCGCTGTCGTGACCGTGCTGGACATGTCGGACTGGCGTGCCCGCCACAACAGGTAGAGGCCGACGATGACCAGGGTGACCGTTCCGAAAACGGTGAATACTTTCTCATAGACCGCCCGGGTCGCCTTCTCGACCAGTGGGTCGGCCCATTCCCACATGGTGCTGGGGTTCCACGCCCGTTCCCGCAGGGCGTTCGAAGCGCCCACCACGGACGTGGCGATCAGAAAGAGACCGTTGGCGACGGTGTTTTCGAATTTGTAGTCCGGGTGCATGACCGTTGGTACGCAACCGCCGATATCGTAGGTCGTGTAGTCGTATCCGGCGTAGCCGTAGCTGGTGTATCGGCCTTTCACACCCGGCTGGCTGAAAGCGTCGGGACGGGTCGCGAACCATCCGGCCATGCCGGAATCCGGAGCTCCGGGAGTCGGTGCCTTGACGCAGCTTGCCCGATCGGAGCCGAGGCTTTGCAGTTTGCCTGTGCAGAACTGGAAGTTGGCGGGGTTTAGCCATTCCGCTGCGCTGCAGGGACCACCCGGGGCTCTGCTCGGCGCGGCGGCCGCTGGCGAGACCGGGCCAGCGAACAACGTGCCTACGGCGGTGAGCACGACAGCGAGCACGAGCGCCCCAGTACGCCGTCCG
Organism: Dactylosporangium sp.; assembly: GCA_013041765.1. GTDB lineage: Bacteria > Actinomycetota > Actinomycetes > Mycobacteriales > Micromonosporaceae > JABDRL01. Next base: position 2,762 of record JABDRL010000156.1, on the reverse strand, counting down.
CGAGCGGACGGCGCGGGCGGAGCCGGTGTGGCGGGCATGCTCTCAGACCTCCGGCTCTGGATCGTCGTCGCGGTTGGGGACGTGCGTCGTGGGCGCCGGTCCGGCCGCCGCTGGCGTGGTGTCGAGGTAGCGGAGGAGGTCGGGAACGTAGCCGACGTCGGCGCGCATCTTTTGTATCCGACCGTCGACGTCCCGCATGACGAATTCCCGGAAGCCGAGCCGGCTCGACGAGGACGTGTCGACCTGGGACAGCGATGCCAGGGTCTGCTCGTAGCCCACGTCTGTGGGGACCCGCAGCAGCCGCAGCGCCTCCGCGGCGATCTCGCTGTCTTCGGCGATACGTCCGACGAACACGGTCGAGACGAGATTCTGCACGTCGAGACCGAGAATGTCCCGAGGATTCTGCGAAGCGACCAGCGCGGCGAGGTTCCACTTGCGGGAGTCCCGCGCCAGACGTACCAGGAACGATCTGCCGGAACGCCAGCCCTCCATGAAGTGGGCCTCATCGAGACCCACCAGCTTGCGGCGGGTCATGTCGCCGCCGTAGCAGCGACGCACCGCCAGCCGGTGGGCGGTGTGCAGCATCGGCAGGGCCAGCGATTCCTCTGCTGACCAGTACTCACGTTCGATTTTGAGATCGGGTAGCCGTAGCCCCGCCATGGTGATCACGGTGAGGGCGGCGTCGGCGCCGAGGAGCCCATCGGGAGGGGACCCGAAGAACAGCATGGCCAGCGGCATCTCTGCGGTGTCCAGCAACAGGTTGCCCAGCTCGATGGCGTCGTTGTCCCCGGTGGCCCGCAGGGCCTTGACCACGTCGTCCAGTGTGGACGTCTCTTCCGCCGGCACCTGCCGGACGGCGTGCCGCAGCATGGTCGCGGTGGACGCCTCCTTGGCGACCTGGGGAGGTACCAGCATCATGCAGATGTCCTGCACGAGCATCCGCCGCTCGGCCCGGGAGTTGGACATCGCGATGTCGAACTCCCGGTCCCCACCGGGTGCCTTGGGGAAGTGGGCCCGCTGCGGGGTGGGAATCAGCGCATACGGGGCGAGCGTCCCCTGCTCGGAGCCGGTCAGGTTGAGCGTGCGGGAGTACGGCGCCAGCTCTGGCATCGAGCAGAGCCGGGCGAGCGGGCCGGACGGGTCCAGCAGCGTGACCTGGACCCCTCGGCGTGCCGCGAGGTATCCAAGCGCGCCCACCAGGGTTGACTTGCCCCCGCCGGGTTCGGCGACGAAGACCGCGAGCCCGGAGCGTTCCCGCACCTCCATCGGGAAGTGCAGGTCGAGAAACACCGGGCGGCGGCAGGTGCCGGCGGTCCGGCCGATGAGGTCGCCGCGCCGGTCGCCGACGGTTGACGCGGACTGGGGCAGCGCGGCCGCCAGCAGCTTGACCGGCATGCGTCGGAGGTACCCGGTGTTCGCCAGCGGCTCACCAGGGATGAACTCGCGGGCCATCCAGTCCTGGTTCTTCGGATGCTGGAGGGCGAGACGCATTTCCCGGGAGTACATCTTGGTCAACCGTCTGGCCCGTTCCAGGCATTCCTCGCGAGTGGCCCCGCCGACCGCGATCCGGTGCCAGCCGTGAGCTCTGGAGGAGTCGACGGGCAGTCCGGTGGTGATGTCGTCGCCGATGATCAGGGCGCGCTTGGCGAGTCGTTCCAACTCCGGCGGGGCGTCGATCCCGTGCTCGGCGTAGTCCTTCTGCTGGGAACGAATCAGGCGCAGGCGGTGCTCGAGGTTTCGGAAGGAGTCGTTCGGGCCGAGGATGTCGACTCTGGAGGACAGTTCCATCGGCCAGGGCAGGCGCTCGTGGAAGTGCAGCCACGGCTCATGGCGTTCGGGGATCTCCAGCGGCTCCATCCGGCCGACCGCGAGGACGGCGACGTGCCGCTCCTCCCCGGTCAATCGGTTGACCAGTTTCAGCGTCGATCCGTATGACGATCGATAGCGTTCGATCTGTTCGGTGAAGGCGAGGAGGTCGCCTCGCTCCCAATCGCCGTGGTTGACGGTGGAGATGTTGTCGGGAGTCGCCATGCAGAGCGCCACCGAGCGGTAGAGCAGCCACTCGAGTTCGCCGGGAGTCACCCGCCGGCCCCGCATGCCGAAGGCCCCCAGCACCTCGTCGAACTGCTCGACGATTCGCGCCATCCGGCGCCGCTCCGCGTCCCCGACGCCCCGCCGGAACAGCTGGCCGAGGCGCTCGGCGAGAGTGTCGCCGAGGGTGCGGCGGGCGAAGGTGATGCCGAGGTACGTCTGTCCCTCGGCGTGGTTGACGGCAAGGAGATGCCGCTGGGCCGCCACCAGATGATCGGACCAGGACGGGGCACCCGGGACTGTGGGCAGCGGCGCTGGCGAGTTGCCATCGACCACCCGGGCCCAGTGGTCGGCCGGAAACGGGCGGGTGGTTCGCCGCAGATGCAGCCGGAAGCCGGCAAGCCCGGCGTACTGCTCAGAGATGGCCGCGAGCAGGGCTTCCCGCTCGGCGTCCGGGCGGAAGGCCCACCGCACCTCGGGCAGCCAGTACCAGGCCGTCACCGCGTTGGGGGTGAAGGTCAGATGACCGGCGATCTCCGTGATCGCCAGTTCGATCGATGGAACCCGGTCCTTGTGCCGTGGTTTCGGAGCGCGTTCCAGGGGCGTGCGCTTGCCCGGCTTGACGGGTTTGGCCGATCGCGGCGCCTTGGACCGCTCGCGTCGCTCGGGCGCCGGCGCGGGGGCCAGTTGGGCCGGTGGCAGCGCGGGGGATGCTGGCGCCGGGGGGCGGG
>JABDRL010000135.1 GCA_013041765.1 Dactylosporangium sp. | reverse complement strand
GGGCGGCGCTGGTCGGTTTCGCCGCGCTCGGACTCGGACTCGCCGTCGTCGTCCCGGTCGTCTACAGCGCCACGGCGAGCCTCCCCGGCCACAATCCCGGCCACGCCATCGCGGCCATCTCGACCTGTGGCTGGTTCGGATTCCTCGTCGGGCCCCCGCTCATCGGGGTCCTGGCGGATCTCACCACCCTGTCGGTGGCCTTGGGGATCATTCCCATCCTGGTCGCGGGCATCGCCCTGGCAGCGGGGACGCTCCGCCCGATCGCCACCGGCTGAGGGCCGCCGGCCGCACCGGTGGAGGGCTGGTCGCCCAGGGAACGCCGGGCTCCGGCGGGCGGCCGGCCCTAGCCGGCCCGACGGCGGGCCCGGCGGGCGGCCAGCTCGTCCGACACGATCTCCACGGGGGCGTCCGGCTCGACCGCGATCTGGATGCCGCTCCCGGCGGCGGGCTCGGCCGGCAGGTGCGACAACGAACCCTGAATCTCCTTGAACGCCCCGCCGATGGCGATTCCAAAAACGCCCTGCCCCCCTTGAAGAAGATCAACAACTTCTTCGGGAGAACGACATTCATACACGGTCGTTCCATCGGAGATGAGGGTAATTCCGGCGAGGTCGTCAACACCTCGGGAACGAAGCGCTTCGATGGCTCGGCGAATATTCTGAAGCGACACGCCGGCATCGAGCAGTCGCTTCACGACTTTCAATACAACAAGGTCCCGAAACGAGTACAGCCGCTGGGTCCCCGACCCCGAAGCATCACGCACGCCTGGAACGACAAGCCCCGTCCGAGCCCAGTAGTCAAGCTGGCGGTAGCTAATGCCCACCGCATGGCAAGCGGCTACACCCCGGTATCCAACGATCTCATCGGTACTCTCTCCCGCCCCGGAGGACTCCTGCATCCGACCCCACCTCCAGCGTCGATATGAGCAACCCTATAGCCCGGCTTGAGAGTCACGCAGATTGCCGGCCCGCGACACGCCGACGATATATGTCCGACACGCGGGCGGGGCGCTGTTGGTGAGATCGGCTCGTCAGCTGGCGAAATCCTCTGGGCGGACCTGATCGAGGAACTCCCGGAACTTCTCCACCTCGTCTTCCTGCTCGTCCGGAATCACGATCGCCGCCTCACTCAGCACCTGGTCCGCGCACCGGATCGGCGCGCCGGCCCGCAGTGCCAGAGCGATCGAGTCACTGGGCCTCGCCGAGACGCGCAGACCATCGCCGATCACCAGCTCGGCGTAGAAGATGTTGTCCCGCATCTCGACGATCTCGATGGCGCGCAGGGGTGCTTCGAGCGCGGCGAGCACGTCCCGAAGGAGGTCATGGGTCAGCGGGCGCGGTGGCTTGACCCCCTGCTGCTCGTACGCAATGGCGGTCGCCTCCACCGCGCCGATCCAGATCGGCAGGTATCTGTCGCCGTCGGCCTCTTTGAGGAGAACGATCGGCTGGTTGGTGGGTAGCTCGACCCGAACTCCAACCACGCTCAGCTCTCGCACCGCCCGCCTCCGTGTCGGCTACTTTCCCTGCACGGTACACGCCATTGGCCCAGCGTGGACCACCCGCTCATGGCAAATGCCCCTGAAGGGCGGGTTCACCGACCCAAGGTCTGCCGCAGCCCCGCGCGGACCAGGGCCGCGTGGATGCGCTGAGTCAGGGCCGCGAGTTCCCGCAGCGTCTCCGCCGCCCTGGCCCGGGCCGCCGGCCCGGGCTGCCTGGCCATGGGCGAGACCAGCTGCCCGAACAGGCCAATCTCCCGGTCGGCCGCCGCCCGGTAGGCCCGCAGATGTCGCGGCTCGACCCCGTAGGTGGCCAGCTGTGCCGCGGCCGCGGCCACCTCCAGCGCATCGGCGTCGTAGCGACCGCTGTGCGAGGGCCGCACCAGCCCGAACCGTTCGAGGTCCGCCAGCAGCGACTCCTCCAGCCCCACCATCGTGAGCAGTTCGGCCCGGGTCAGCCGCAGGTCCTGCTCGACGGCCAGGTCCGGGTCGGCCGCCGACGGGCGATTCCCGACGGCGGACAGGGGCGGACGCAGCAGCCGCTGCCCGCCGGCCGAGGGGTACGTCGGGGTGCTGTCCTCGCCGGGGTCCAGCGCCTCCAGATGCTGCCGGATGACCCGCAGCGGGAGGTACTGGTCCCGCTGGGCGGTGAGGATGTACCGCAACCGGGCCACGTCCGCACCGCTGAACTTCCGGTATCCCGACGCGGTACGACGGGGCTCAACGAGCCCTTCCGCCTCCAGGAACCGCAGTTTCGAAATCGTCGTATCGGGAAAATCCACTCGGAGGTGTGCCAGCACCTCGCCGATACTCATCAACGTCTCATCGCGGGCAGCATTGCCCGCCCAGCGCGACTCGGCCGCGGCCTCCGCCACCGTCAGGAAGCCTCGTCGGGTCGTGGACCGGCGATGAAGGCCAGTCGGAACTTGCCGACCTGAACCTCGTCCCCGTTGTTCAGTACCGCGGACTCGACCCGCTCCCGGTTGACGTAGGTGCCGTTGAGGCTGCCGACGTCCCGGACGGTGAAGAAGCCGCCCTCGCGGCGGAACTCCGCGTGCCGGCGGGAGACGGTCACGTCGTCCAGGAAGATGTCGCTGTCGGGATGCCGTCCGCTGGTCGTCACATCATGGTCCAGGAGGAAGCGGGCACCGGCGTTCGGCCCGCGGCGCACCGCGAGCAACGCGGTCCCCGGAGGCAACGATCCAGCCAATCGGACGGCGGCCACGTCGGTGTCGGCGCCCTCAAGCCCTTCATCGATGCTGCCGAGATACAGCGTGGACGTGACGTCGAGTGGGGGAAACTCGTCGTCTGGGCGCGTCATGGGTCCACCTCACGGGTCCTTGGTCGGGCGTAAACGCACGTTTAACTAAATGAGCCTAGCCAGCGCCGAAAACACGGGTCAACCGGACGCGCGGACGACCGACGCTCCAACATCGTCTTTGACTGGCATCATCGCAGATGTCCGCTCGTCAAGATATCCGGGTCTCCCCCCGTTCACGCCGGAGCGATCAGTTCCCGGTACGCGGGGGCGTCCAGAAGTTCCGGTATGTCCCCGCCCGGTGGTGCCTGGATCTCCACCAGCCAGCCTTCCCCGTAGGGATCGCTGTTGACCAGCTCGGGGCGATCGGCCAGGGCATCGTTGACCGCGACCACCTCGCCGGAAACCGGACTGTAGACCTCCGAGACACTCTTGGTCGATTCCACCTCGCCCAGGACCTGTCCCGCGGTCACCGGAGTCCCGGCATCCGGCAGCTGGATGAACACGACGTCACCGAGCGATTGCTGGGCAAAATCGGTCACACCAACCCGATAGGTCGGTTCGGCCTCCCTGCCAGCGACCCACTCGTGCTCGGACGTGTACCGAAAGTCTTCGGGTACCACGCTCACCCGGTCCTCCCCTCGACCACCACGGGCTCGGACCAGCACACCCGCCCGACCAACTACGAGATCGGCCGCGCGTACTGTAGCCCATCGTCATGATGCAGGGCCGACACCGTAACGCTGTCGCGCTGCTGCACCGAAACGGTACCCCCACGCTGTTCAACGCTGTCGATCACCCCGCCGGGAATCTGTAGCGCCGTCTGCATGGTCTGCGGATCTCCAATGACCTCGACGGTGTACGGTGCGGCGAGGATCACACCGTCGATGAGCACGTCCCCGTCGGAGTCCACCAGGTACGTCGACGCCACGATCCGCACGGTCGCGCCCGTGCCGCCCTGGATCTGCATCGCCTCGGCACCGGCTCCGCGCAGCTCCTCCACCGCGTCCAGCAGGGAGGACGCCCGGATGGCTGCAGTGCGTGGCGCGAAGACGATCGCCAGCCCCTGGCCCTGGGCGGGCAGGGTACCCGCGAGGATGCCCAGCTCGTCGGCCCGGCGCTTGGCCTCGGCCAGCGCGGCGTCCAGCCCCTGGGCACCCGATTCCAGCTGCCGCCGGCTCTCTTCGAGGTCGCTGATCTCCTCCTGGAGCCGCTTCTGGCGGGCGTCCAGGTCCGACAGGATGCGGACCAGGTCCTCCGGCCGGGCCGAGGCCAACTGCTCGTCGGTGGTGTTGCCGTGGAACTGGGCCACCAGGGAGAACCCCAGCAGGCCCAGCAGCAAACCGATCATGGCACCGGCCGCGGAGAGCCGCCGCCGGGCGCCCTCGCTCGGGCGGTCGCCGACGGGATCCCCCTCGGCCGGAGTGTCCCGCCGCGGGGATTCGGGCGGGATGTCTGGGTTGTCCGATGCCATACTCACGCCCGGAACAGATGCCTGCGGATGGCCGCGACGTTACCGAAGATCCGGACGCCCAGGACCACGACCACGCCGGTCGACAGCTGGCCGCCGACCCCCAACTGGTCACCGACGTACACGATGAGCGCGGCCACCAGCACGTTGGAGACGAAGGACACGACGAACTGCTTGTCGTCGAAGATGCCGTCCAGCTTGGCCCGGATGCCCCCAAAAACAGCGTCGAGCGCGGCGATGACCGCGATCGGCAGATACGGCTGCAGGGCCACGGGCACGCTCGGCTCGATAATGAACCCCAGCATGACGCCGAGGAGCGCCGCGATGACCGCGATCATCAGGTACCTCCCGGTCCGGAGCGTACCGGCGGCGGCCGGCCCGAGAACGCCGGGGCACCGGCCCCAAGGAGTGACACCGCCTGCGGGCGACCCCTCAGGGGCCCGAGCGTCGCGGGCCGGCGCTCGGCGACGCCGGGTCGGAACCGGACGGCGACGGTGGGTGCGCGTACCGCAGCCGCGGCTCCGAGGCCGCCGGCAGGGTCAGGTCCGCCCGACGCTTGATCGAGAAGCGCATCCGGTAGGTCTTCACGTACCGCCGAAAGCGTGCGGCGACCGCGGAGTCGTCGAACTCGTCGGACAGGTCGGGCGGGCCGATCGCCGAGACCCGGTACGGGCTGGTGATCGGCTGGAAATCCACAAGGATGACCCCACCGGCCGTCCGGATGGTCGACACGCCGGTCAGCCGCTGGCCGTTGATGGCGATCGCCTCGGCGTCCAGGCGCCAGAGGGCGTTGACGATGTCCTGAAGATCCCGGTCCAGCACGGTGCCGGGGTTCTCCCCCGTCGGCTTGCCCGTCACCGGGTCGACCGGCGCCGTGGCGTCGCGCACCTCGACGGTCACCCCCCGGCCGGCCACCGTGACCAGCCCGGCCGAGGCTTCCCTGGCCCGCAGCGCCGCCATGTCCTCATCGCCGGCCACCAGGTCGTCCCGACGCCGAGCGACGTCCTGCCGCAGGTCGTCGGCGCGCCGTTGCAGGTCTTCCGTCTCGTCCCGGGTGGTCTTGACGTCGGCCACGAGGTCGGCTCGGGCCTTGGACACCTGCGGCTCATCGGCGACCACCTGGTGATAGGCCACGGCCAGCAGCAGCCCGATCGCCAGCAGGGTCACCAGCTTGGCCATGCTGGCGGTGCCGGCCCGCCAGCCGGTCCGCGGACCGAGGTCGGCCCGGCGGCGGGCCGCGTCGGCGTAGCCGGGTTCCAGCGGCTGGCGCAGCAGGTCGGACAGGAGGCTGGACGCCTCGGCGGGCTGGGGCTTCTCGGTCGACCCGGCGCGGTCCCTGGCCGGCCTGGACCAACCGATCATCGCCGACTCCTCGTCATGTCGCGCATCTGCCAGAGGTAGAGCCCCGCCGCGATCCAGTACAGCACGATCCCCCACCAGGCCAGTGCCCAGCCGCAGGCCCCGGCCACCGGGGCCGCGACCGCGCTGACCTCTGCCAGCAGCAGCATGGGGAACGCGCACAGCAGCAGGAAGGTCGCGGTCTTGCCCAGATAGTGCACGGGTGGCGGACCCTGGCCGTGCCGGCGCAGCACGATCAGGCAGGCACCCAGCAGCGCCTCCCGGGCCAGCAGGGCCACCGTGAAGGCCCACGGAATAACGCCGATGACGGCGAACGCCAGCACGGTCGCCAGCAGGTACAGCCGGTCGGCCAGGGGGTCGAGCAGCGTGCCCAACCGGCTGACCTGTCGCAGCCGACGGGCGATGTAGCCGTCGACCCAGTCGCTGGTGCCGCCGATGACCAGCACCACCACGGCCATGGCCGGTTCATGGGCGACCAGCAGCAGATAGAGGACGATCGGCACCCCGATCAGTCGCCCGAAACTGATGACATTCGCGAGGGTGACGACCCGCCCAAAATCCGGCCGTTCCTCGGCCTCCGTTGGGTCCACCGCCCGCTCCCTGGGAACCGCTACCACCGATCGTGGCGCAGAGCGTAGCACCCGTCGGCTGCCCCTAGATGATGAAGATCAGGAAGGACAACGGCTCGCGTTTTGGAGATTTCACCACTTCCCGGCCATGACTGAAGATACGGTGACGACATAGCCGATCCTAACCATCAGGCAATTTCATGTATCGATACGTCGAACGGAGAGGAACGTGCCGTTGCCGCACACCCCGAGTATCTCCGCAGACGGCCTCTCGCGTGCGGGGCGGCCACGGCTGGCATTCCTCGGAACGGGATACCTCGGTGCGACCTACGCCGTCTGCCTCGCGGAACTCGGATATGACGTTCTCGGGTTCGATCCCGATGCCTCGAAGATCGCCCACCTCGCCGCGGGACGGGTGCCGTTCCATGAACCGGGCCTCCAGGACCTGCTGCGAACAAATCTCGCAGCGGGCAGGCTGCGTTTCTCCACCTCGCTCGACGAGGTCGCGGCATTTGGCGACATCCATGTTGTCTGTGTCGGTACACCGCAGCGCGCCGGCGCAATGGCCGCCGACCTGTCGCAGGTGAGATCGGCGATAACCAATCTCGTACCCCGCATCCGGCGCAAGGCCCTCATCATCGGCAAGTCCACCGTGCCCGTGGGCACCACGGCCTGGATCGAGAGCCTCGTCGCCGACCATGCCGACCCGGGACTCGGCATCGAGGTCGCCTGGAGCCCGGAGTTCCTGCGGGAAGGGCTGGCCGTCAACGACGTGCTGCGCCCCGATCGGGTGGTGTTCGGGGTCCGCAGCGACTGGGCCAGCGCCATGCTCCATGCCGCGCACCAGGGCGTGTTCGACCTCGCGGCCGAGGAGTCCCGCGAGGTTCCGGTCATCGTCTGCGACTTCGCCACCGCGGAGCTGGTCAAGGTCGCGGCCAATGCCTTCCTCGCCACCAAGATTTCCTTCATCAACGCCATGGCCGAGGTCTGCGAGGCCAGCGGCGGTGACGTCGAGTTGCTGGCCCAGGCCATCGGCCACGACGCCCGGATCGGCCGCCAGTTCCTCGGCGCCGGCATCGGTTTCGGGGGCGGTTGCCTGCCGAAGGACCTCCGGGCGTTCCAGGCCCGCGCCCAGGAACTCGGCGTGGGCGAGGCGCTGCGGTTCCTGTACGAGGTGGACCTGATCAACCAGCGCAGTCGCCAGCGGGTCGTCCGGCTGGCCGCCACGCTGCTCGGCTGTCCCGACGGTCCGACCGGACCGGATTTCGCCGGAACGCGGATCGCCTGCCTCGGCGCCACGTTCAAGCCCGACAGCGACGACGTCCGCGACTCCCCCGCGCTGTCGGTGATCCGCACGTTCGCCGCCGCCGGTGCCGAGGTGCGTGTCTACGACCCCAGGGGTACCGACAACGCGCGCGAGGCCGTGCCGGAGGTGGCCTATGCCCAGAGCCTCGCCGACGCGGTGGCCCGGGCCGATCTGCTCTGCGTGCTCACCGAGTGGGGGGAGTTCCGCGAGGCCGACCCGGCGGCCCTGGCCCGGCTCGTGCGGGGCCACCGCGTGATCGACGGCCGGGGGTGTCTGGATGCCGCGCGCTGGGCCGCGGCCGGCTGGGACCACCACACGTTGGGCCGGCGGGTCAAGGTCCAGCAGGACTCCGCACGGTGGCTGGTCCGATGAGCCGTCGCCGCGCGACCTCCCGGCGGCGGGCCGCGACCGGCCGTCCGGCGCGGTGACGGTGCCGACGGTCACCGCCGTCCGGTCGTCCCCGGCGCCCGGGGAGAAGGGCGCGGCGCGGGCGACCGGGTCCCGGCGATCCGGTGGAACGCTGAGCGTCCTGTCGGGCACGGCCGCCGGTCAGGCACTGGTCATCGCCAGTATGCCGGTGCTCACGCGGCTGTACTCCGTGCGGGACCTGGCTGTCCTCGCGGTGTTCACCTCGCTCGTCGGGTTGCTGGCGCCGGTCGCCGCACTCCGGCTGGAAGCCGCGGTGCCCCTGCCCGACGGGGACCGGGACGCCGCGGCGCTCGCCTGGTCCGGGTTCGTCTCGGCCGGCCTGTTCGGCGGGGTCGTCGCCGTCGCCGGGCTCGCCGTCGGCGCCCCGGTCTCCCGGCTCCTGGGGGTGCCGGGGCTGGGCGGCCAGTGGCTGTCCCTGGGCCTGGCCGTGACGGCCATGGGCCTCTTCCAGATCACATCGGCGTGGATGATCCGCACGCGCAGGTACCGGGCGCTGGGGATCCGAGACTGTGCTGTGGGCGTCGGCCAGGTCGCGACCCAGGTCGGCCTCGGGGTCGCCGGGGCTTCGGCCATCGGTCTGACCCTGGGGATGGGGCTGGGACGGCTGGCCGGGCTGGGCGGCCTGCTCTGCGGCGGAGGACTCGTCCGGAGACCGGCCGGGCCCCGCCGGATGGCGGCGGCCGTCTCCCGGTACCGCCGGTTCCCGCTGGTGGCGTCGTGGTCGGCGCTGCTCAACACCGCCGGTACCTACACCCCGGTCCTCATGATCGCGGCGGCCTACGGGGATCACACGGTCGCGCTGGTCGGCCTGACCATCCGGGCGCTGTCGGCCCCGAGCGCCCTGATCACGGCGGCGGTCGCCCAGGTGTTCCAGGGCGAGGCCGCCGCAGTGGTCCGCGAGCGCGCCCCGCGGCTGCGGGGCCTCGTCCTCGCGACCGTCCGGCGGTTGCTCCTCCTCGGGGCCGGGCCGACAGCGGTGGTCCTTCTCCTGGGCCCGGCGCTGTTCGGGCTGGTGTTCGGCCAGACGTGGGTGCTGGCCGGCACCTTCGGCAGCATCATGGGCATCGGCTACCTCGCCCGGTTCGCGGTCGCCGCGGTCAGTCACACGCTGCTCATCCTCGAACGCCAGGGGCAGCAACTGCGGTGGGACGCCAGCCGGCTGGCCCTGACCCTGGGCGCCATGACGATCTGCCTCGCCGGGCACGCCCCGGCGACGGTGACCGTCGGCGTGCTCACCGCCACCCAGGTCGTCGGGTACGGCGCGCTGCTGGTCTCCTGCCTGCGGGCGGCCGGAGCCCACGACCGCGACGTCGCGGGGGCGTCATGAGGACCGCGACCGCCGCCGGGCACCTGGTCGGGGCCGTCGGTACCCGGGCGGCGCAGGCGGCCCGGGGGTTCCCGGCCCCGATCCGGTGGCGGGGCCTGGCCGGGGTGTTCGCCTACGGCCTCATGCTGGCGGCCGCGGAGGTCCTGGTCATCGCGCCGTCGTTCGGCTACCTGGGGTTCTCCGTCTCCGTCCCGACCGGGTGGACGCTGCTGGTGGTGCTCGGGTCCTACGCCCTGGCGGCCAGCCGGCTGCCCACGGCGCTCGACCGCCCGTCGCAGGTGATCTACTGGCTGCTGTTCCTGCTCGTCGTCGCCCCGACGCACGTCACAGCGTTGTTCCTCGACGCGCCGCCACGCCCCAGCCCGGTGCCGATGGTTCTGGCGGTGTCGGTGGCCTTCGCCGGGCTGAGTCTCGTCTACCGGCTCCGGCTGCCGGCCCTGAACCTGGCCACCGGCTCCTGGCGGCGGTTCTCCGTCGTGGTCGGGGTGCTCACGGCGGTTGCGGCGGCCATCGTCGCCGCGGACTTCGGCCTCAGCTTCACGCTGCACTCCTTCGACGACGTCTACCGGGTACGGGCCAGCTACCACCAGGCCATGGACACCGCCAGCAGGTTCGGACCGTACGCGGTCAGCTGGATCTCCGCGGTGCTGGCCCCGGCGTACGTGATCACCGGGCTGGTCCGGCGCCGTGTTCCGACCCTGGTCATCGGGATCGTCCTCCAGGTCGCGGTCTTCTCGCTGACCGGATTCCGGACGGCCCTGCTGTCCTCGCTGCTGATCGTCGCCCTGACCGTCGCGTCCTGGCGGAAGGTGACCACGATGGTCGGCCACCGACTCGCCTGGGCCGCCGCGGCCTGCGGCGGGCTGGCGGTCGCCGTCGACTCGATCCGGGGCACGGTCTTCGTCACGTCGCTGCTGGTGCGGCGGTTGGCACTCGTCGCCGGGCTCAACACCTACCATTACTACGAGTACTTCGACGACCGGCCGAAGTACCTGTTCGCCGAGCATGTCCCCGCGGGGCTGGTCGCCGCTCCCCATCCGCTGGACCCGGCGCATCTCATCGGCAGCGTGTACTACGGCAGTGCATCCGTGAGCGCCAATGCCAATATCTGGGCCGACGGCTTTGCGAACCTCGGCTTTCCCGGCGTGTTCGTCATCACCGCCGCTCTCGGTGTCTTCATGTTCACCTATGACACGGTCGCCCAGTACCGCAGTCGGCGGGTCGCCGGGCTGCTGCTCGCCGTGCCGGCGTTCGCCCTGTGCAATTCGGCGCTGTCCACGACCCTGCTGACCCACGGGATGCTGCTGGCACTGGTCCTGCTCGTGGTGGTTCCGGCAACGGATCGGGGCGCCGGCCGGCCGGGTCGGCACCGTCCCGTCGGGCCCACCAGCGTCGTCCATCTCTCCACGGTCCATCCGTGGCACGACAATCGCATTCTCCGCAAGGAATGCCGCTCGCTGGCCCGGAACGGGTACGACGTCACCCTCATCGCCGTCGATGACACCGGGACCGGGGCCGACGGCGGCGGTGCGGTGAACGGCGTGCGCGAGGTTGACGGCGTGCGCGTCCTGACGATTCCCCGAAAACGCCGGCTGCGGCGGGTGCTCACCGGGGTTCCCGGGGCGATCGGCAGGGCACGACGGCACCGGGCGGACGTCTACCATGTTCACGATCCAGAGCTGGCGATCGGCATACCGCTGCTCCGTGTCGGCGGGGCCACGGTCATCTACGACGCGCACGAGGACCTGCCGGCCCAGATCCACGGCAAGCACTACCTGCCCCGGGGCACCCGTCCGGTGCTGTCCTGGCTCGCCCGGGCGTTCTGCTGGTTCGTGAGCGCCACCAGCAGCCATGTCATCGCGGCGACCCCGACGGTCGCCGAGCGGTTCGCCCCCCGGCGCACGACGGTCATCTACAACTATCCGGAGCTGCCCGACGGCCCCGGTCCGGCACCGGCGGCACTGGCCGGCCAGCCCACCGGCCAGCCCACCGGGCAGCCGACCGGGCAGCCCACCGAGCGGGTCGCCGTCTACGTCGGCGGGATCACGAGGGAACGTGGAGCCCGGGTGATGGTCGACGCGATGGCCATGGTGCCCGACGCCGAGCTGGGCGGGTTGGTCCTGGTCGGCCCCTGCGGGGAACCCGGGCTGCTGGACGAGCTCCGGACCAGGCCGGGTTGGGCCAGGGTCGACTACCGGGGCCCGCTGGAGCCGCCGCTGGCGCGCCGGGTCGTGGACTCCTCGGCCATCGGCCTCGCGGTCCTGCAACCGACCCCGGCGTACGTGACCATTCCGCCGACCAAGCTGTTCGAGTACATGGCCGCGGGGCTTCCCGTCGTGGCGTCGGACTTCCCGATCGTCAGGACCATCGTGGCCGGCGCCGGCTGCGGGTTGCTGGTGGACCCCACCGACGCCGCCGCGGTGGCCCGGGCCATCCGCGAGCTGGCCGGCGATCCGGTCCGGGCCGCGGCGATGGGTCGGCGGGGAGCCGACGCCGTCCGGGAGCGGTTCACCTGGGCCAGCCAGGAAGTCCGGATCGCGCGGTTGTACGCCGACCTGGCCGGCCGGTAGGCCCCGGCCCCGGCCCCGGAACCGATGGCGGTACGTGACGCCCGGACGCGACGGCGGTGCGGCGACAACAGTCGTGCCTCGGCGCTCACGCCCCGGTGGCGAGGACGTAGAGGAGGGCGACGAGGGTGGTGCCGGAGACGATGTCCCCCTGATCGATCAGCGCGCGGATCTTGGTGAGGGGGACCCACTCGACGCGGTCGGATTCGAAGCCGTCCACGGGTGGACCGATGCGGGTAGCCGAGTCGCCTCGGTACACGTGGTGGTGCGAGGCCATCAGGCCGGGGCTGGGGTGCGTCGAGATCAGTGGGCGGAGGGCGCCCGGGCGCCAGCCGGTCTCCTCCTCGACTTCCCGGGCGGCGGCCTGGACCGGGTCCTCGCCGGGCTCGATGCTGCCGATGGGGATCTCCCACCCGTAGGTGTCGGTGATGAACCGGTGGCGCCACAGCAGCAGCACGCACCCGTCGTGGAGGATGACGGCGCCTGCTCCGGCGGTCGCGGCGCGGATCAGGCGATGGTCGAGGTGCCGGCCGTCGGGCAGTTCGACGTCGCAGGAGGCCACGTGGACCCACTGGTCCCGGTAGAGCGTGCGTTCCTCGCCGACCTTCCATCGCATGGCGGCTACCCCTCTCGTGGCCGGTGGCGCGAAGCGGCAGCTCGGCCACCACGGGCTCGGCGGCGTACGGCCGCAGCGCCTGATGACACTATCGACTCGGGCGCGGATGCGCCCGGACTCCATCCCCTCGGCGTGATGTGGGTGCCGGGCGGCCCCCGCCTGCCCCGGCACCGGATCTCATCACTCAGCTCACGCCGTCGAAGTACGCCCGGACGGCCGCGACGACCCGGTCCTGCTGCTGCCAGGTCAGCTCCGGGTACAGCGGCAGGGACAGGCACTCGTCCGCCCAGGCCTCGGTGACCGGCAGGTCGCCCCGGTGGTATCCCAGCGAGGCGAACGCCGGCTGGAGGTGCAGCGGGATCGGGTAGTGCACCCCGGCGCCGACCTCGCTGGCGTGCAGGTGCCGCAGCAGCGCATCGCGGTGCCGGGTGCGTACCACGTACAGGTGGAAGACGCTGCGCAGCCCGCTCGGCCCCGACGGCACCAGGAGGTCCCCGAGGCCCCACAGGGCGTCGGTGTACCGCGCGGCCAGGTCCCGCCGGCGGACGTTGTCGGCGTCCAGGGTGGTCAGTTTGACCCCGAGGACGGCGGCTTGCAGGGTGTCCAGCCGGTGGGCGTAGCCGACGGTCGTGTGCTCGTACTTCGTGGTGCGGCCGTGGTCGCGCAGCATCCGGATCCGGTCGGCCAGCTCGGCGTCGTCGGTCGTCACGATCCCGGCGTCGCCGAAGGCCCCGAGGTTCTTGCCGGGATAGAACGAGAAGCAGCCCGCGGCGCCGTAGGCCCCGGCCCGGGTCGTGGTCCCGTCGAGGTCGACGAGTTCGGCGCCGTGCGCCTGGGCCGCGTCCTCCAGCACCCGCACCCCGGCGTCGGCGGCGATGGCCGTGATGGCGCTCAGGTCCGCCGGCCGCCCGTAGAGGTGGACCGGCAGCACCACCCGCACTCTGTCGATCACGGCCTTCAGCGAGACCGGGTCCAGGCAGCCGGTTTCCTCGTCGACGTCAACGAACCGGGGCGTCGCCCCCAGCCAGGACACCGGTTCCGCGGTGGCGACGAAGGTGTGGGCCGGCACCGCCACCTCGTCGCCGGGGCCGACGCCCAGCGCCGCGAGGGCCAGGTGCAGCGCCGCCGTGCCGGAGCCGGTACCGATGGCGAAGCGGGTGCCGGTGAAGCCGGCGAACGCCCGTTCCAGGTCGGCGACCTCCTGGCCCTGGATGAAGCGGGTGTTGGCGATGACGTCCCGCATCGCGGCGTCGATGGCCGGGCCGTGCCGCTGGTACGAGGCCTTGAGGTCAACGAGTGGAATCTTCGACATGGGTGCTCACTCCGCAGGTGGGTAGGGCTTGTGGTCCAGTCCGGCCGGGCAGCGCAGGTCGTCGATCGATTTCACCGGCCGGGCGGCCTGGCCGATGACGACCACGCCCGGGGGGACGTCTCTGGTCACGACCGCGCCGGCACCGATGAGCGCGCGCTCGCCGATCCGGACGCCGGGGAGGATGGTGGCGTTGGCGCCGACCCGCGCATCGCGCCCGATCGTCACGCCTTTCATGCACTTGCTGACGTCGGGGCAGCGGGGGAAGGGCGCGTTCGTCAGGGTGACCCTCGGGCCGATCCACGCCCCGTCGGCCAGCACCGAGTACTCCGGGATGAAGCAGTGGGAGTGCACCCGGACCCGGTCGCCGATGGTCACGTGGTGCTCGACGACCGTCAGGGACCCGATCGAGACGTCGTCACCGATGGTGTTGTTCTCCCGGACGAGCACCGAGTGGCCGGTGGCGAACCGGTCCCCCACCGTGTTGCCGGCGTACACGATGGTGTGGCTGCGGATCCGCGCCCCGGCGCCGATCGTGGTGGCCCCGTCCGGGCCGTGCCGGCCGATGACGCAGAACTCCTCGACGGTCGACCCCGGTCCGATTTGGACGCGCTCGTCGACGATCGACCACCCGCCGACCGCCAACGGGGCTGCGGGGACGGCCGCGCTCATGGCCGCATCGCGGTGGGCAGCGAGACCTCGACCTGCGTGCCGCCGGACCGCAGCGACCGCTCGGCGGCCTCGCAGGCCGCGACCACCCGGACCCCGTTCCAGGCGTCGGTCACCGGACGCGTCCGGTCCCGCACGCAGTCCAGGTAGTGGCCGATCTCCTCCGCCAGGGGCTCGCTGAGGTCCAGGCTCGGGGCCTGGATGGCGCCGTCGCGCAGCCGGTACTGCCAGGTTCCGGAGGCGTCGGGTTGGGTCTCGTCGGCGCCCTTGTCGAACACCTTCAGCCGGGCCTGGGTGTCCAGATCGTCGTACACCAGCATCTTGTCGCCGCCGACGACGGTCACCCGCCGGGTCTTCATCGGATCCAGCCAGCTGACGTGCATGTGGGCGAGGATGCCGTGGTCGTAGCCGACGGTCACGAAGGTGACGTCCTCGCATCCCGGACGCAGGTAGCTGCCGCCCTGGGCGGAGACCCACCGGGGAGCGGAACCGGTCAGGTAGTTGGCGATGGAGACGTCGTGCGGGCCGATGGACCAGAACGCGTTGATGTCGCTCTGGATCCGGCCGAGGTTCAGCCGCTGCGAGTACAGGTACCGCACGTCCCCGATGGCGCCGGAACCGATGAGTTCCCGCATCTTGCGGACCGCCGGCACGAACTCGAAGGTGTGCCCGACCATGAGGATCAGGCCCCGCTCCGCCGCCAGGTTCGCCAGTTCGACGGCCGCCGCCGTCGATGCCGTCAGCGGCTTCTCCACCAGCACGTGCTTGCCCGCCGTGAGTGCCTGCCGGATCAGGGTCGCGTGGGTCGCGACGGGGGTGGCGATGATCACGGCCTCGACGTCCGGGTCGCTGAGCACCTTCTCCAGATCGTCGGTCACGTGGAGGTACGGGTAGAGCTTCGCCGCCCGCTCCCGTCGGTCGAGCGACAGCTCGACCAGATACCGCCAGTCGTCACCGGCCAACGCATTGACATTCCTGGCGATGTTCGGCCCCCAGTACCCGAAGCCGATCTGCGCGATCCCGACCACTGTTCCCCTTTTCTCTCTGTTCGAAGCCGAGCCGTCCGGGCGGACTCAGGTCGCCGGGACCACAGCCGACAGGAACCGTTCGGCCAGTCGCTCGATATCGTGATGTTCTCGGACATACCGCTGACCTCGCTCGCCGAGTTCCCGGCATTCGCCCGGTGACAGCGACGCGAGCTGGACGAGCGCGTCCGCGACCCGCTCCGGGTCGTCCGGCGGTACGGACAGCCCGGCTCCCGCCGCCTGGATGGGATTGGCCGCCACCCCGACGAACAGGGCCGGCCGGCCGCTGGAGAGGTACGAAAAGATCTTGTTCATGCTGATCCCGTACTGGTGCACCAGGCTGGGTCGCAGGGTGCAGATGGTGACGTCCAGGACGTCCAGCACGGCCGGGATGTCGGCCCTCGGCACCGGGTCGGCGAACAGCACGTTGTCCAGCCCCCGGGCCCTGGCCAGTTCGACGCAGGCGGGCTTGGTCGGGCCCGCGCCGATGAGCACCAGCGCCAGGTCGTCGACCCCGCGCCGCCGCAGCGCCTCGGCGGCGTCGATCAGCGTCTCGATGCCGTTGGCCCGCCCGTGCGCCCCCGTGTAGCCGGCCATCCGCACGCCCCGCTCGCGCAGGGCGTTCAGCTGGCCGAGCAGCGCCAGGGTCTCCTCGGCCAGCACGGTGGCGCCACGCGGCCGGGCCGGCGGGGCGTTCGGGACGTACACGATCTTCTCCGGCGGCACGCCCTGCGCGGTGAAGTACGCCTCGGCCCCGGGCAGCACGCACACGACGGCGGTGGCCTTCCGGCACAGGAACCGTTCCAGGACCCGCAGCAGCCGCGCCGGAATCCCGCGCTGGCGCAGCGCGCCGGCGTCGATCAGGGTCTGTGGCCACAGATCCCGGACCTCGAAGACGAAGGTGGCGCGCCGCAGCCGCGAGATGAGGTACGCCGCGAACGCCGCCGCGTAGTGCACCGAGGAACCGACGACCACGTCCGGTTTGGGAAACCGGTGCTGCACCTGCAGCATCCGCCGCGCGTAGTCGAGCATGTTCAGCACCCGGCGCGGGCTGTTGCTGGTGTAGGCCAGGGTGCGCAGCCAGACGAAGCGCACGCCGGCCGCGTCCTCGATCGCCATCCGCCGGCCCGACGTCGGCGCCTCGTCCCGGAGGGTCGCGTGGCTGAATCCGCTGGCGAAGATGGTGACGTCGTGGCCCCGGTCGACGAACTGTGCCCCGAAGTCGTAGTGCCGGGTCAGTCCCGGCCGGTTCGGCGGGGTGGCGTAGTGGTTCAGAATCCAGATCCGCCGGTTCCCGGAATCTCGAGCATCGGCAACACCGCGCGCGCCCGCCCCGGATGTTCTCTTCGGCGAGGGCGGAGTTCCGCGCCTCTGCATCATCGTGCGGACACTCCTTTGATCGGGACGACGGACGCTCGAACGTTTTCACGCACTTCTATTCCGACTTTCTTCGGGCGGCGCTGGCGACGGTTTTTACGCTAGTCGCTGTTTTCCCGCCCCGTCCCGGAAACTCGCGAACGTGGACCCGGGTCAGCCGAGGTATTCCGCAATTGTTCCGCCAACTCGGACCACCCATGCAGACCGATTGGAATCGACCAGCCCTGTCTGGTCAGCCAGCTTTCCGCCTGGGCTTGACCAAACCACATGAGTTCCACCCGGCGAACGTTCGCGGCGAGTCCGCTGGACCGCCCGGCGACCGTTCTGGCCACGCGTACCGCCAGCTTCGCGAGCGGCCACGGAACGCGGCGTGGCCGCCGCCCGCCGAGCGCTCCGAGGAAGGTCGAGGCCGTCGTTCCCTCCCAGGGATGCAGCACGATCGCCGGGGGGTCGGCGACCTCGCCAAGGTGGCAGACGGCCTCGGCGACGTTGTCGAGGAGGGCCTGCGGCGTCGGGGACGCGCCCCGACCGGCGACACTGCACATCCGCGACCGGGCGACCGCGGCGATGCGCCGGGATATCGCCCGGTCGACGCCGTGAACCGAGGTGGGGCGGTAGACGACGATTTCCATGCCGGACGCCGAGGCCAGCAGCACCCGCTCGCCGAGACACTTCGATAGTGAATACGGCGAGAATGGTGCGTGGCGTTCGGTTTCGTCGAGCATTCCACAGGCGCCCTGCACCGCCGCGGAACTGATGTGGACCAGCCGGCGGACTCCGGCCATCTCGGCGGAACGCCGCACGATCAGGGGCATGAGGGCGTTCGCTCCCACGAGCATGTCCGCATCGGTGGACGCCGCATCGGCACAGCCGGCGGCATTCACCACGACATCCACGTCGGCAAATGCCATGACCAGATCGGCGGTGGCCACCGCCTGCGACAGCAGCGTGGCGGTCCGGCGATGCCCGGTCCGGCAGCGGGGAGCCCGCACCGTACTGACCACCGTCGCCGGGCGATCGGCCAGCCGGCGCAGGACCGCCGAGCCGACGAACCCGGTGCCGCCCAGCACCGCGATCCGGCGCGCCGCCATCACGCCCACCGTGCCCTCGCCCGGGGACACCAGTGCGGAGCCCGGGCATAGGCCACCAGGCACCCCGCGATGCAGGCGTCGGCCAGGAGCCGCACGGCGGGGACCCCGGTGAGGCTGGCGGCTCCGGCGGCGCTCGCCGTCCCGGCCAGGACCGCCGTTGCCGTCGCGACCCGGCCGTGCGACCAGCCCAGATCGGTCAGTCGCTGGTAGATGTGCGACCGGTGCGCCTGGTGCCAGGGTTCCCCCGCGCGGACGCGGCGGATCAGGGTCCAGCCGGTGTCGGTGAGGTAGACGGCCAGCGGGGCGAGGGCCGCCTCCACCGGCACGCCGTGCACCACCGCGTAGGCCACCAGGATCGCGAGCCCACCGCCGAGACCGTACGATCCGACGTCGCCCAGGAAGATCTTGGCCTGGCCGGCGTTCCACGGCAGGAACGTGGCTCCGGCCGCGGCCACGACGAGGCCCCCGATCAGCAGCACCTCAACCGAACGCACCGCGCCCACCAGGCCGAGAGCCGTTCCGCCGACGATGGCGTGGGCCGAGGAGATGCCGTTCACCCCGTCCATGAAGTTGAAGGCGTTGACGTAGGCGACGCACCACCCGCCGATGCCCCCGGCGACCAGCACCGTGCCGGCCGTCAGGGGCCGGTCGAGGACGACGATCGCGCCGGCGGCGACCCCGATGGTCGCCTGGACCACCAGCCGGGCCCGCACCGTGACCCCGCGCAGGTCCTCGGCGAGGCCGAGCAGGGCGAGGCCGAGGATCGGCACGCCGAGTACCAGCAGCGCCTCCGGGGCCAGCGCCAGGCCGGCGAGTACGCCGGCCACGACCGCGACGCCACCGCCGCGGGGCGTCGGGACGGCGTGTGAGGATCGCGCGTTGGGCCAGTCGACCACGCCGCGGGCCCTGGTCACCCTGACAACGATCGGCTGTAGCAGGACTCCGACGCCCACCGCGGCGCCCACCGCGGCAGCGGCAGTCACAGTCAACGCGTTCTCCCAGCACCCTCGCGGACTCGATCATCCGGAATTAACCGATTTGACCCATTTTTTCGGCTCATACTGATACTCATGGTGAATGCTCCCCGTATACCAGTAGAGCAAAAACCGTATTCTCATACTAAGTAATGAAATATCCTCCATAGAGTTACATAGCAGCTACGAGGAGAAGATGGTGATCCAAGCTGATCCCAGCCCCCTCCTGGCCCGTGGGCCCAGGACCGTGCGCCGAGCCACGGTCGATGGCCTGGCCTGGGCTGGCTCGCTCCTGCTCGCGGCCTGGGTGCGCTACGACTTCGCCCTGTCGGGGGCCCAGATCCGAGCCGTGCTCGTCGCCACGGTCGTCGCCGTGGTGGTCCACAACGGGCTGGGTCATCCGCTGTTCCTGTACCGCGGCCGGTACGCCTTCGGCGCGTTCGAGGAGGTCCGGACGGTCTCCAGCGCCGCGGCCCTGACCACGGCGGCGCTGTTCGTTGGGAACCTGGTCCCCGCCAGCCGCCCGCTGCCGGCCAGCGTCCCGCTGACCGGCGGGGTGCTCGCCCTCGTTGGCATGCTCGCGGTCCGGTACCTCCGGCGGCTGTACCTGGAGCGGACCATGCGCCCCAGCCCTTCGGCGACGGTTCCCGTCCTGGTCTTCGGCGCCGGCGGCGGCGCGACGGCCCTGCTGCGGGCGATGCTGCTCGATCCCCGGGGCAAGTACCTTCCGGTCGGGCTCCTCGATGACGACCCGGCCAAGCAGCACCTGCGGGTCAATGGCGTCCCGGTCCTCGGTGGGCGGTCGGAGCTGCGGGAACTCATCGAGCGGACCGCGGCGGCCGTCGTCATCTTCGCGATCCCCACCGCGCCCCCGGCGCTGGTCCGCGAGATCCGTCAGGTCGTGGAGTCGACGGGGTCCGCCTTCAAGGTCCTGCCGTCCATGATCAAAATGCTGGACCGCCCGGTCGCCGTGTCCGACATCCGGGACGTCAGCATCCTCGACCTGCTCGGCCGGGGCCAGGTCCAGACCGACCTGGACGCGATCGCCGGCTACCTCACCGGCAAGCGGGTGCTGGTCACCGGCGCCGGCGGATCCATCGGATCGGAGCTGTGCCGCCAGCTGCACCGGTTGCGGCCAGCGGAACTCATCATGCTGGACCGCGACGAGTCCGCCCTGCACGCCGCGCAACTCTCGATCTTCGGAAGGGCCCTGCTGGACGATCCCGGCGTCGTGCTCGCCGATCTGCGGGACGAGCCACGGCTCCGGCAGATCTTCGCCGACCGCCGCCCACAGGTGGTCTTCCACGCCGCGGCGCTCAAGCACCAGCCGCTGCTGGAGCAGTACCCCGCCGAGGCCGTCAAGACCAACGTCTGGGGCACCGCGACGGTGCTGGAGGCCTCGGCCGCCACCGGGGTCGAGGTTCTGGTCAACATCTCCACGGACAAGGCCGCCGACCCGTGCTCCGTCCTCGGCTACTCCAAGCGGGCCGCCGAGCGGCTGACCGCCCACGCCGCCCACCGGGTGCCCGGGCGCTACCTCAGCGTGCGCTTCGGCAACGTCCTCGGCAGCCGGGGCTCGGTACTCACCGCCTTCACCGCCCAGCTCGCGGCCGGCGGCCCGCTGACCGTCACCGATCCCCGGATCACCCGCTACTTCATGACCGTCGAGGAGGCCGTGCAGCTGGTCATCCAGGCCGGTGCCGTCGGCGGTCCCGGCGAGGCGCTCGTCCTGGACATGGGCGATCCCGTGCCGATCGCCGATCTGGCCCGGCAGATGGCCTCGCTGTCCAGCGAGCCGGTCGACATCGTCTACACCGGCCTGCGCCCCGGGGAGAAGCTGCACGAGCGGCTCTTCGGCACCGACGAGCGCGACGAGCGCCCCTGGCATCCGCTCATCTCCCACGTCGTCGTGCCGGAGCTGGATCCGGCGCTGGCCCGGACCGTCGATCCCCGGGCCGGGTACGACGTCGTCGTACACCAGCTGATCTCGCTCTGCGCCGCCGCACGCCCGGCCACGCCGGTCTGCGGCGAGGCCCAGCCGCCAGGGCCAGTCGACACCCGGTTCCCCCGATCGGTGGCCCGCACGTACCGGCCAGGCCCCGCCGTCTCCGCCGCCAACGAAAGGGTCACGCCATGAGCGTCTCCGAACCCGATACCTATCCCCTCGATCTCCTGATCTCCGAGACGCCGGCCGAGACACCGCCACCGGGCAGGGCCCGCCACCGCAAGCGCCGGGGCCGGCGGCGCATTGCCGTCGGCGTGCTCCTCGGCATGCTCGCCATCCTGACGGCGACCGCCATCGGCCTGTATCTCATGGCCCGGGCCCTGCCCGGCAACATCGACCGGATCGACGGCGCCTTCGCCGGGCTCGACGAGCAGCAGCGGCCGAGCAAGCCGGCAACCGCCGCGGACAGTCTGACGTTCCTGCTGGTCGGAACGGACTCCCGGGCACCGCAGCAGACCACGGGCGAGGACGCGGAGGACCCGGTCTTCAAGCCGGGGGCGCAGCGCAGCGACGTCATGATGCTCGCCCGGCTGCCCGCCGACCGCGATCGGGCCACGGTCATCTCCATCCCCCGCGATTCGTGGGTCCCGATCCCCGGGCGGGGCACGATGAAGCTCAACGCCGCGTACTCCCTCGGGGGACCGCCCCTGCTGGTCCAGACGGTCGAGCAGCTGACCGACATCCGCATCGACCACTTCGCCATCGTGGACTTCGCGGGCTTCCAGTCCATCATCGACACGCTCGGGGGCGTCGACATCACCATGGGCAAGGCCACCACCGTGGACGACAAGCGGTTTGCCGCCGGGGTCAACCACCTCAACGGCACGCAGGCCCTGGCGTACGTGCGGGAGCGGCATTCCCTGCCCCGGGGCGACCTCGACCGGGTCCAGCGCCAGCAGAACCTGCTGCGGGCGATCATGACCTCGGCGAGGAACATGAACCCGGCACAGAACCCCGTCAAGCTGTACCACCTGCTCGACGCCGGGACCAGGGCCATCAGCGTCGACGACCAGCTGACCGACGACAAGATGCGCGGCCTGGCCACCGGCCTGGCCGGGCTGGGCGGCGGGGGCGTCTCGTTCCTGACCGCCCCCGTGCGGGGAACGGGTCGGGAGGGCACCCAGAGCGTCGTCTACCTGCACGAGGAGCGGTGCGCGACGCTCTGGACGGCCATCCGGACCGACCAGCTCGCGGAGTACACCGCGAACAACCGCAAGGACCAGCTCCCGTCGGCCCCGAAGTAGCCGGGCACACCACCGGCCATGGACGACACGGATCCCGCCCATGGCCGGCACTGCCCTGCTTCTATATGATCGCGGCCCTCAACCGACGTCGTGCAGGCGTGGCACGTCGGCGAGCAGCCGTTGGGTGTAGTCGTGCTTGGGGTTGAAGATGACGTCCTCGGTCGGCCCGTTCTCCACCAGTTTGCCATGCTGCATCACCAGGACCCGGTCGCTGAGATAGCAGGCCTGGCCGATGTCGTGGGTGATGAACAGCACGCTGAGGTCGGCGTCGGCCCGCAGGTCGAACAGCACGTTGAGGATGGTCGCCCGCAGCGAGGCGTCCAGCATCGAGGTCGCCTCGTCGGCGATGAGCAGCTTGGGCTCCATCATCAGCGCTCGGGCGATCATGATGCGCTGCCGCTGGCCGCCCGACAGCTCGTGCGGGTACTTGTCCAGCACCTCCGCCGGGTGCATGCCGACCTGTTCCAGGGCCGCCCGCATCCGACTGTCAAGATCGACGTCGGCATGCCGCAGCAGCTTGCCCGAGCGGTGCAGCAGCCGCCGGACGGAGAAGAACTGGTTGAACGCGCTGAACGGATCCTGGAAGACCGCCTGCACCTGGCGCCAGTACTCCTGGAGGCCCCGGCCCCGCAGCCGGGTGACGTCGGTCCCGTTGAGGGCCATCGTCCCGGAGGTGATCGGCAGCAACCGCAGGATCATGCGGGCCAGGGTCGACTTGCCGCTCCCGCTCTCCCCGACCACCGTGATGATCTCGCCTCGGCGCATGGCGAACGACACGTCGTCCACCGCGCGAATGGCCTTCTCGCTCCGCCCGAACGTCTTGGTCAGTCCGCTGGCGGCAAACACGATGTCGTCATCGTTCGGCTTGTTCATGTTCTCGTTCATAGGTACGAGACCACCGCCTCACCCTGATGGTCCTGGGCCCACCAGCAGGCCGCGTACTGGTGCCAGTCGCCGACCTGCGGCGGCTGGGTGGTCCGGCAGACGTCCGTGGCCAGGTTGCACCGGGGGTGGAACCGGCAGCCGGGGGGCGGATCGGCCAGGCTCGGTGGAGCCCCGCTGATGCCGGTGATCCGTCGGCGGCGAATCTGCGGCTCGGGCACGAGCACCGACGCGAGCAGCGCCCCGGTGTACGGGTGACGCGCCCGGTTGATGATCTCCTCGGTCTCCCCGATCTCGGCGATCCGCCCGGCGTACATGATGGCGATCCGATGGGCGATCATGCGCAGCACGGGCAGGTCGTGCGTGACGAAGATGACCGACCCGACCAGTCGCCGGTCGAGCAACTCGATCAGCAGCTCGATCATGACCTTCTGGGTCGAGACGTCCAGCGCGGAGGTCGGTTCGTCGGCGATGAGCAACCGGGGATTGAGCAACGTGGACAGCACGGTCACCACGCGCTGCTTCATGCCGCCGGACAGCTGGTGGGGGTAGGAACTCAGCGCCCTGGCCGGCAGGCCCAGCTGTTCCAGGCGCTCGGCGGCCCGGTCGATCGCCTCCTTGCGGGAGACGCCGGGCTCGTGCGCCCGGATGATGTCGACGGCGAAGTCCCCGATGCGGATGGTCGGGGAGATGGAGTTCATCGCCCCCTGCGGCAGCAGCGACACCACGCTGCCCCGCCACAACCTCGGCGGCGCGTGGTCCGGATCGAAGCTGAGCTTCCGGCCCGCGATCTCCAGCTCGCCGCCGAGGACGTACAGCGGTGGCCGGGCCGTCAGCGACAGCACCGCCCCGAGCGTCGACTTGCCGCAGCCGGACTCGCCGGCCACGCCGAGCACTTCCCCGTCGCGGATGGACAGGGAGACGTCGTCGACGGCGACGATGCCGCCGCTGGCCGCCTCGTACTCCGCCCTGAGGTTGCTGGCCCGCAGCAGAATCTCGCCCGGCACGCTGGGTTCCAGAACAGGTTCCATGACGATCATGCCCCGCTTCCGCTGGTCGTGGCGGCCTCGGCCGCCTCGGCGGCGGTCCTGGCGGACGCGATCCGCTTTCTGCGCTTGCGGCCGGAGTCGCGCCGCAGCCGGGGATTGAACACCTCGTCGAGGCTGGACTGCAACAGCAGGAATCCGAACGCCACCATCGTCAGCATGATGGTCGGCGGCACAAAGGCCCACCAGGCGCTGTTGCGCACCGATTCCCAGGCCAGCGCCCAGTGCAGCATGAGCCCGAGCGAGGTGCCCTCGCTGGGTCCGAGACCCAGCAACGACAGCGCGGCCTCGGACAGGATCGCGATGGAGATCTGCAGCACGAACACCATGACGACGTAGGACAGCATGTACGGCAGCACGTCGAACACGATGATGCTGACCGTGTTGGCCCCGCTCAGCCGCGCGATGTCCAGGTGCTCGCGGGTGCGCACGCTGCTGGCCTGGGCCCGCACGGCCCGGGCCGTCCACGGCCAGCTGGTCACCGCGATCACGATGGCCACGCTGGTCACCGACCGGGAGTCGAGGGCGACCGAGATCAGCACCAGCACGACGATCTGCGGGATCGCCAGCATGATGTTGGTCGCGGCCATCAGGGTTTCCTCGACGGCCCCACCGACGTAGCCGGCGACGGTGCCGACGACGACGCCGATGAAGGTCGCGATCAGCCCGGAGATCACCCCGACGATCAGGGAGGACCGGGTGCCGTACATCAGGTAGGTGAACACGTCGTGGCCGAGATTGTCCGTGCCGAGCCACGCCTTGCCCGAGGGCGCGTCGTAGAGCCCGCCGACGACGGTGGTCAGGTCCTTGCCGGTGAACAGCAGCGGCCCGAGCGTGCCGAAGAAGGCCACGAGGAACACGATGCCGAGGGCGACGTAGAACCGGCTGGTGAATCGGGAGAGCTTCATGGTCACTCCACCCCACCGGCGGCGCGGATCCGGGGATCGATGATGCCGCAGGCGATGTCGACCAGGAAGTTGGCCGCCAGCACCATCACCGTCAGGATCAGCGTCACCCCGCTGATCACCGGATAGTCGGTCTGGGAGATCGCGTTGAACAGCAGCGTGCCGACCCCGGGGTAGGAGAACACGATCTCGGTGATCACCGCGCCGCTGACCATCGTGGCGATCGAGATGGCCAGACCGGTGATCTGCGGCAGCATGGCGTTGCGGAAGATGTATCGCACGATCTTGCTGTCCCGCAGGCCCATGCCCCGGCTGTAGTTCACGTAGTCCGACCCCAGCTCGTAGATGGCCATCGACCGCATGCCGACGGCCTGGCCACCGATGAACACCACCAGCAGCGACAGGAACGGCAGCCAGTAGTGCTCCAGCGCGTCCGCGGCGAACGCCGAGGTCCACTCCGGCGTGGTGCCGAAGGAGTACCCGCCGCCCGGCGGGAGCACGGGGAACACCACCGCGAACACGTACAGCAGGAGAATCGCCACGCAGTAGTAGGGAACGCTGGAGACGAACAGGGAGCTGATGAACGCGCCCCGGTCGAACCAGCCGGACTTGTAGGCGGCCAGGGCGCCCAGGATGTTGCCGACGATCCAGCCGATCAGGATCGCCGGGAGCTGGAGGGCGATCGTCCAGGGCAGGGCCTCGCCGATGAGGTCGCCCACCGTCTGCGGGTAGGTGGTAAATGACTTGCCAAGGTCGCCGTGAAGCAGATTATTGACGTAGATGAAGAACTGCTCCACCATCGATTTGTCAAGCCCGAAAGCTTCGGTATATGCCTCTTTGACGGCCTTGAGGGTTCCAGCCTCTGCCCCGCCCCGTCCCAGGGAGGACACGATCGCGTCGATCGGGTTCCCTGGGATGAGGCGGGGCAGCAGGAAGTTCAGAAAGACCGCGACCGCCAGCGCACCGGCCGACCAGGCCAGCTTGCGCACGAGGTAGCGAGTAAAACTCACGCCAGCACACCCCCGGTCGGGGACGCCGGCCGGCCACAGCGCTCGGACAGCACGGTCTGGTTCCTCACTTCTACTTGGCGCTGATCTCGTAGAGCCACAACATGCCGGCACCGCTGAAGGTCGGTGGGGCCGAGGGGTCCTTCTCGTTCGGGAAGCCGGACCAGACGCTCTCGTTGTACTCGAAGAAGTCCAGCGGCCGGTACATCAGGGGGATCATCGGGGCGTTCTGCATGAAGATGGTGTCCAGCTGCTTGAGCAGCTTCTTCAGCTCGTCGCCGGTGGCGGTCGTCGCCGCGTCCAGCAGCGCCGGTACCTCGGGGTGCTCGAACCGTCCGTAGTTGTAGTAGGAGTTCTGGCCGATGGGCAGCGTGCCCCGCTTGTCCATGACGTCGCGGTAGCGCTGCCACGGGGTGGCCGCGGTGGTCTGCGCCCCGATGTACCACAGGACCAGGTCGAAGTTGCCGGTCTGCACGTTGGGTGTCAGCTGGTTGGCCTGCGGGTAGTCGAGTTCGATGCCGAAGCCGACCTTCTTGGCGCTCTCGGCGACCACCTGGATGGCCGTCTGCCAGTCGGTCCAGCCGGTCGGGGTCTGCAGCTTCCAGCCGCCGAGCTTCGTGCCGTCCGGCAGCACGTAGACGCCGTCGGAGTCCTTCGTGGCGCCCAGTTCCTCTTCGAGGATCTTCTTGGCCTGCTCCGGGTCGTACTTCCAGCCGTGCTCGGCGACGTTGGCCTCGTCGAAGTACTGGGCGTCGGAGCCCTTCGGCAGGATGAGGCTGGAGTTCACCGGGTCGGAGTACTTCGACATGGCCTGCTCGGCGATGCGGGCGTAGTCGATGGAGAACGCCAGGGCCCGGCGGACCTTGGGGTTGCTCAGACCGGGCTTGCTGGTGTTGGGCACCAGCATCGGCATGCCGCCGGGGATGTAGTACGGAGGCTCGGTGAACCAGGTCCCGACCGGCTTCTTCTTGTCCTGCCACATCTTCCAGATCTGCGGCGTGAACTGCTGCATGACGTCGACCTCGCCGCGCTCGAACGCGAGGTCCCCGGCGGCGTTGTCCTTGAAGATCGGGTGGACGATCCGCTTGGGGCCGGGCAGCTTGCCCCGGACGCCCTTGCCCCAGTAGTCGTCGTTCCGCTCGAAGATCAGTTGCTGGGCGTCGCCGGATTTCACCGTGTACGGCCCGGAGCCGACCGGGTTGTCGTTGGCGAACTCCATGATCTTCGGGTTGGCCTGCTCGTAGTCTTCCCACAGGTGCTTGGGCAGGATCCAGGTCTCGCACATGGCGGTCTTGACCATGCCGGGGTTGACATTGTCGGGTTTGAAGGTGAACAGGACGGTGTGCTCGTCAACCTCGGTGACACTCTCCAGGTACTCCCACGACGCGCTCCAGTAGACATCCTTGTTGCGCTGGCCGAGGTCCCAGGTGTAGACGACGTCGGCGGCGGTGACGGGCTCGCCGTCCCGCCACTTGGCGTCGGTCTGCATCTTGACGGTGATGCCGACGGCCTCCTGCTCGAACGATGCGCCGAGTTGCGGTTCGAGCTGGGAGTCGAGCAGGTTGAACATGAACAGGGATTCGTAGATCAGCTGCATCTGGCGGCCCTGGACGGGGAAGCTCGCCGTCGGGCTGCACGGGTTCCAACTGGGTGGGGGTCCCCACTGCCACCCCGCCAGGTAGAGGGTCTCCTGGCGTTCGGTCGTCGCACCGTCACCGCCGGAGTCGTCGTCCCCGCAGCCGGTAAGGAGTCCCCCGCCGACCGCCGCGCCCGCTCCGAGCAGTGCCGCGCCAACGATGACCTGACGTCGAGTCGCGTGTGGGGTGCCTTCGTGTTCGATCTCGCTCATGTCGTCTCCATCGGGGTGTAACAGACACCTAGGCCAGCGGGCTCGTGCGCTCTCCAGAGCCCACCGTAGGTGTCGTTCTGGACGGAATCGGTTCAGTGGCGGCGACCATCGTGCGCGGGACCGGGTGCCCGATCTGGACAACGGGGCCGGGACCCCTGCCCATATACAAGGAGCGATGGAAATGCTGCATTGTCGCTCCCAACCGGCGAACCATCGAGGACAGTCGCGTGACGGACTTCATAAGGGAACCACTGAACCGGTTCACTATCAAGACCCGGCCAGTCGCGCCAACGCCCTGGTCCGCCGCGTCGGACCGCGCCGCCCAGAGGCCCAACTCTACAAGATCATCCACTTCGCCGGCGCCGCCATCCGGCGCCGAACCAACGCCGTTTTCCCTGCTCAGATCGTTTGCCCAACGCAGGCCACCGGATGCGGGCCGGCAACTCCCAGCCGTCGCCGGCTCGACCCGGCATCGGCAAACCCCGGCTGACAAACCCCGGCCTCCATAACAGTTCCGTCACGCCACAAATCCCGGAACCGGAGCGTCAGCAAAAAGCGACACGAATCCTCCGATCCAGCTTCTCGATCGACCATCACCAACCCCCGGATACCTCCATAAAAATATTCTCCACTGTTACCGGAGCGTTATCCTCTCTTGTTAGGGAACGCTTTGCGGATGTCAGAACGCCACGCCCGGAACAAGGTGGGCAGTACGGATTCGCGGCATCACACAAGGCACCGTCCCACTGACGCCCACAAATCACCCATTTCCCGCGAGGCCCCGCCGCATCGGCGGCTATGCTCGCCACGTCGGACACAACCGCTGGGAAGGACGCCCCGCCATGTCCCGGTACTCGCCTGGCCAGGTAGCCGAACGCACCGGATTCAGCCTCGACACGCTGCGCTACTACGAACGGATCGGTCTCCTGGACAACATCGCCCGCACCGGTGGCGGACAGCGGACGTTCACCGACGACGACGTCTCCTGGCTCGGCCTGCTGCGCTGCCTGCGGGAGACCGGCATGCCCATCGCCAGCATGCTGCGCTTCGCCGAACTGGTCCGGGGCGGCGAGGAGACGATCGCCGAACGCATCACGCTGCTGGAGGACCACGATCGCGAGGTCGCGGTGCGGATCGCCAGTCTCCGCACGCAGCAGGAGCGCATCCAGGCGAAGATTCGGTGGTACCGGGCCGCCGAAGGATAGCCCCACGACCCAGCCGCCGTGAAAGACGGCTCTCCCGATATTCACGGCCAGCGACCCCCCATCGTGCCCACCAGCTGTATATCCCCGATCGCACTGGGTTGCCGATCGGGGGGCGGACTTGCCGAATCCGCCGATCGCCCCGCACAGTGCCCAGCATGCTGACGTTCTCCGATCTGCTGGGTCAGACCGTGGCCATGCTCGAAGCCGACGGCACCGACCCGGACGGGCCGGTTCCCCGTCGCGGCCTGCTCCTGGCAGCCCACGCCGGGCTCACTGTTGATCGAGACTCCCCGGTGGCCGACGGCTGGGACCTCTACACCGTGGCGATCGACGAGGCAATCACCGCGCTCCACGCCGACCTCCCCCACGACATGGTTCTCGACGCCGACATTCCCGATGCCGGTCGCGACGATCCGGGCCTGCGCGAGCTCATCCGAACGCTGGTCGGCCGGCTGGCCGACCAGTACGCCGCGGCGGCGGCCGGCGTCGACGGCCGCGCGGGACCGGAGGATTCGAGACCGTGGCGGCGGCAGGTCTGGGCGAACGTCGCTCATCGTCTCGACCACGCGGTGTCGCAATTGGTGTAAGACGGAATACTTACCTGCGATACCCATTCCGTCTCGCATTCTTCGCACGACAGACATACCTGCTAACGGTTCCTGCAACACGGTCTTAAGGTTTCCTGAAGCAGAACATTTCAGGGAACCCGGCGCTACCAGGGAGCGGTCAGGTTGCTTAGTCTGTCGCAGTGAATCATGACCCTCATCGGGGTCGGCACATCAAGCCCCCCATGCGGCTTCGACGACTTCTGGCCCTGGCTGTCACCAGCCTGGTCGGGTCGGGTGTCGTCGTCGCCCTGTCGGCTGCCATGCTGCCCCCGAAACAACCGGTCATGATGGCCGATCCGGCATTCGACGCCGCGGCGTTCTATCAGACCCACGCGACGGCCGACCGTGCGTCCAGGGACAAGGCCAGGGCGCCCGGCGAGGCGCAGTCGGCGCAGCTGCCGCCGCCCCCGCCAGTGGCCAGGCTCAATCAGGATCAGACATACAACGCGTACATCATCATTGAGGTCGGCAAGCAGATGCAGCTGCCGAAACGGGCGTACGTCGTCGCGATCGCCACCGCGCTACAGGAGACCCGCCTCCGCAATCTCGCCAATTCGAAAGTCCCGGCATCCCTCAAACTCCCGCATGAGGGCATTGGCAGCGACCACGACTCCGTCGGGCTGTTTCAGCAGCGACCGAGCATGGGGTGGGGCACGGTGGCGCAGCTGATGGATCCCTCGCAGTCGGCCGCCCGGTTCTACGCCAAGCTCAAGCGGGTCACGGGGTGGACCGGGCTGAGCATCGCCGGCGCGGCCCAGGCGGTCCAGCGCTCGGCGTATCCGACCGCCTACGCCAAGCATGCGACGCACGCGCAGGAAATCGTCAATGCCCTGACCACGTAGCGTGCCCACCGCGATGCGGACCAGGCGGACGCCGGCCGTCGGCGCCGGGGCGAGGCGTCCGAAATGACCTCAACTTCCACCCGTCTCCGGGGGCCTCGGCCCCCGGGTCACTATCATGCCTATGTATGGCGTGGTTCTCCGATGCCGACCTGCGGCGGGTCGCCGACGCCTGGTCGTACGACCAGGGTGCCGAACGGGTTCAGATGATCAGCGCCATCGCCGTCGTTGTCGGGGCGGCCGTCGCGACCGTGCACGACGGCGAGACCTACCGGGTGCACCTCGGCGACGACGGGACCGGCGGGCTGTGGGGCCGGTGCGACTGCGCCGACGGCCGCGGGGGGCTGTTCTGCCACCACTGCGTCGCCGTCGGGCTGGCCCTAGCGCCCACCGCGACCCCCGGCCAGGCCCGGCCCGATCCGCGGGCCGACGCCACCGGGCGGG
>JABDRL010000110.1 GCA_013041765.1 Dactylosporangium sp. | reverse complement strand
GGACCGGCGCCCATCACGTGCGTGCCCGCGCCGACGGGGTGTGGCTGGCCGGGATGGTCGCCCAACTGGAGGCGTGCCGGCCGTTGCTGCGCCGGCTGCGGGTGGTTGCCAACGATCTGATCGAGGTGCGTGGGGTCAGGCTGTGGGTACGGTGGCAGCCGCACGCCGGTGATCCCGCCCGGTCTGCGCCGGTGGAGGTGTCGCTGCGGCATACGCCGCCGGTCGCGCTGGTCCTGCGGACCGCCGATGCTCCGGTAGCGGTTGCCGACCTGCTTGGCAAGCTCGCCGCCGAATTCCCCCATGCCTCCGCGGAAGCCGTCGAGGCGATGGTCACCGAGCTGGTGACGTGCGGCGCGTTGATCACGAATCTGCGACCGCCATCCACGACGGTCGACGGTCTCGGCCACGTCCTCGACGCGCTGGACGAGGTGAACGCCGCCGACGCCGCCGAGGTCGCTGCGATGGTCGGCGAGCTTCGCGTCATCCATCGGCAGCTCGCGGCCTGTCCCCGGCCAGCGGTGGGTGGACGTGCTGCTGTCGTGACGGCCCGGATGCGGACCCCGGACCGTACCGCCGTCCAACCGCTCGCCGTCGACCTGCGGATGGATTGCTCCCTGGTCCTTCCACCGCCGGTCGCGGTGGAAGCCGCCACAGCCGCCGAAACCTTGCTGCGGCTGAGCCCGGCTCCGGCGGGCACAGCGGCGTGGCGGGAGTACCACGCGCGGTTCCTGGACCGCTTCGGCGGCGGTGCGCTGGTGCCCGTCAGCCAGCTCGTGGATCCGGTCGCCGGCCTCGGCTTCCCGCGCCACACCGCCCACCCGGACCGCTTCGGCCACGTTCCGCAGCGGTCGGGTCGGGATGAACGCCTGCTGGCGCTGGCTCAGCAGGCGGCACTCGACGGCACCCAGGAGGTGGTGCTCGACGACAGTGCCGTCGACGTCCTGGCGGGCGAGTCGTGCGGCGAACTGCGGCCGGCACCACATCTGGACGTGACCGTCGAGGTGCGTGCCGCCACCACGGCCGCGCTGGAGGCCGGGTACTTCACCCTGGCGGTGACCGGTGTCGGCCGCAGCGCGCTCGCGACCAGCGGCCGGTTCCTCGACCTGCTGCCCGATGCCGACCGGCGGCGGATGGGCAGCCTGCCGACCCGGGTGGACGCGGCGCTGGTCGCCCAGATCTCGTTCCCCCCGCATCATCCTCGGGTCGAGAACGTCACCCGGGTCCCGCAGGTGCTGCCGGCGGTGGTCTCGCTGGCCGAGCACCGTGATCGAGCCGGCGACCGCATCGTGCTGGACGACCTCGCCGTCACTGCCGACTCCGACCGCTGCTACCTGGTGTCGCTGTCGCGGCGACGGGTGGTCGAGCCGGTGCTGGCCTGCGCGGCGGCCTGGCACACCATGCCCGCCCTCGCCCGGCTGCTGGTGGAGATCCCGAGCGCCACCAGCGCGCCGCTGACGGTGTTCGACTGGGGTACGGCCGCGTGCCTGCCGTTCCGGCCCCGCCTGCGCTACCGGCGCTCCATCCTGGCCCCGGCCTGCTGGCGAATCCCGCCGGGGGCGTTGCCCGGTCAGATGGCCGGATGGGCAGCGTGGACAGGCGCCGCCCAGCGGCTTCGGGAGCGGCTGTGCCTCCCGTCCTGGGTCTCGGTCGGTACCGCCGACCGGCGCCTGCGGTTGTGCCTGGACGACCCCATGGGGCTGACGCTGCTGCGTACCCACCTGGACGGCGCCGGGGACGCGGTCACGCTCACCGAGGCCCCCGACCCGGCCGAGTACGGCTGGTTCGACGGCCGCGCGCACGAGGTCGTCATCCCGCTCGCGGCGACCACACCATCGCTGCCGGCACCTGCGGTACTACGCCGCGAAGGACCGCTACCGCTCGTCGACGCCGAACATGGGCACCTGCCGGGCTCGACGATGCTGTCGGCCAAGCTGTACGGCCCCGCCGAGACCTCCGACACCGTCCTCACCGCGCACCTGCCGGCGCTGCTGGCCGCATGGGACACCCCGCCGGTGTGGTGGTTCGTGCGCTACCACGACCCCGCGCCGCACCTTCGCCTGCGGATCCGCACCGACGGCTACGGCCGCGACGCCGAACGGGTCGGCGCCTGGGCGAGCGGCCTGCGCCGGGCCGGCCTGGTCGGTGAGCTGACCCTGGACACCTACCGGCCGGAGATCGCCCGCTACGGCGGCGGCGCCGCGCGGGTCGCCGTCGAGGAACTGTTCGCGGCCGACTCGGCGGCGGCCGTCGCGCAGCTCACCGCGACCACCACCGGGCAGGTACATCCGGATGCGTTGACGGCGGCCAGCCTGATCGACCTGCTCGCCGGTCTGCTCGGCGACCAGGCCACGGCGGTGCGGTGGCTGCTGGAGCACCCCGACATCGCCGGTCGTGCCGGGGCCAGTGACCGGGCCGTGCTGCGACAGACCCTCGACCTGGCCGCCTCCGGAACCGATGGCCGCGACACGGCGAGCCGGCCCGGTGGGGCACTGCTTACGCCGAGCTGGCAGGCCCGCCGCCAGGCGGCGAACGCGTACGCGGGCACGCTGCCCGAGGGCGGTCCACGGCCGGCGGCGGTCGCGGTGTCCCTGCTGCACCTGCACCACAACCGGGCACACAGCGCTGATGCCGCCACCGAGGCCCGCACCTACAAGCTGGCCCGTGCCGTCGCGCTCGCCCACAACGCCCGCCACCACACCGCGAAGGCACCCCGGACATGATCCTCAGCGAGCAGCGCCTCCCGGTATCCGATGCGACGACCGCCGCCGCCGACCTCTGCGACGAGCTGACCGCCCCGGCCCCGGTCAACGACGACGGCGACCACAGCCCCAGCAGCCCGCGCTGGCGGCACCAGTCGCTGTCCAAGGGCGCCGCCGGGGTGGCGATCCTGCACGCCGTCCGCACCCAGACCGGCCACGGCCACGACCGCCAGGTACATGACTGGCTGGCCCGCGCGGTCAGCGAAGACCTCAGTGCCGGCCCCGGCGCGGGCCTGTGGTTCGGCGCCCCGGCGGTCGCCTTCGCCCTGGGCACCTGCGCCCCGGGCGGCTACCGGCAGACCCGGGCCACGCTCGACGCCGCCGTGACTCGGCTGATCCAGCGGCGGCTGGAGGCCGCCCACGAGCGCATCGCCGCGGCGGCCCGCCCGTCCCTGTCGGAGTTCGACCTGGTCCGTGGCCTGACCGGACTCGGCGCGCACATCCTGGCCCACCACCCCGACGGGGGCCAGATCCGAGACGTGCTCGCCTATCTCATCCGGCTCACCGAACCAGTCCCGGCGCCCGACGAAGCCGGCACCGGCGCACCGGGCTGGTGGACCGCCGACCCACCCTCCGGCCATCCGCAGGTACGCGGCGGCCACGCCGACCAGGGCATGGCCCACGGCATCGCCGGTCCTCTGGCGCTGCTGGCCCTCGCCCTGCGACGCGGCATCACCGTGCCCGGCCAGACCGTGGCCATCGACCGCATCTGCGGGTGGCTCGACGGCTGGCGCCAACCCGGCCCGGCCGGACCGTGGTGGCCCGAACGCATCGCCCTCGCCGACCTTCGTGCCGGGCGCCCGACCCAGGCGGGACCGGCCCGACCGTCCTGGTGCTACGGCACCCCAGGGCTGGCCCGCGCCCAGCAACTGGCCGGCCTGACCCGGGGTGACCACAGCCGACAGGCCGCCGCCGAACACGCCCTGCACCGGTGTCTGGCCGACGCGGTCCAGCTCGGTCGCCTGCGCGATGCCAACCTCTGCCACGGCTGGGCCGGGGTGGCGGTCACCGCCTGGTACGCCGCCGCCGACGCCACCACGCCACACCTGACCGGGCACCTGCCCGAGCTGCTGCGGGCGCTCGTCAACCATGCCGACGACACCGGCCCCGAGCGGCTGGTCGGCCTGATCGAGGGGCGTGCCGGGGTTGCCCTGACCTTGCACACCATCGCCCGAGGCGTAGCCAGCCCGTGGCCGACCTGCCTACTGATCAACTGACCGATCCGCACCCAGCAAGGAGAACCTCGCGATGACCAACCCGGCCCCGGCCACCCAGTGGCGCCAACTCAACCTCACCTGCGATGACTGGGCCGCCGCCGAACAGATGGGCATCAGCGAACTCCGGCCGCTGCTGGGCCGCGCGCAGGATGCCGGAGCCATCGGTGGCTGGTGGTTCGTCCGCAAAGGCAGCACCTGGCGGGTGCGGCTGCGCGCAGTCTCGGACGCGTTCATCGACCAGGCCATCGGCGCACTCACCGAGCACGGGCCGGTGCGGGCGGCCACGGAGACCATCTACGAGCCGGAGACCCACGCCTTCGGCGGCCCGGCCGGCATGGACCTGACCCACGAGGTGTTCGAGGCCGACAGCCGGTACCTGCTGGACTCCCTCGCCGCCGACCGGCACACCTACCGGCGGGAGCTGGCGGTGATCCTGTCCGCACGGCTGCTGCGGGCCGCAGGTCTGGACCTCTACGAGCAGGGCGACTGCTGGGCGTGCTTTGCCGAGCACCGGACGATCACGCCGCAGCGGGAGCCCTCGCCCGCCATGGTTGCCGCCGTCCGGCAGCTCATCACCGCCACCGATGACCGCCCCGACAGCCCGCTACACACCGTATCCGGCTGGACCACCGCGGTCGAGGACGCCGGTCGCCGTCTGGCCGACCTCGCCGGCGCCGGCCAGCTGACCCGTGGACTGCGTGCGGTGCTCGCCCACCACCTGCTGTTCCTGTTCAACCGGCACGGCATCTCCGGCGACGACCAGTATCTACTGGCCACCGCCGCCCGTCGGGCCGCGTTCGGCCCATCACCCGACCGCGCCGGCAGCGTCCAGACCAGCACGGTGCCCGGTACCGGCACGGCTACCCTGACCACGGTGACCACCGACGCTGCCGATCACGCCGCACGGCTCCGCGACGACCTCGCCGACTCCATCAAAGGGTGGGGCACCTTTCGTACCCCGCAGGTCGAGGCCGCGTTCCGCACCGTGCCCCGGCACCTGTTCCTGCCCGGCGTCGACCTGGCCATCGCCTACGGCACCAAGCCGGTGGTCACCCGCCGCACCGACGACGGTACGTCGATCTCATCGGCCTCCAGCCCGAAACTGGTGGCCACCATGCTCGAACAACTCGACGCCCGCACCGGCCAGCGGGTGCTGGAGATCGGCGCGGCCACCGGCATCAACGCCGCCCTGCTGGCCGAACTCGTCGGCCCGACCGGCACCGTGGTCACCATCGAGCTGGACGCCGACCTCGCCGCCAGTGCCGCAGCGAACCTCCACCGCGCCGGCTATCCCCAGGTGAAGGTCATCTGCGGGGACGGCGCGCAGGGCCGCCCGGAGCACGCCCCCTACGACCGCATCATCGTCACCGCCGAAGCCTGGGACGTCGTCGGCAGCTGGTGGGAGCAACTGGCCCCCTGCGGCCGGATCGTCGTGCCGATCCGACTGCACGGCAGCGGCCTGACCCGCGCCATCGCCTTCGACCTGACCGAGGCCGACCGCATGGTGAGCACCTCCGCCGTGGTGTGCGGGTTCGTACCGATGCGCGGGCAGGCCGAACACGACGAACGGCACGTGCGGCTCGCCGACGACGCCGTCCTCAAGGTCGACGCCGAGGATCTGCCCGGCCACCCCGACCTGGAACGCACGTTGACCCATCCCGACCAGGAACACTGGACCGGCATCCAGGTCCGCCACGACGAGCCCGCCGAGCACCTGGACCTGTGGCTGCTGACCACCACCGTGGACTGCTTCGGCCGGTTGTCGGTCGGCGCCACCGCCCGCGTGACCGGCCTGGCCAACCCCGCGCCCCGCTGGGGCGGTGCCGCGCTCTACGACAACGGCTGCCTGGCCTACCTGGCCACCCGTGACCTCAACGATGACACGATGGAACTCGGCCTCATCGCCCACGGCCCCGACAGCACCAAGCTGATCTCACGCACCGTCGACCTGCTGCACCAGTGGGACGGCGAACGGCCGGCCCAGCCCGCCATCACGGCCTACAGGGCCGGCCGCAGCCCGCAGCTCGACGACGCTCAGGCGCACATCGTCCGCCCGCACTCCACGTTCGCCATCACGTGGTGACCAGAGCAGCGTGACGCACGGCGCACGAGCGTCGGGGCAGGGAGGTCGGCGCATCATGACGACGAACGCCGAGACAACCACCGTCCACCGGAGCCTGGGCGACCTGGCCGCGCAGCGGTTCCCGCTGGTACCTCGACGCAAGCCGGCCTGCCCGCCGTTGATCGACCGCATCGGCCGGGTCCGCCACCAGGCGGACCTGGCCAGCCAACGCACCGCCGAGTCGCTGCTGCGCGCCGCCGAGGCCCACGACCTGACTGCTGGTAAGAACCGTGTCACCAGCCGCAAACGGGGATGATCTTTCTGCTGGTCAGACTGGGAACCGGTTGATGACCTGGTCATAGGTGGTTTGGGCGTCGGCGAGGGCGAGTCGGGAGTAGATCTCCAGGGACTGGCGGGTCTTGTGGCCGGAGTAGGGCTGGATGAGGGCGTCGTCGATGCCCTGGGTCTTGAGCCAGGTGAACAGGAAGTGCCGCAGGGTGTGAGGGCTGATCGAGGCGGTGATGCCGGCGGCTTGGGTGTACCGGGTGAGGATCTTGCGGACGCCGCGGTCGGTGTAGGGCTTCTTCCAGGAGGATTCGAACAGGTGGCTGGCGCCGGCTCGGCGTTGGGCGTCGATGTGCAGGGCGAGGGTCTCGGCGAACGGGCGGGGGAAGGGCACGTAGCGGTCTTTGCCGCCTTTGCCGCAGATGATGTGGATGCGGCAGGCGTCGAGGTCGACGTCGTCGCAGCGGATGCGGACGAGTTCGGAGACGCGCACGCCGGTGTAGAGCAGGGTGCGGATGAGGATGATGTCGCTGGTGCGGCGGGCTTGCCAGACCGCTTGGTAGAAGGCGCGCAACTCGGCCTCGGTGGGCACGTACGGCAGGCGTTTCGGGGCGCGGGCGACTTCGATGTCGAGCTCAGCACGTAGGTGGCGGAAGACGTCTTTGAGGTAGGAGTAGTCGGGGCGCTCGCCGCGCAGGTATTTGGCCAGCTCGCGGGCTTTGCGGCGGGCCGCGGTCCGCGCCGGTGCGGCTGGGTCGGTCTCGGCCGTGTCGACGGTCATGATGGTCGCTCCCGTGGTGGGTCGGTGCGCAGCGTCAGGCGGCGGGTCATGTTGAGGCGGATCTCGCCGTAGGGGGCGACGTTGCTCCAGAACAGCGGGGTCAGCCCGCGCTGGGCCTCGGGTGTCAGCAGCTTCATCCAGGCGTCTTCGGCGAGGACGTCCTGGAGCATCAGGGTGTTGATGTAGACCATCGCGGCGTGCAGCACGCGCAGGCACAGCACGGCCAGTTCCTGCTCCTCGCGGCGGTTGGTGGCGATGTCGCCGCCTTTGCCGAAGTGGATGACGGCGTTGGCGCCGTTGAAGGACTCCACGACGTTGAGGCCGGCGTTGATCTCCCGCTGTAGGTCCCGGTCGCGTAGGTAGCGGGCGACGAACAGGGTCTTCTGCGCTCGCCCGACTTCGATCATGGCATGGTAGGTGGGGTGGATGGCGTTGGCCTTGGCGAACCGGCGCAGGATCGCCTCGGTCGAGGCCGAGCCGGTGCGGATCGCGGTCGCGTATTTGATCATCTGGTCGTACTGGTCGGCGATGATGTCCCACCGGATCGGGCGGGTTAGCGCTGCGGCCAGGTTGGGGTAGGCGTCGCGTTCCCCGGCTGCGGGTAGGTACAGCTTGACCTTGTTGATCTGTTTGATGCGTGGTAGCAGGTCGAAGACCAGCAGCCGGGTGATGCCGAAGCCGATCTCGGACTGGCCGTGGCTGTCAACGTAGTTGGCCTGCACGTCCATGCTGGTCTGGTGGCGCATGGCGCCTTCGACCATCGCGGCGACCTCGGAGGCGGAGCAGCGCAGCAGTTGGGAGTGGATCACCATGGAGCGTCGTTCGACGTGCCAGTAGATGAACACGCCCCGGCCGTGGTAGCGCGAGTGCCATTCGGTGAGCAGGTTCTCGTCCCACGCGCCGACGTGGGTGGAGTCGGAGGCGACGGCGGTGGATCCGGTACCCCAGATGTGCTGCTGGCGGGCAGCGAAGGTGGCATTGGCGATGTCGATGGCCATCGCCCATACCAGGTCGGGGGTGAGGTAGCGGCGGCGGACGTACCGGATGTCGTCCTCGCTGTGGCCGTGCTCGCCGGCGGCCACAGCACGGATGCCGGTGTTGGTGCCGTAGGCGTAGATCGCCAGCAGCAGCCGCTCCACCAGGACCTCTGCCGGGAGGTCGCCGCGGGTGGCGGCGGAGGTGATCGTGGCCAGGCAGCCGGTGCGCAGCACCGCCTCCTTGAGCATGTCGATCAGCGGGACCGTGCCCCACCGGTCGGCGACCTCCCGCTTCAACCGGCGCAGGTTGCGCGGTTCGGGGACCGCGTCCAGCGGGGTGAGTTTGATCGCCCCGCGCTTGCCCCGGTCGGCGATCTGCACCCAGTCAAGATCGGGGAGGGCCTCGTTGAACGCGACAAGCGCTGCCCGGTGCTCGTCGATGAAGTCGGTGGGGTCCAGGGATTTGCGGAGCTTGGCGTAGTGCTCGACCCGGCGGGCCTCGAAATCCTGCGGGAGGTCCTCGTCGGGGTTACGCCACGAGTCGGCGCCGACCACCCAGACCTCCTTGCAGCGCAGCCGGTCCCGCAACGCCTGGAAGGTGCACATCTCATACACCCCCCGAACCACCCGACGGCGGCCCTTCCTCCCTTCCTTGTAGACCAGCGGCTGCCAGTCAGCGGTGATCCCGTGATGCGTCGGCACCTGCTCATCGACCGGGTAGTAGGTCAACCCAGCCGTGCCCGCGTGCCGTCTGATCACCGCGAGGGCGTCGACGACCGGCTGGTGGGCGGTGTTGTTGGAGCGAAACTCCAGCACGTCCAGCAGGCCGACCAGGCCACGGCGATAGTGATTGGTGTAGGACGCCTTCAACGTCACCCGCACCGTGTGCCGGTACACCGGCCCCTTCGTGCGGAACTCGTGCACCAGCTCCCGCAGCGTGGCCTTCCCACCGTCAACGGCCGGGTAGACGACCTTGCGGACCGCCTCGTCGGGGCGGCCCAGACACACCTCGGCGATCGTGGCCAGAATGTGCTCCTCGCCGGTCACCCGCTTGAACGCGTTGACCAGCTCCTGGGTGACCCGCCGGTCGGCGCGGGCGCCGATATGGTGCACCGTGGCGATCAGCAACTCCACCAACGCGTCGGTGATCTCCCGCAGCCGGGTATGCACCAAAGCCGCCAGTAGCGTCTGCCGCAGCAGCGGCGGATGATCACGCAGATGCGACGGGGACTCCACCGCAGCCCGGGTACGCCAACCGGCAAGGATCTTCGGCGCCACCTCCGCGAACAGGTCGTGCGGCAGGCCGATCGCGCGGGCCGCGCGGAGCTTACGGATCTCGGTGAGCATCGACTCCAGACTCACACTGCCCGGCACCGACTTGATCAATGCCAGGGCCGCCGGCCCGTCCGGATCGTCGGGATCCACGAGAAACTCGACCGCCGTAACGCTCGCTTGTGACAGGCGCCCGGTGACCCGGGCGGTCAGCGCCTGCTCACCCTGAAACAGCGCCGAGCGCAGGATCCGGTCCACCCGCGCCAGCGACGGTGGCTCGATCCGCTCAGTCCGGCAACGGCCCAGCAACTCCGCGCGGACCACCTCGGCCTGGCACACCTCCCGAGCCAGCCACCCGGTGAGCTTGTCCGCGTCGGCCACGGAACACTCGCGGAACCCCAGGTGCGCACGGATCTGGGCGCGGTGGTACTCGGCCGTCCGCCCAACCCACTCGTAGAACCCCAAATCCGCAGCGGGTACCCCGACCTGCCGGGCGACGAACTCCACCGCCTCGTCGGGTAGTTCGCTGCGCCCGCGGGGGAACCGGCCGAACTGGGTGACGAACTTCAACAGCACCGCGAACCCGAGCCGGGTCGGACCCCGCTTGCCCGCCACCGGCGGCTGCTCGCCGTCCAGCAATGTCCACTGGTCGACCAACTCGTCCAGCTCCAGCCGGCGGGCCACTACCGCTGCCGCTTCGTGCCCGGACCCCGCTCAGGATCCGGAAAACGGTCGTGGGCGTCCATACCCGGTCCAACGAGCCGATCCCGGCCGAAGCTCCGGATTGACCACGGGAGAGGGAACTTCGCCGGTTCCCTCTCCGATCATGATCGACGATCACACCCGTGAGCTGCGACGTCGTCGTGGCGATCATGGCGGGAAGTTCCGACTTCGACGACATTCGGAACTTTTCCTGTCGCCATTCGTTTTCCTTGTCGGGCGGCACTCATTGCCCGACGCCGGTGCTGATGAAGGAGATTCGGATATGTTGGATGCGGCACTCACTGCACTGGCGGCGGCAGCCGGAAAGGCCGTCGTGCAAGCCATGGCCACGGACAGCTGGGTCGCTTTTCGCGACAGGATCGCACAAATCTTTAGCGGCGGCGACTCGGAGCGCGAACGCCAAGTAGCCGGACAGTTGAGCGAGACACGTGACGCGATA
Organism: Dactylosporangium sp.; assembly: GCA_013041765.1. Classification (GTDB taxonomy): domain Bacteria; phylum Actinomycetota; class Actinomycetes; order Mycobacteriales; family Micromonosporaceae; genus JABDRL01. The sequence continues at coordinate 26,795 of JABDRL010000110.1, read as the reverse complement.
CGCGCAGGCCACGTGGAGGCTGCCGTGGCGGCCGGCCGCTGGCAGGGGCGACTCGAAACTCTACTAGAAAACCAGCCCGAGGCCGCCGTTCGTTTGGAGGATCTCATCGAGAAGATCGGTCGATCTGACTCTCAGCAGACAACCGTGCAGCAGATTTCCGCTGGAAATCGCGCACGGATCAACCAAGCCGGTCGAGACATCAACAACACCAATACCAAAAACAAACGTACGAGCTACGGAGGGCCGCTTGCGGTCATAGCTGTTATCGCAGTAGTGCTAGCTCTCGGCTGGGGTGCGACGAAAATTGTTGTGTGGGTTCGCAATACGGTCAACTCGGCAACAATCACCGAGAATACCTCCTGCCGAGACTACCTCAAAGCCTCGACGGAAGATCGCGATCATGCCGTAAAGACCATTGGTGTTGAGAAGGGTGCCACTGGGGCCGGAAATCCCATGGCTCGACTGAACGTTGACTACGAATGCGGCCAGAGCCCCGACACGCCAGTTGGCAAGGTTATCGCGAAGCAAAACTACTGAGCTTGCTGAGTAAGCTTCAGCAACTGCACCTTATCCCCCCACCCCATCCGTATCGAGGTCCCATGAAAAACGCATCCCAGAAGCCTGGATTTCCGATGCTGGAGGAGATGGGTGTAGCTGCAGGGGTTGGCTCTTTCGTAGTCGGTTTCATGGCATCCTTCATGATGGCACAAGAAAAGGGTCCACTGCAGGAGATGAGACAACCGATACGGTTTCTGTATTCGGTTGCCAGCGCATTCATTGACGTCCCGGATCCCGCAGATAACGCATGGTTTAAGGCATCGTTTGTCTGGGTCTGCATCGGCGCCATCCTCGGCATCGCGACTCCGTTCGTAGCTTTTCTGGTGAACCGGATGATCTGGTCGCACAAGATAAACCGCCACGCCGCCGAGGCGCAGGAGCGCGCACGGATGGCCGAAATACAGCGGGAACGCGAGCAAGCGACACGAGAACAGGCTCGCAGGACGGAGGAGCTGAAAGCACTGCAAAACGATGTTGTTTCCTCGCCCCGCCTCGTTGCCGAGCACTATCGCGCCACCCTCGTGCAGTTGGAGACCGCTACTACGAAGTTGGAGTTGGCGGTCAAACACCAACGCAGGTCGGCGTATACGCCGTTCTGGGAAACGGTCGAAATCGGCCTCGGGGCGCTCAACGAGTACCGACTCAGCGCGGAGAGGCTTCTTGCCGTCATTCGTCGGCACGAGTCACTACGAGAACGGCTTCGGGATACTCCCGAGCTGGGGCATGTTACGGCAGAGCCGATCCCGACCGGATTCACTGAAATCGGACGATCACGCGCCGGAGGGGCAGTCGCTGATCGCTTCAGAAAAACGGTCTATGAGGCCCAAACCGACTTTCAGTTCGCATCCATATACGAGCAACGCCGAACGACGGCTGCAGTAATCTCCGGTTTCTCTTCGCTTCAAGACGCAGTAGACCGTCTAGGGGACACTATCCGTTCGGGAAACGCGATGATTGTCGACGCTGTCGCTCGACAGCACGAAAAAAATACAACGATTCTGGGCGAAGTAGCTGGCGAACTGCGGTCGTCTAGGTTCGGCAGCAGTCTTGGACATGAGATCACGCAGATGAACGACAGCCTCAGAGCGCTTGAGCGCAGACTCGTGTAGACCGTTTTCGCGAGCCGATCGGCTCCTCATGATGGCCGGCACGACCATCTCCGGTTGCGGCTGGTGACATGTTTCTTACCAACAGTTCAACCTCGCCGCGCTGATCCTCTCCGACTGCGCGATGCCCGACTCCGCCCGCGAGCTGTGCTGGCGCCAGTTCGACGCCTTTGCCACCGCCGGCCCGTACGAGCAGGCCACCGCGAAGCTTGCCCTCCAACCCCTGATCAATCTCGGACGACTACACACCCGCGACGGCCACGGCAATGCCGCGTACCGGGTGCACCATTCGATGTTCCAGGCTGCGAAGGCGCTGACCACGGCCAGCATCGACGGTCGAGAGGTCGACCTCGCGAGGGTCGTGCGATCCGGTGACGATCACCAGGCCGTCGTTCAGTGGCTCTGGACCGTCCTGCTCGCCGACGGCCTCCGCGCCCGCTGCCGTGCCGGTCGGTGGTCTGAAGTGCTCGCACAGGCCGAGCAGCATCGCGGCATCGGTGAGCGGCTGTTCGACGGTCGCCAGATCGCGATCGTGGCCCACAGCGCTGTCGGAGACCACGCCGAGGCGCTCCGCCTCATCGACACCACGACGGCTTCCACCGTGTGGGAGCAGACAGTCGCCGCGTGCCTGACGGTCCTCTGCCGTACCTGGGCTGGACAACCAGCCTTGTCGGAGACCGCAGCCATGCGGGAGGCGTACCTGCGGCTGGAGCCCGACCCCGGCCACACGGTGTTCCACATCCGGCTCGGTCTCACCGCCGCCAGTCTCACCAGTGACGCCCGTGATCTCCGGTCGATCGGCCGGACGATCGAGCGGATCGTCGTCGAAGCGGCCGACGCCTACGCCGCCCAGGACATCCTCGCGCTCGGCGGCCAACTCCCGCTCGCTGAGCACAGCGCATCCGTACTGCGCGAAACCGTACGAGCAGCCAGCCTCGGCACCACCGTGCCACCGCAGCTGCTGGACGACCTCATACTCGCTGTCCGGGGCGCCGAACAGGAGATCATCGCCGCGCTCCACAGTTGCTGATGCCCTGGCCAGTGCCCTGGGAGGACGTCAGCGTCCAGCCTGTTCCTCGGCCGGAAACGAGCCGTAAACGCGAAAAGGGCCGCCGCGCGTGCCGGAGGCCCCGGGGCATGGATCCATCGTCCCCGGGGCCCGCTCCAGCTAATCCGTTGAGCCGTCGTCGATCGATGGTCGGCCGCTGCGCTCGACGGGCAGTCTCCGACTGGTGCCGAGGATCCGCACGGTAGTGCTGGCCTTGATCGGCGCTCCCTCCGGCCCCTTCAAAAATGGGTCAATATCAATCTTTCTCCGGAGACTGCGGCCGGGACCGTACGCCTGGTTGCGCTCGTGGCCGCTGACCCAGAACCGGTGATCGGGCTTGGCGCGGCCCGAGGGCGTGCGATCACTGACTGCCGTGGCCGGGGCGGGGCGTGGGGTACCCGGTTTAATCCGTACGAGATGGACCTCGGGCGGTGGCCGGTGTGTGCGGGCGTACGCCCGCCGGATCGGTGGGTCGACCGTCGCTGGCTCGGCTCGCGTTAGCTGCTGGGCGATGATCAGCCACGATGCGACGAGCGCAGCGAGGGGATCGTCGCCGTTGACCAGCGCCTTGCGGCGAAGCCGGACAACGTGCACGGGGACCAGCCAGCCGATCTCGTGCCGTACCGGCTCGAGGTCGGCGGGCGGCAGGTCGAGGCCCAGGCTGCGGTAGCAGGCCACCTGCCACCCCTCGGCGGTGGCGGTCCACGACGCGGCCGTGAGGCGGTGTCGGTGGTCGACCGGCGCCGACCAGGCCAGCAGGCCACTGCCGGCGGGTACGATCCGCTCGGTCACGGCGGTGTCCGGCAGATCGGTCAGGACCTGCGCAACCAATCCGGTGAACTGCGGATCGATCCAGTACAGCCGGGCCTGGTCGAGGCCCTCGGCCACCAGCCCCCGTGCGCGGTGCAGCGGGGCCGGCAACCGGACGGGTCCGCCGAGCAGCCCGGCGAGGCGGTCGCGGACCTTGGGCAGGCTGGTGGCCTTCACCGGTGCCGGTGTCCACGCTCCGGTGGTGAGCAGCGTGCGGCCGGGTTTGCGGGTCAGCACGATGGCGCGGTGGATGCCGGCCAGGATCCGGGCGCCCGGCTCGGTCGGGTGCCAGCCGATCACGGCGATGCTGCGGCGGGTCAAGGCAAGGTGATCTTTGGCCTCGATGAGTCGCGAGCACGGCAGGCAGGCGTGCCACTGGGTGCTGTAGGTCTGGGCGACCGGGCGGGTGCCGCCGATGGCGAGGGCCTCGATCTCCGGCGTTCGGTACTCCCAGATGGGTTCGTTGACGCTGCACAGGTGGCAGCGCCGGTACACCTCGGGCAGGTGCCAGGTCGGCACGGGTACCGGGTCGTGGTCGCCGTCGGTGGGTGCGACGGGGTGCTCGAAGGTCAGCGTGCCGTCGTCGGTGTCGATGGCGTTGAGGGCGTAGGTGCATACCGCGCACGCCATGTCCTGCTCGATCATGCCGTCGCCTCCCCGCCGGGCTGGTCGTCGGTGGGGTGCTCGTCGCGTCGGCGCGGTCCATGCCGGCTGGCGTTGCGGGGCATGCGCATCTCGGGTCCGTAGATGCAGTGGATGCCCCGTTGCTGCTTGGCGTGGAACAGGGCGATGTCGGCGTGGTGCAGCATCGTGTCGAACGAGCCGTAGCTGCCGTCGAACACCTCGATGCCGGCGCTGGCGGACGGCCGCACGGTGACCTCGCCGTCGTCGGTGTGCAGCGTGACCGGCTGCGACACCGCCTCCAGTGTCGCCACGACCGGCGTGGCGGGATCACTGTCGTCAGCGGGCAGCAGGAGCAGGAACTCGTCTCCGGCCAGCCGGGCCGCGGTGCCGCCGTGCGCCTTCGCGATGGCGACCAGCCGCTCGGCGACTGTCCGGAGCAGGTCGTCGCCGATGTGGTGGCCGTGGGTGTCGTTGATGCACTTGAACCGGTCGAGGTCGATTAAGATCACGATGGTGGGCTGGCCGTGCAGCTCACGGAGGAGGAACACCTGCGCGGCCGAGTAGCGGTTGGGTAGACCGGTGAGCCGGTCGTGTCCGGCGATGTGGTGGGCCACCTGCAGCAGGCCCTCCAGGGTGCGGACCTGCTCGGACAGGTCGGTGATCTGGGTACGGAGGGCTCGGCTCGTTGGGCGGGCGCTGAGCCGGCCCGCGACGAAGCCGAGCGCCGCGGTAGCGACGAGGGCAGCGAGCATGGACACTGGAGTCCTCTCTTCTACGAGAGAACCCGGGACGCGCGTTTCTCAGGCGAGGCGTCCCGGGTCCAACAAGCGATGACGGCCCGCCGATTGGCGGGCCGCTTTTCGTGTTTGTGCCGCCCGATCCGGCGGCGCGGTGGTCGTTGGGCTTGACCCGCTGGAGTGGTTCGGCCGGCTGCGCCAGGTCGGTGCCGCGTAGCCGAAGCATTCGGGGTGCATGGCGGCACCGGCACCGGCGGCGCCGAGGCGGTACCGGTTGTCCGGGGTGCGGGTGGTGATCTACGGCGCGACGAGCCCGCCGAGCAGTGGGCGGTGGCGCAGCCGGACCAGGACCGGTGGCAGGTCGGGGCCGGTCACCGCCGGACCCGTCGCCAGTCCAGGCCGCGGGCGGTGAGGGTGTAGAGCCCGTCGTCGTCGGGGGTGTGCTCGTCCGGGCCGACGATCGTCGGTTCGGCGCGTGCCAGGTTGTGCACGGTGCCGGCCAGGCGGACGCGGAGGTGTTGCCCTGGGCGGGCGGCGAGATCGCCGGTGATGCGTTCGGCGGTGGTGCGGGCGAACCGGGGCGGTGCGGACGGGTCGGCGTCGTTGGCCAGGGCCGGGTACAGCTTCGGGCCGACCGCCTCGGTGCGTACGCAGACTGGTGCCCAGTCGGGGTGGGGACCGGAGGGCAGGCTGGTGCAGCCGAGTCGGTGGGCGTCGGCGGCCAGCACGGTGATGGCCTGCCAGGCCGCGTCGCGGGCGGCGGCGAGCATCTGCACGACCGGGTCGCTCGGGTCCTGGCCGTTGGTGGTCAGTTGGGCGATGAGTTCGCGGTTGGTCAGGTCCAGGGCGGCGATGAAGCCGGCGGCGTGGGCGGCGGCCCGCAGGCCGGCGGCGGACATCAGCCGCCACGCGGGCCGGTCGGTGTGCAGGAGCAGGCCGTAGGAGTCCCGGATCCATTGGTCGATGGTGTACACGTCGGTGATGTCCCTTCCTTCGTACTGGTTCGTGGTGTGCGCATGCGGGCGCCCCCGCCACCGGGTCCGGTGGCGGGGGCGCGGGTTTCGCGGTAGGGGTGTGCCGGGTGGTGGGGTCAGTCCCGTTGCGCCCGGTGGTGTTGGCGGGCCGTGTAGGCGTCAGCGGCGGCGGCCAGGTCCGGATGCGTGGATCGCATCGTGGACCGCGCCTGGCCCATCAGCCGGTAGGTGTCCGGGTGCACCGGCGACGGGCAGCGATCATCCAGCCAGTCGCCGATCGGGAACGGGCCGATCGACAACCGCCAGGTGCCGGTCAGCCATCCGGTGGGCACCTCCTGTTCGGCGAGCATCCGGGTGGCGGGACGACGGCAGGCCGGGTTGGGACAGTCGGGCGGAACCACCGGCACGGCGGCGGGCCGCCAGACCTGGTACCAGTGCGCGGTTTCCTGCTGCGCCCGCCGGTGCGGCAGCCCGACGCGGATGCCCAGCTCGATGGTGCCGCCGTCGGTCCACAGCGGCGCGTACTGGCGGCACCAGCCGCAGTACGTGCCGCGCCATACGAACCGCACCGGCGTGATGACGGCGCTGTCGCCGGTGACGGTCAGTAGCGGCTGCGGGGCGGAGGCCACCCAGGGCAGCACTCCCTGGTCGGACGACGGCGACCTTTCGGCGGTCATCGCAGCTCACCGTCCTGGTCGGCGGCGTCGTGGGTGTGGTCGAGCAGCCGGGCCAACCGCTGGCGGAGCTGCTGCACCCGCGCCAGTTCGGTGGCGAAGATGTCGGCGGCGGCCCGGTACCCGGCGGGGGTCGGCTCGATGTCCATGAACCCCGACCGGGGCGGGTCGGCGCGGCGGGGCCGGTCGGCGGCGGCCTGCGCGTCGTCGATCGCCTCCCGCCAGCGTCGCTGCACCAGCGTCAGGCAGTGGACCAGGAATCCCAGGTCGTCGTCGCTGAGGGCGACCGCGATGCCATCGCCGGTGGCAAGGCCCAGCGCGGCTAGGTCCAAGGCCAGGGCGGCGAGCCGGTCACGGTACTCGGTGACCAGCCCGGCGACCGGTTCGGCGCTGACCAGGTGGTCGATGTCGGTGGGTAGGTCGGCGACGGTGGTGTGCTCGCAGTGGACTTCCAGGTCGAGGGCGCGGTCGCCGACCTCGGCGAAGACGGTGACTGCCGTATAGGCCGGCTGCCCGGGGTCGGTGGGGATCGAGGCGGTGTCCTCCGGTTGGGGCAGCCGGGTGACGAGGTGGATGCGCAGCGGGATGTCGCCGGTGGCGGTAGGCAACCGCAGCTGGCCCAACGGGGTGCTCTGGTACATCGGGTTCCTCCCTGTGCATACGGCAAGGCCCACCCGGGGAATCCGGGTGGGCCTGGTGCTGGATTGGTCAGTCGCGGTCGGGGTCGAGGCAGTGGTCGATGTGCTCGCCGAGGTACGCCGTCGTGAGCGGGTTGTCCCTTCAGGTCATGGCAACGGCCCGCCCGGAATCGGGCGGGCCGGGCGGGAAGGAGGGGAACCGGCAGCGGGGTACGCCGTGGTGGCTCACCCCGCCGTCCGGCGGCGGATGGTGCCGTCAACGCTCACGGGGATACCGGGCGCGGTCCTCGACCAATTCGATGATCTTGTCGCGTCGGGCGGCGGGCAGGGCGGCGAAGAGGTCGACGTACCGCTGCTCCTGGTCGGTGATCGACTCGGCGTAGGCCGCCTTGTAGGCCAGTCGGGCGGCTTCTTGTTCAGTCTCGATCGGGCCGCTGGGGTAGTAGGCGACGACGATCTTGCGGAGCTGCCGGGCGGCGGTATGCGGGTCCTTCGACAGGCTAACGTCGTAGATCTTGAAGCCGGTGGGCAGGTCCGCCGCGCTGATCGCGGCCAGCAGACACAAGTTGGCCTGCACGTGGTGGGCGAACGCCTCGGTACGACCCGGGACCTGATCGCGGGCGCGCACGGCGGCGCGGCCGGCGTGCCAACGCAGCCAGGCTTCCTCGGCGCGGGTGGCCAGGGCGAGCAGCATGCTTCGGATGGGGTCCACGATGGTGTGCTCCTGTTCGGTGTTGGTGCGCGGTTTCCCGCGCCGGACGGCGAGTGCCGGACGCCGTGCGGGTCACACGGGCGTCCGGCCGAGGGGGTGTGATCACGCCTGCCCGCTGGTGCCGGCCTGCGGCCGGTCGGAGGGCGTATTGGTGCGGTCAGCGCGTCAGTGCGCCTCGCCGGTCGGTGCCTGCTCGAACGTCGACGGCGGTAGTCCGGCGTCCAGCGCCTGCAGGAGCAGGCCGGCGAGCTGGTAGCCGGGGTTGACCTCCAGGGCGTGGTCGGCGGCCATGGCGGCGAGGCCGCCGTTGCCGCAGCGCCAGGCGGTCAGCGCGAGCAGGGTTGCCGGTGCCGCAGCGAGCGACCGCTGCGCGCGGCGGGTGACGTCGGCCCAGAAGGTGACGTGTCCCTCGTGTGGCTGGGTCAACTCCACCGCGAGATCGCGGACCGAGGTTCGGGTCAGCAGCGCCGTCAGCCAGGCCACCTGGTCGTCAGTGAGTCGTTGCCCGGCGTCGTGCTGGCGCAGCGCGTTCTCGACCGCACGCACCCCGGTCTCGCAGATGACGGTGTGGCCGGCGTCGAGTAGCGACCTCAGCCGGGTGACCGCCCGCTGGGTCGCCGCGTGAATGTTCTCGCGGGCGGCACCGTCGACCGGCGCGAACCGGGCGGCCACGGCGTTGCGGTCAGGGAAGGCGACCAGACCGGCGACGGTGGCCTGCGCGGCGACCGGTGAGGCGGCCGGGTCGAACGGGGTGCCCTGCGGCGGGCAGCAGGCCGGGTTGGGACAGGTGATGGTGAACACCCGGGTGCCGGTGACCCGCAGCAGGTCCCGGATCGGGACCTCGGCGGCGGTGAACGCCTGCTGCATGACGCGCAGTGCCGGGTCGACGTGGCCGGCTTCGCCGTAGCCGATGAGCACGGCGTCGGTGACCGCCTGCTGCTGGCGGACGACCGGGGTGAGGTGCTCGCCAAGGCGATGGGCCTCGGCTGCCGGGGCGCCGGCCTTGGGGAGGTCGGCTCGGGCGGCGAAGACGATCCGCGCGTGCGCGAAGGCGATGACGACGACGCTGCCCTCGGCCGGGTGGAAACCGATGAAGTACGGCACGACGCAGGCCAGATCGGCTGCGGACCGGACCGTCACGGTGGTGGTCGGTGCGTCCGACGACGACATGGTGATCTCCCTGTGGTGGGTGCGTGACGGGGCGCGGGGACGGAGGTGCCGGCCGCCGCGCTGTGTGGGGATGCGCCGGCACGGGCACGGACACCGCAGGCGTCCACGCCCGTGCCAGGGCTGGGTTGGGAGCTGTCAGGTGGCCAGGACCAGGTCGAAGGCCCGCTTCTTGATGGCGGTCACCGTGCCGTCGGCGAGCACCTTGTTGGCGCGGTGGTAGTCGCTCTTGGCGGGCTGCTTGTGGTCCAGCCACTCGGTGACGGCCTGGTAGCCGGCCCACGCCGTACCGCGGATCTGCGCCTGGCTGGGAGCTTCCTCGAACAGGTACTTCAGGTCCCGGTCCCGGGCCAGCTTCTTCAGGAACGCCGCTTCCTTGTCGTCGTCGTCCAGCGGCCACAGCTCGTCGGCGATGCGCTGGAGCTGGTCCCATTCGAGCTGCTTGTCGATGAGCTTCTCGGCCTCGGCCTGGAACTGGTCCAGGTACACCGGCACCAGGTTCAGCGCCTCGCGCACCTCGGTCAGCTTGCCGAGGATGTCGCCCGAATGGCGCAGGGCGTACTCGCCGACATTGTTGGCGAACGCCGCGGCCTGCGTGTTCGCGCAGACGATTCTCACCGGCGTGACCAGGACCCGGGCCAGGCGCGAGCCGTCGTGGGAGGTGCACATGGCCAGGTACAGATCCAGGGCGTCCTTGCCGGCGATGCGCATGCTGTCGGGCAGTTTCATCGTCACGAACACTTCCCGGCCGCCGCGCAGGCTGCCGGCGGTCTCGAAGTGGGCGCCGGTCTCGTCGACGATGAAGTCGAGCAGGTCACACGCCTGCTCGTTCTGCACGACCTGGTAGGACTTGCCCACCATGCCGAGCACTTCCCGCCGCCCGGTCTTCGGGTGCAGCCGGGTGGTGGCCCACCGGTTGGGGACCACCGCGCCGGAGGCAACGGTCTGCACGGTCTCCTTGCGCACGTCCCAGCCGCCGAGGAAGGCGACGTCCATGACCTGCGCGGCGGTCAGGCAGCCGGTGGTGACGGTGCCGAGCCGGTGCCATGCGTCGATCCGACTGGAGAAGAAGGCGGCGGTACCGTCGTTGAACTGCTCGATTTCGTGCGCCATCGCGGCGCTCCTTCCTGTGTGAGACGAAGCAGGCGCCGCCCGGGGCGGGCGGCGCCTGAGCGGAGCCGACGTGAGGTGCCGGTCGCCGTGGGGTGGCCAGTTCGGTGATTGGTGATGCGGGGCTTCGGCGCGCAGCGCGTGGCCGAGCGCGGCTGGCTCACCGCCGCCGGGCGTGCATGGCGGCGCGGTCACCGGCGGCCAGGTGCGCCTCCTTGAACAGCCCGGCGGCCTCCTCCAGCCGGCAACTGGCCGTGGCCAGGGCCGTGGTCAGCGCAGTCCGCTCGTCGGCGGACAGGGCAGACAGGTCGGCGCCGGTGGCGGTGTCGACCTGGTGGGCCAGCCGGGCGGACAGTTGTGCGACGTACGCCAGCAGCAGGTTGAGGCCGTTGAGTAGCCGGGCGAACTGGTCGCAGTCGGCCACGGCCACGTGCCGGCCGTAGGGGATAGCGGTGGACAGGTGCTCGGCCATGCGCAGCATGACCTCGACGGCTGTGGCGGTGTGGGCGGCGCTGATGCAGCCCTCGTCGCCGAACAACTTGTCGAGAGTGACCATCAGGTCGGGCGCGTCCGCCAGACGCGGGAGCTTGGTGACCGCGTCGAAGAAGTCGATGTGGGTGATCAGGTACCAGGCGTTCTTGAGCACGATGGGATCCCTTCGGTTGGGCATGACGAATAGGGCGGCCACCGGTGGTGGCCGCCCTGGCGGGTACGCCGGATGTGCTGGGTCGCCTCGCGCGCCGCTCGGGCGTGCGGGGTGATCACCGTGCTGGAGATGGTGCTGGTGTGCTGTCAGCCCGAGCGTCGGGCGGCCGACCCCGGAGGGGTGGGCAGGTTGCCGGCGCGCGGCGAGGCTGACAGGTCAGCGAGGGTGGTGCGAACAAAAGGTGTGCCGCGAGGCTAACTCGATGACCTGTCAGCCCAGGCCAGCCGAGGTGCGGCGTTGCTGACCGGACCTGTCAGCAACGCCGGGTGACCTGACGTCGCAGGTCAGCGACGTTCAGCAGGCGTCATGTGGTGCTGCGGACCGGCCTTGGCGACAGGCCGGAGCCGGTCACGCGGCTTGCGCAGCACGTACACGTCTTCATGGGCCACGAGCGAGACGGGGATACCGTCGGTCCGGGCCTTGCGCACGGCCATGAGCCCGAACATGTTGGCCCGGTGAATGAGCTGGCCGTCGCGGACGGCGGCGAGCATGGCCACGCACCGCTCCACCGGTTCCAGCCCGACCGACAGGGCCGCCGTGAACAGCTCACCCGGCAGGTCGATCAGATCGTCGGGGGCGAGGCGGACCGGGCGGCCGGTGAACACGAACACCCCACCGGGACGCAACACCCGCACGCAGCCGGCAACGATGCGCCGCCACCCCTCCAGCAGCCGGTTCCAGCCCAGGTAGGCCAGGTTACCGACACCCTTGTCGCCGTAGAGGTGGTCGCGCTTGTCGACCCCGGCCCCGGGTACGGTCCGGACCAGGCCGTGGGTCGCGCGCCCGTACGGCGGAGAGGTGAGCACCAGCGACACCTGGCCGTGGGAGCTGGCCGGCAGCAACGCGGCCAGGTTCGTGCTGTCGCCGGTGACCACCTGCCCCCACGACGTGCATCCGTGCGTGGCGGCCAGGGCGAGGTTGGCCTGCGCGATGGCGGTGAACTTGGGTTCGATGTCGACCCCGATGCCGTCGCGCCCGGACCGGACGGCCTCGACCAGGGTGGTGCCGGCCCCGCACATCGGATCCATGACCAGGTCGCCCGGGGCGGTGTACGCCGTGATGGCGTGCACGGCGGCGTCCGGCAGCATCTTCGCCGGGTGCCGGGAGGTGTCGGCCACGTACCGGCCGCGCCGCTGCTCGCGGGCCGGACGCTGGCAGGTCAGCCAGACCGAGGTGACCGGAAGGTGCTCAACCATCGGCAGCTCCCGAGCGGGCGCCCAGCGAGCTGGAGAAGATCAGCACGTCGCTGTGCACGGGCAGGTGGGTGCCGTCGGTCCGGAGCTGCCCACGCCGGTCGCTCAGCTCGTGCGCGGCCACGATGTGCTGCAGGTAGGTCAGCCCGGCCGCGCGGGCGGCGCCGATGAGGAGCTGATTGACCGTCAGCGCACCGGCCCGGAGCACGATGGCGACGCAGCCGCCGGCCATCACCCTGGTCGCGCAGTCGGCCAGGAACGCCTCCGGCTGGGTGTGCGGCTGCGGCCAGCCGGCCACGATCAGCTCGCCCCGGCGGGTGCCGGCGTCGAGGTCCTGGGCGGTGTGCCGCGTGTAGCGGCGTCGGGTTGTGCTGGCCGCGCGAGCGATCTGGTCGCCGACGGACAGGTCGATGACCAGCCGCCGGCCGTGGGTGAAGTTGATGATCAGTCGTTCGGCGAGCGCCATGGACATGGTCTCGCCGGTCCGCGCGGCGGATACGTACCAGACGGTGATCGGCACCGGCGGGTCGCCCGGGACGATGTCGCCGATGGCGTCCGGAGCGGGCACACGGATGGGTTCGGGTTCGGTCATGGGTGCGTGGCCCCCGCACCCGGTGGGCGTACTGACACCTCCCAGACGCGGGCTGACAGGCGGTACGAACTGCACGCCGGCCTGACAGCACCTGGCCGGAGGCGGACCTGTCAGCTGGCGAACCTGTCACGATCTATCCGGAGCTGACAGCATCTGACAACGCCTCGTGGTGACAGGCCCCGGTGCCCCAATGGGGTTCTCCGCCCCACACCCCGTGGGGCAGCGCTTCTTCAGGAGCCATCTATGCGCCGCACCGCCCTGACCGTCGCCGAGGACGCTTTCCGGCTGCTGGTCTGCCGACCCGCACCCCTCGCATTCGACGCCCGCCCGATCCTCGGGCTACCCGACCAGCACCTCGCCCTGGACGAGCTACGCGACCTGTTACGCGCCAGGGGCACCGACAGCGCCACCGTGGACGCGGTGTGGCGGCAACTGGCCGAGCAGGCCCGCACGTGGGGGCCGGGATGGGTCGTCGGCGCGGTCGGCGTGGCCATGCCCGGCCTGACCCGCATGGCCGCCCGCCTGTCGGCCGGGTACGCCAAGTTGGCCGAGGACATCGACTCCGAACTGCTCGCCGGGTTCCTGGACGAGCTACGCACCGGCGACCTGCACCCGCCGCGGGTCTGGCTGCGGCTGTGCTGGGCCGCGTGGCGGGCCGGACTCAAGGCCCGCCGGGTCGATGACCTGCTCGAACTGCCGCCGGACGTGCCGGTCGGCTCCCGCACGCCGTACCGCCCCTACGGCCACCCCGATCTGATTCTCGGCCGGGCGGTCGCAGCCCGCATCATCACCGCCGCGCAGGCCGACCTCATCGGCTCCACCCGCGTCGGCGACGTCCTCATCGAGCAGATCGCCGCCGAGTCCGGCCAGCCCGGCTCGGTGATCCGGATGCGACGCAAGCGCGCCGAGCGCAAGCTGGTGGCCGCGCTGCACCGAGGTGACCTCGCCGTTCCGCGCGTCGAGCGGCGGTTGATGCCGACCCTGGTCTCGGAACACAGCGGTGGCCCGGACCGAGGCGTCGGGGTCGGTGCAGAGCCATGACCCCGACCATGACCAGGTGTAGTGGGAGGGGCTCCGGCTGGGCCCTGTCGCCGATCTTGGTGTCATCGTGCGTTTCTTCTCTGTCGACGCGATCGGCGCGGACTGGGAAGCCTGACGCCGCGTGACTGGCTGTGGCTGGTTGCCGCAGCGGCCTCGGGACTAGTAGGAATCGGCAGAAACGGCCCCCATTCGACCGCCGCTGTCGGCAGGACCGTCACCTCAGCGAAGGTGATCTGGCCAGATGGAACACGGGCATGGCGGAAATCGACGATGCCGGCGGAAAATATCGCATCGTCGAACTGGATCTCGTCGGTCGCGAACTGGACCTCGTTGAAGCCGATCTTTGCCCCGGCGAATCGGACCCGGGTGAACCAGGTCGGTGCGGCGAACACAACCCTGTTGAACTCGAAGCTTCCGCTGGCGAACGTGGCGGCGTGGAAGGAAACGCTGCCAGGGGCGAGGAAGCGCGCACCGGAGAGATCACCACAGTCGAACACCGCACCTTCGAAGCTAAACCGGTTGGTGCTCCAGCTGACGGCGCTCCAGCCCGGGCGCAGGTGATTGCGGATGACCCGCACGGTCGTGCGGCGCACTTCTCGGTCGCCTTCGCGGTGCTGGTCGGGATCGTAGGGCATACGGAGATAGGCGCACAGGACGTCGATGCACATCTGGCGGCCCTCGTTCCAGTCGTCAGCCAGCTCCGCCATGGCGTAGACGCCAGCGACTCTTACGGCGGCCTGGGCGCTGCCGAGCTGGTCGGCTGCATGGCCGAAACGATCGGTGAACAGGCGGGTGTCCTCGCGGTGTTCGGCGATCTCGCTGTCGCGCTGCCTGCGATAGGCCACGGTCAGTGCCACCACAGCTCCGATCCCACCAACGGTCGCGAGGACCAGCTTCAGGCTCTCCAACCGCTCGCCGGTGCTGAGGACCGGCACGCCAGAGACCGCCGCGCCGGTCGCCGAGGTAGGCGCCGGTGTCGCTCGGCTCTGCCGGACCGCCAGGACCGGCCGGCCCAGCACCAGCCAGAGCGCTGCGCCCAGACCGGCGGCACAGGTGGCGCTGAGCGCCAACAGGACCGACACGTGCAGCAACAGGGAACGGGGCCGTACCCTGGACGGCCGACGTTGCCGACCGGACTGGCGACGCACGATCGAAACCACCCTATTGAGCACAGCAATACAGACAAATGAATTACCACGCTGGCGGTATTGGGGTCGGACAATTCGTGCGGCTCGGCCCTGCGGACAGGGGTCATCCCAGCCAAGCGGATTCCGATCCTGCCGACGACGTCTGCATCGTGAGCTGCGGCGTTAGCTGCTGTCAGCTTCGGTCAGCTTGCCGGGGAGTTCGTGGGGGCTGACAGCGGCGGTCTGGGCGGGTGCATGCCGCTGATGGCATGCCCGCCCCGGCGGGATGCACGGCCTCGGGCGACTGGCCGCGATCCGGTACGGCGTACTGACCACCAACCTTCGCACACGACGTAGGGAGGAGCGCCCCCACCGGCCAGCACGCCCGAGCCTTTCCCGCCGAGGCGGTCCCACGAGCCCCGTGGAGATGCGCTCATGCACGCGTACACCATCGTCTCCGTCGCTGGGGACCTGCTCGGCGCACCGGCGCCGGATGTCCTGGCGGCGAAGACCATTCCCGAGGTCATCGACGGCCTCAAGTTGTGGATCATGGGAATCCTGGCGGCCGTGGCCACCCTGTTCCTCGTCATCGGGGGTCTGCGGTACATGACCGCCGGGGGAGACCCGGCCCAGGCCGAACAGGCCAAGGGCAACTTCAAGGCGGCCCTCGCGGGCTACGCCCTGGCGGTGCTCGCCCCGGTGATCCTGCAGGTGCTGCAGGACATCCTCGGCGGCTGACGGGCCACCGTCATGACCGACTGGCTGTACAACGGCCTGATCGACTGGCTCGCCAAGCATGTCACCGGCATGCTCGGCGGGCTGGTCTCGTTCCTGACCGCCACGTTCTTCACCTCCCCGGACGTCACCGGCTTCCCGCAGGTCCAGGCTCTGGTGGACCGCTCGGTCGTGGTGGTCAACGCCGCGTTCGTACTGGCGATCATCGCCGCTGGGGCCATCGCCATGGGGCACGGCACCTTCCAGATCCGATACCAGGCCAAAGACCTGCTGCCGCGACTGGTGTTCGGCTTCGTCATCGCCAACTTCGGCGTCGAGCTGTGTCAGATGCTCACCGAGACGGCCAACGCCCTCATGACCGCCATGGTCGGCAAGACCGCGTCGGGAACGAAGGTCGTCGGGTTCGTCCAGGACCGCATCGTCTCGGCGATGCGCGATCCGACCGCAGGTCTGCTCGCTGTGGTGATCGGACTGCTGATCGTCGTGCTGTTCTACATGCTGCTGGTCGGCTGGTTCGCCCGCATCGCCACGCTGATCGTCCTCGCTGGCGTCGCGCCGGTCGCGCTGGCCTGCCACGCCCTTCCGCAGACCCAGGCCGCTGCCGCGCTGTGGTGGCGGGCGCTGCTGGGCTGCGTGGCCACCCCGGTCCTGCAAGCGATCTTCTTCTCCACCGGTGTGGAGCTGCTGCTCGACCCGGACCGCAACGTGCAGATCCTGCTGCTGGGCACCGGGCCGACCACGGCGAGCACCGACACCTTCAACCTGTTCATCGCCGCCTGCCTGCTGTGGGTGACCGTGCACATCCCGAAGCTGGTCGCCCGCTACGTCACCCGAGGCGGCCAGATGTCCAGCGCCGGGCTGGTGCTGCGCGCCGTGGTTGTCCAGTCGATCACCCGCCGGCTGCGGATCCCGGTCGGCCGCCGCTGATCACCTGTCCTGACGAGGAGAGCTGCCATGGACGACGACCTTCCCAGGGCCTCGGTGCCCGCCGACATCGGAACTCCCGACAAGATCGCCTGGGGTTTGACCTTTCGCCAGCTCGCCATCATCGGCACGGTTGCCGCCGCCGGCTGGCTGGCCTACACCCGCTTCGGGCCGCTGCTACCCCCGATCGCCTGGGTGATCGCCGCCATCCCGATCGCCGGGGTGACCGTGGTCGTCGCCCTCGGCCGCCGCGACGGGCTGCCGCTGGACCTATGGCTGCGCCACGGCCTCGCGCTGCGGCGGGTGGCAAAGCTGCAAACCCCCGGCGCCGCCCGCAGCGGGCAGCCGCTGGTCGCGACGACCGGGCCGCCGAGGCCACCGGCGCCGCTGCGGACCCCGGTCACGACCATCGCCGCCGACGGCACGCTGACCGTCGACGGCGCCGCCTGCACCATGATCGCCTGCGGCACCACCAACGTCGCACTGCGCACCGGGCAGGAACAGGGGGCGCTGCTGGCCGGGTTCGGGCAATGGCTCAACGCGCTGACCGGCCCAGCGCAGATCGTGGTGGTCGCCCAACGTCATGACCTGACCCCGTACGCGCAGGCGGTCCTCGACGCCACGCCCCGGCTACCGCACGAGGCGCTGCGCGCGGCAGCCGACGACTACGCCGCATTCCTGCTGGAACTCGACCAGACCCACGATCCGCTGCGCCGCCAGGCCCTGACGGTGGTGCCGGCCGGCCCCGCCAGGGAGGCCACCGTCCGGGCGTTCACCGCGTTGGGTGTGGCCGCCGACCCGCTCGACGGCGGGGCGGTCACCGCCGCCCTCGCGAGTGCGGTCGACCCCTACGACCCGCCGACACCCGGGCCCCGGGCCGTACCCGGCGTCCCGATCACCACAAGGAGTACCTGATGAAGCTGCTGTCCCCGCGCTCGCGCACCACCGCGAGCACCACCGCGAGCACCAGGTCGGACGGGGCGCCGGCGCCAGCGGTACTAGAGATCTTCCCGACGTATGTTCGGCTCGGCGACGGCTACGCCGCCACCTTCGCCATCTGCGGCTTCCCGGCCGAGGTCGGCCCGGCCTGGTTGGTGCCGCTGCTGTCCTACCCGGGGCGGGTCACCGTCACCGTGCACACCCGGCCGGTACCGGCGCAGCTCGCCGCGCCGATGCTGACCAAGCAGCGCGCCCGGCTGGAGTCCACCCGCCGCATCGACGCCGACCGGGGCAAGTTGTCCGACCCCATCGTGGACGCCGCCGCCACCGACGCCGCCGACCTGTCCGAACGGGTGGCCCGGGGTGCGGCGAAGCTGCACGACGCCGCGTTCTACGTCACCGTGCACGGCCGCGCCCTCGACGAGTTGCATGAGACAGCGGCCGGGGTACGTTCGGCCGCCGCGTCGATGCTGCTGGACCTGCAACCGGCCACGTTCCGCCACCACTTGGGCTACACCAGCACCTTGCCGCTGGGGGTGGACGCCCTGGGCATGCGGCGCATCTTCGACACCGAGGCCCTCGCGGCAGCGTTTCCGTTCGCCTCCGGCGACCTGGCCGCCCCGGCTCCGGGCCAGTACGTCAGCGCCGAGGCGGTGCTCTACGGGGTGAACACCAGCTCGCACGGGGTGGTGATGTGGAACCGGTGGGCGCAGGACAACCACAACAGCGTGGTCCTCGCGCGCAGCGGTGCGGGCAAGTCGTACTTCGTCAAGCTCGACGTGCTGCGGTCGCTGTACCAGCAGGTCGAGGTCAGCGTGATCGATCCGGAGGACGAGTACACACCCCTGGCCAACCACGTCGGCGGCACCGTCATCCAGCTCGGCCAGCAGGGGGTACGCCTCAACCCCCTGGACGTGCCCACCGACACCGGACCGACGACGTTCCGCGACCACCAACTGACCCTGCACACGATCATCAAGGTGATGCTCGGGGCCGTCCCGCCTCCGGCCGAACGGGAAGCCCTGGACCGGGCTATGACCGCCACTTACGAGGCGGCCGGCATCACCCACGACCCGCACACCTGGGGTCGGCCGGCGCCGCTGATGCGCGACCTGGCCGCGACGTTGAAGGCCGATCCGGACCCGGCGGCGCAGCAGATGGCCGCCCGGCTGGCCCCGTGGGTGTCGGGCAGCTTCAAGGACCTGTTCGACGGACCGACCAGCACCCGCCCGGAGGGCCACCTGGTCGTCTGGAGCCTGCGGCACCTACCCGACGAGCTGCGCACCATCGGCACGATGCTGGCCCTCAACCACATCTGGGGCCGCATCGACCAGCCAGCCGGCGACACGCCGGGAACCCGGCGCAGACGGTTGGTCGTGGTCGACGAAGCCTGGCTGCTCATGCGCGACGGCGAAGGCGCCCGGTTCCTGTTCCGCATGTCGAAGGCGGCCCGCAAGCGGGCGGCCGGGTTGACCGTGGTGACCCAGGACGCCGCCGACGTACTCGGCACGGACCTGGGGCTGGCGGTGGTGTCCAACGCCGCCACGCAGGTGCTGATGCGCCAGGCGACCCAGGCCATCGACGCGGTCACCGACGCCTTCGGTTTGACCGGCGGCGAGGCGCGGCTGTTGCTGTCGGCAGGCAGGGGCGAGGGCCTGCTGGTCGCGGGCCGCTCGCGGGTGCCGTTTCGGTCGCAGGCGTCCGGCGATGAGCATCTGCTCGCGGCGACGGGGATCGGCGGTGAGCTGTGATGACCGGCCCGACGTGGCAGGCGCAGGTGGACTGGGTGCTCGCGCGGCCGTGGCTGGCCGTCGTCGCCGCACTGGGCCTGGTCACCTATGTCATTGGCCGCGACCAGGTATTGGTCTGGCGGCACCGCCGCCTCGTCGCCGGTGCCCGGTGGGTGAGCATCGCCGCACCGCCGGAGGTCACGCCCGAATCGGCCGCCGCGCTGTGGACCACGATGACCGGGGTCCTCACCCCGTCAGTATGGCGACGGCGGATCTTCGGCATCCCGCACGTGGCGTGGGAGTACACCTGGAGCGGCCGGACCCTGACGATCCGGATCTGGGTGCCCGGCATCGTGCCGCCCGGAGCCGTGGAAAGCGCCGTGCGGGCGGCGTGGCCCGCCTGCACGGTCACCACCGACGAGACCGCCGGACCACCGATCCCGGACCAGGTCGCCGAGCAGGCCGGTGGGGCGTTGTGGCCGCAGGAAACCGATGCGCTGCCGCTGCGCACCGAGCACGAGGCCGACCCGCTGCGGGCACTGCTGTCCGCCGGGGCCGGCGTACGGCACCGGGAACACGCCTGCGTGCAGATCCTGGCCCGCCCCGCCACCCCGAGGCGAGTACGCCGCGCCCGCCGGGCCGCTGCGAAGCCCGCCGGGACTCCCGGCACGGACCCGGCCGCCAAAGCGGTCAACACCGTGGCCCGGCTGGCGATCGAGCCGATCCTGTGGCTGCTCGACGCCTTCCTTCCCGGCCCCACCCGCCGGCCCACCTCGCCGCGCACCTACGCCTCCCGAATGGAGATGCGCGACCCGGTGACCGACGCTCGCCAGCACGCGGTGGTGGACAAGGCCGTGCGGGTACCGCACTTCGAGATCGCCATCCGGTATGCGGTGGCCATCGACGCGGAGCCGGAGCCCACCGGCAAGGGTGCGGGGGGTGAGCGGCGCAGCAAGCAGGATCGGCAGCGCGAGGACGAGCGGCGTACCCAGATGCGGGCGCGGCTGTCCGGGCTCGGGCACACCGTCGCCTCGGCGGCGGCTACCTACACCCGACCCAACCGGCTGCGGCGGATGAAGATGGCCAACCCCGTGGCGGTGCTTGCCTCGCGGCGGCTGCTGCGCGGCTTCCTGGCCACCGTCGAAGAGTTGGCGGTCCTCGCCGCCCTGCCCCAGGACCTCGCCGTACCCGGCCTGGACCGGGCCAGGGCCAAGGCCATGCCGGCACCGGCGGCCACCCCGTCGGGCGGACGTGGGGTGAAGGTGTTGGGCCGATCCCAGATCGGCGGGCACTCGGTGGGCTTGAACGTGGTCGACGCCCGCCAGCACGTGCACCTGATCGGTAAGACCGGGGTCGGCAAGTCCACCCTGCTGCTCAACATGATCCTGTCCGACGTGCACGCCCGCCGGGGTGCGGTGGTCATCGACCCACGCGGCGACCTCGTCCTGGACATCCTCAACCGGCTGCCGGCCGATTACGCCGACCGGATCGCGATCATCGATCCGGAGCAGACCAACCCGGCCTGCTTCAACCCGCTCGACGATGGCGGGGACGCGCACCTGGCGGTGGACAACCTCGTCGGCGTGTTCTCGAAGATCTTCCAGCGGCACTGGGGGCCGCGGATCGACGACACCCTGCGCGTGTCGTGCCTGACGTTGATGCGCCATGCCCAGCCGACCCTGTCCCTGGTGCCGCCTCTGCTCAACGACCGCACGTTCCGGGGCAGGTTCACCCACGATCTGACCGACCCGGAAGGACTCGGGGGGTTCTGGGCCTGGTACGACTCGATGAACGAGGGCATGCGTGCCCAGGTCATCGGTCCGGTCCTGGCCAGGTTGCGGGCGTTTCTGCTCAGGGATTTCGTCAAGAACGTCATCGGTACCGCGCACACCTCGTTCCAGATGTCCAAGATTCTCAACGGTGGGCTGCTGCTGTGCCGGCTGCCCAAAGGGGTCCTGGGCGAGGAGACCGCCCGCATCCTTGGCTCGCTGATCGTGGCGCGGACCTGGCAGGCCGCCATCGCCCGCGCCGCGCAACCGGAGGATCAGCGCAGAGACGCCACCCTATATATAGATGAATGTCACAATTTTCTGAATCTTCCGGGTTCGGTGGACGACATGCTGGCCGAGGCCCGGGGCTTCCACCTCGGCCTGGTGCTGGCGCATCAGAACCTGGCCCAGTTGCCGAAGGAGACCGCCGACGCGATCTCCGCCAACGCCCGGTCGAAGATCTTCTTCAACGTCGACCCGAACGACGCCCGTGAGCTTTCCAAGCACACCAAGCCGGAGCTGGACGACCACGACCTGGCGCATCTGGACGTGTTCACCGCCTCGGCGCGGCTGCTGGTGGCCAACCGGGAGATGCCGGCGTTCACGTTCACCACCAACCCGCCGGTGGAGGCGGTGGGTGAGGCCACCGCGATCCGGCAACGGGTCGCCGCGGCGCACGCCCGGCCGACCGAGGAGGACACGCCGATGCAGCAGGTAGCCCGCAAGGCGCTGCACCGGCGGACCACACCGAAGAGTTGACCACCCCAACCCGCTTGTTGCCTGTCGAGGGCGTTCAGCATCCCGGCTGACGTCCTCGTCTGGATGCTCGCACGGGTTCTCGGCTGGTCGCTCGTGTTGGGGCGCTCGGGAAACGAGCCCCGACACGAGACAGGGACTTGGCGGCTGTCAGGCCGCCCACCAGCGAACCGGTGAACCGGTCCGCATGATCCACCCGTCCAGACTCCCGTACCGGGAGTACCTCTCTACCCCATGGGGGTGACTGCCTATGCCCACATCCGCATCGGCCGCGTATCCGCTGGCCCTCTACCACCGCATGACCCCGCGCGACCGCAACCTGCTCGCCCTGCTGGACGAGCACCAGGTCCTGACCACCGGACAGGTACACCGGCTGCACTACACCGCGATCCGGACCTGTCAGATCCGGCTGCGCGAGCTGTACGAGATCGGGCTGCTGGGCCGGTTCCGGTTCGCCCGCCTCTACGGCGGCTCCGAGCCGTGGCACTGGGTCCTGGGCCTGCACGGTGCCCGGTTCATGGCCGGCGCCGCCGGCCGCCCGGCACCTACCGAGCGCGCCCACCGCGACCAGGTCATCCGCCTGACCGCGCGCTCGCGCCTGCCGCACCTGCTCGCCACCAACGAGTTCTTCGTGCGGCTGGCGTGCACCGCCCGCATCGATGCCCGGGTCCGGTTGGACCGGTGGTGGTCCGAGCGCACCACCACCGGGAAGTTCATGCGCATCCGCCCGGACGGGCACGGGCTGTGGACCGCAGCCGGGCGCACGGTCGGCTGGTTCCTGGAGACCGATCTGGGCAGTGAGCCATTGACCCGCGTCATTGGCAAGCTGGAGGCGTACGAGCGGCTGGCCGCCTCCGGCGGCCCGGCCTATCCCGTCCTGTTCTGGCTGCCCAATGCCGAGCGGGAGTCGCACCTGCAACAGGCGCTGCGGCAGCGGCTGCCGGAGGTGCCGGTGGCCACCGCCACCCACGAGACCGATCCCGCCGGGGCGGTGTGGCTGCCGGTCGACGGGTGGCAGCGGGTGTCGCTGCCGGAGTTGCCCAGCGACCACGGCCGCAACACCGCGGCGAATCCCAACTGGGTCGGCGGTCAGCTCGACCTGTCCAACCAGGCCGACCTCGCGGCCTGAGGGCCCTCGGGCGTGGCCGCACCCGGAGCTGACAGGAACTGTCAGCTGGCGGGCCGAGTTCTAACAGTGCAGGTCACAGCCCCGCCGGGCATCTCCGGCGGGGCTGGGCCTGTCAGGTGGCGAAGCTACGGTGCCCAGCACATCTGTTTATCCCTGCACCGTTCGTCGCCACCTCTATCCCGCTCGCGTCCCCGCGCGAACACCGTTTCAGCCCACCCTTCTCGGGTCGGTTGGTGTTCGCCCCTTGGCGTTGTCCATAGCGGTCCCATCTTGGCGACGGCACTGGTGTCGATCCCCGCTGTCCGCGTTCTGCGAAGGGAGCACCCTGCCGTGTCCACCAACACCACCTCCGCCCGTACCGTCATCGTCTGCATGCCCGCCGACACGCCGATCGATTGGTTCTCCGCCTCGGAGATCCTCGACTGGCACCACCTGCCGGCCGGTACCCCGCGCACTATGTTCCCGGTGCGCCGTCGCCGGATCATCGGCTGGTTCAGCCGCTGGTCGGCTCGCCATCTGGTGCAGGCAACCCGCCGCTTTGGCGCGGTCGTCTTCGCCGCCGGTGGTCGCAAGAGCCGCCTCGATCTGACCGCCGCGGTCACCGCAGCCAACGCCGCCGCCGTGTACCGGTGGCGCACCTGGGCTCAGGTGGTTCGTACCACTCCGGCCGCCAAGCCCTGGGGTGACTACCTCGCCCAGCACACGGCCAACCCGACCAAGGTCACCTTGGAGGAGGCCCGCCGCCGGTTCGAGGAACAGCCCCGCGTGCTGGCGATGTTGTCGTACAACTCCCACCCGTCCGCGCGGGTCGACCTCGACCCGTACGAGCTGGACGCCTACCAGGCGGGGGAGGCGACCTACACGGTCGTGCACTGGCAGCAGGCCATCACCGGCGACGCGGTCGTCACCGACGACGGTCGGCTCCTGGAACCCGCCTCGGGTTCCCTGGCCGACAAGCTGCGCTTCCTGGCCGAGGCCGGCGCGTACCTGAACAAGCTGCGCCGCAGCCACCAACTCCTCGCCGTCACGGTGGGAGCACAGCCCTAACCACCCATCGATTCCTCCTTGAGAACAGCCGGTCGCCTTCGCGACCGGCTGTTCGCCGTTCGAGCCCTCCACCCCCGCCTTGACCAGCCGGGCGGATGGAGCGGCGATACGCGCCCCGGCCCACGCCGGGCGGCCCCATTCCCGGCCGCCCGATGCGGCGGCCCGAACGCCGTGAGGAGAACCCCGCCGTGCCCTACGACCCGACGGTGACCGCCATTGCGGTCGCCACCAACGACGCCCTGACCGACCACCTGTGGCGCTTCGACACCGCCACCGCCGACGCCGGCGACCCGATCGCCCACCTGGCCATCGAGCTGGTCCGCAAGGATCAGGACTTCCTCACCACCGCCAGACTGCTGACCCGGCTGCTGACCCACGTCGGGCAGACCTGTACCCGGCACGCGGCGACCATCACCGACCTGACCACCGTCTACCCGCACTCCCTGGACATCGACGCGTTCCGCATCCTGCAGCAGCTCGAACGCTTCGACACCCAACGCGAGGCGCTGCTGAGCCTGTACGCGGTCTGGCGCCGCCACCGGCCGCCGTACCGCGACCCCCGGGTCCGGCAGCTCTGGGTGCAACCGTACGACCCGAGCAAGGGCATGGTCGCGCTGTCGGCCGAGGACACCGGGGCGTGGCTGGTGGTCCCGGACCAGGTGGCCGCGGAGGTGCACGGGCTGCGCAGCTACGGCGCGCTCGTCGGGGACATCCGGCTCGGCGACGCCGGCTGGCAGGCCACCGCCTACACCCACCCCGAGCACCGCACCACCTGCCCGCACCTGGTGTACCCGCTGCCGACGGCCGACACCGAAGCCACCGCCTGCCGCGCCCTGCTGCGCTGGTGGGCGCTGCGCGACTCCGACCAGGGCCAGAGCCGCATCCCGGCCCAGTTGTCGGCCGCCGAGCAGGCCGCACTCACCGCGTGACGAGCACCCCGCTGCCCACCTGTTGCTGAACCCCGGCCATCGCCCAGCCGACTCGCGCCACGCACGGCGCATCCCCGGGCGTGGCCGCAGGGCCATGCCTGGGTTCCCACGCCGATGTGAAGGAGGGAATCCCCGCCATGGTCACGACACCGCACCAACCCACGCTCGCCAGCCGCCGCACCACCCTCGACGCTCCCGGTCTGGTCGAGCGCGCCCGCGCCGGTGACCGGGCCGCGTTCGCCGAGCTGTACCAACTGACGCTGGACGCGGTCACCCGCTACGTCGCGGTCCGCATGCGCGAGCGCGACCGGGACGCGGTCGGCGACCTCGTCCACGACGCCTACTGCTTCGCCCTGGCCGAGCCGACCCTCATCGGCGAGGACCCGGTGGGCTCGATGCTGCGGCTGGCCGCCCGCGCGGTCACCCGCCACCAGTGGTCGGCCCGCCGCTACATCCGCGCGGCGTACACCGTGGGTGAAGAACAGCAGACCGGCCCCAACCCGGACCCGTTCGGAGCGCCCGTACCAACGGTGTCCGAGGCGGTGACCGGGATGGCGTTCATGCACGCCCTCGCGCGGCTGACCCCGGACCAGCGCCGCGCCGTCCAACTGCGGCACATCGACGGCTACCCCCGCGACGCCGTCGCAGCCGTGATGGGCCGGACCACCAACGCCGTGCGCCACCTCGAACGCGCCGCCCTGCGTCGGCTGTACCAGCAGTTCCTCCCGGCTGCCGAGGTTCCAGTACTGGTCGCCGGGGCGCCGGCCGCATAGGCGTACGCCGCAACTCGCCCGGTCACGCGCGACCACAGACGAGCCCGACCCCAAGCCCGGGTCGGGCTTTGCCCCATCCACACCAACCCAGAGAGGACATATCCACCATGGACAAGCTCACACCCAGTGCCCAGCGCACGCTCGACGCGCTGAACACCGGCCCCGGCAACGTGCACGAGCTGAGCGAGCGCACCGGCCGCAGCCGCTCGACCACCGACAAGGCCATCAACGACCTGGCGAAGGCCGGCCTGATCGTCAAGGTCGACGTCGGCGGCGACCCCGCCGGCGGCGCCCCGACCCGCTGGCAGTTCGCCGCCCCGGCACTCGCCGCCGACGAGGCCGGCCAGCCGACCGACGCCGAGCAGGCAACCGAGTCGGACACCGACGTTTCTGGCACGGCCGAGACCGATGCGGCAACGCCGGACGAGGCGACTGAGCCGGCGCGCTTGGGCGATGCGCCGGACCCGGCTGACGAGCCGCAGCCGCTTGTCACCGAGACGCCGGAGTCTGGCGAAGGTCAGATCAGCGCGGGCTCGGACGCCGACGCGCAGCCCGACAGCACGGCAACGCCGAACGGGAAGGTCACGACCGACGGGGACACCACGGCCGACGGCGAGGCCAAGCAGGACGGCGGCGACAAGGAGGGCGGCAGCGACAAGCAGGCCGAGGTGGAACCGCCGAAGCTGTGCCGCGGCTGCCAGGCCCAGATGCCCAAGGTCTGCGAGTGCTGCTGGCAGAAGACCCCGGCCTACTGCGGCACGTGCCGGCGCACCATGCCGCAGGTCCGGCGCGGCGAGCCCGGTGAGCCGATCATCCTGTCCAATGGGCTGCCGAAGCTACGCCCCGGCGAGTTGGAGGCCATGGTCGAGAAGGTGATGCGGGAGCAGCCGCTGCCCGCCTTCGGCGGCGTCGTCGGCTGGACCGGTGGCCGGCTAGCCATCCACCTGCCCGGCCGCAGCCCCGGCGCCATCACCAACGCGATGCGCAAGTTCACCACCACCGGCAAAGCCGAGCTGATCGGCGACAACCCCGAGCGCTACAAGCTCCAGGACACCGAGCAGCCCGACGCGGACACCAACAGCGAGCCCAGCAGCGACGGCCAGGACGAGGCGAGCCGGACCGACGCCACCCAGCCGACGGCCGAGGCAACCGGGCCAGCGGCCGACGCCACCGAGCCGCAGTCCACCAGCGCCGCATAGCAGCACCGCGTTCACCCCGAAGCCGGTGGGCCGCCCCGTGAGGGCGGC